>NZ_JCADBM010000017.1:0-240762 GCF_059359075.1 Phytohabitans sp. LZ39 | reverse complement strand
GCAGTCGAACACGATGTGGATGTCGGGAATCATGCGCTCGACCGTAGTCCGGACCGCGGAAGACCGCGGTCCTGCGGCATGGCTCCACGGGGTATTAGCGGGGGTTGAGGTGCCCTCGGGCCGTCCTGGTCGTGGCGGTTCGGGTTCATGGGGTCGCCTGGCAGGGATGGGTCGGGTCAGCATGTCATAACGTCACGGACGCCCGCGATCTGCTCGCCGCCGCGTTGGCGACAAGGCGCACCAGCTTGCGGAACGATCTTCGCCGCAGCCGGGTGGATCCAATGCTTGTCGGCCGCTGAGATCACCCTGCCCACGGCAGCGCGGTGTGGGGTGACCGTGACCGGCGGCGGATGGGTGAGGCCGCGGGAGCAGCGGTCTGGACCACGGCGGGCGTCGCGGTAGCTCAAGGGATCCACGAAGCTGGCCGGAGGTGAAGTGCTACCTCGATAGGGGGCTTAGCCCTACTGCCCCGACCCACCCGGCGACCGCAGGCTCTAGTGCAGAGATCGGGAGCTGGGAAGGGGAAAGACAATGGGAAAGCCGGCCGCATTGCTCGCCGCGCGGGTCAGCGCGATCGTGTGGATCGTCGCTTGCGCGGTGCAGTTCGTCGTGTGGGCGATGATCGTGGTCATCGGGGGTGACCTCGTCGCGCCGTGGTGGATCTGGACGGTGCTGACCGGTGGGCCCGTGGTGCTCGCGGTTTGGTGGGTCACCGGGGCGCTGCACGCGGCCCGGCGGGCGCTGGCGCGAGAGAGTGGGTGGACGCCGTGACCGCGCCGGTGCGGATGGCGGCGGTCCGTAAGACGTATGGCCGGGGTGGGAGTGCGGTCACCGCGCTCGACGGGGTGACCGTCGACTTTCCGGCCGGCACCTTCACGGCCGTCATGGGGCCCTCGGGGTCGGGTAAGAGCACGCTGCTGCACTGCGCGGCCGGGCTCGACGCACCGACCTCGGGGGAGGTCACGCTCGCCGGCACCCGTCTTGCCGGCCTCAGCGAGACGAAGCTGACCGTGTTGCGGCGGGACCGCGTCGCGTTCGTCTTCCAGTCCTTCAACCTGATGCCGGCGCTCGACGTCTGGCAGAACGTCACGCTGCCCGACCTGCTCGCCGGCCGCCGCAGCGACAAGAGGTGGGTCACGGAGGTCATCGAGCGGGTGGGGCTGCGCGACCGGGTGCGCCACCGGCCGGCCGAGCTTTCCGGCGGGCAGCAGCAGCGGGTGGCGATCGCTCGGGCGCTCGCGAGCCGGCCCGCGGTGACGTTCGCCGACGAGCCGACCGGCGCGCTCGACACCCGCACGGCCGCCGAGGTGTTGGGGCTGATGCGGCACCTCGCCGACGCGGGCCAGACCATCGTGATGGTGACGCACGACCCGGTCGCCGCCTCGTACGCGGACCACGTGCTCTTCCTCGTCGACGGCCGCATCGTCGACCAGCTGGGGCGGCCCACCGCGCCAGCCGTCGCGGAGCGCCTCACCCGCCTCGGCACCACTGTGGACGGTGCGCGGTGAACCGGATCGCCTTCGCGAGCCTCCGCCACCGTGCGGCGGCGTCGCTCGCCACGTTCGTGGCGGTGCTGCTCGGCACCGCGCTGCTCGTCACCTGCGGTGGCCTCTTCGAGACCGCGATCCGCCTCGACTCCACCGCCCAGCGGCTGGCCGGCGCGCCGGTCGTGGTCGCCGGCGAGCAGGGGTTCAAGCTGCCGGACCAGGAGCACGAGCGGGTCGCGTACCCGGAACGCTCCCGTGTGGACGGTGACCTGGTCGCCGCCGTCGCGGCCGTGCCCGGCGTGGCCCGCGCGATCCCGGACATCTCGTTTCCGGTGGGTGACTCGCGGCTGGGCCACGACTGGGCGTCGGCCGCGCTCACGCCCTACACCATTGTGGACGGACGCGAGCCGCGAGCCACGGGAGAGGTCGTGGTGGAGAGCGGCAGGCTCGGGGAGCGGATCACGATCCTCGTCTCGGGCACACCGCGCGAGTTCACCGTCACCGGCATCGCCCGCGCACAGCGGCCGGTCGACGCGCCCGCCGTGTTCTTCTCCACCGCCGACGCCACCCGCTTCGCGCCCCGACCGGGCACAGTGGACGCGATCGGTGTGCTCCTCACGCCGGGTGCGGAGGCCGGCGAGGTGGCAGCGCGGGTGGACGCCGCGCTCCCGCCCGAGCTTGTCGTGCTCGCCGGCGCCGACCGGGGCGCGGCCGAGTTCGCCGGCGTCGGGGCGAGCCGGCTGGCGCTGATCCTTGTGGCGGGCATCTTCAGCGGCATGGTGGTCGTGGTCATGGCGCTCGTCGTCTCCGCCACGATCAGCCTCACCGTGCGGCAGCGCCGCCGCGAGCTGGCCCTCCTGCGGGCCGGCGGCGCCACACCCCGCCAGGTGCACCGCATGGTGGTACGCGAGACGATGGCCGTCGCCGTGCTCGCCACCGCCTGCGGGGCCGGCGCGGCGTGGTTCGTCGCCAGCCGCGTCTTCGAAGCCAGCGCCGCGCGGGGTGTGGTGCCCGAGGCGCTGGTGTTCCGGCTGGGGCCGATCCCGTTCGCCGGGGCGGTGCTCGTCTCGCTGGTGATGGCGCGGATCGCTTCGCATCTCGCCGCCCTGCCCGCCGCGCGTACCCGGCCGATCCAGGCACTGGCCGAGGCGGCGATCCCGCCGGTGACGGTCGCACCGATCCGGCGGCTCCTGGCCGGAGTGTTCGCGGCCGGCACGGTCGCGCTGGCGGTCACCACGATGTTCCTCGGTCCGGAGATCGCGCTGGCCATCGGCGGCCCGGCGGTGCTCACCGGCTCGATCGCGGTCGCGCTGGTCGGCCCCGAGCTGATCGACCGGCTCGTGGCGCGGCTGCCGCGCTTCGGCGGGCTGGCGGCCGTGAACCTCCGCGCGCGGGCGGCCCAGTTCGCCGCCGTGCTCACCCCGCTGACCGTGGGCGTGGCGATCGCGCTCGGCAACGTGTACGCGCAGACCACCTACGAGGCCGCGGCCTCCGCCGGCTACACCGACCAGCTCCGCGCCGACGCGGTCATCACCTCGACGGCCGGCGGCATCGCGCCCGGCCTCGTCGACGAGGTGCGGGGCACGCCCGGCGTCGAGGCGGCCACCCCGCTGGTGACCAGCCGCGGATGGCTCGACGAGCCGTACGACGGCAAGGGCAGCGACCCCTCCACGATCCTCGGCGTCGGACCGTCCGCATTGGACGTGCCGGTGTCCGAGGGCACGCTGGACGCCTTCTCCGGCGACGTCGTCGCGCTGCCCGAGAAGCGGGCCGAAGACCTCGACATCGCGGTCGGCGACCGGGTCACGATGCGCTTCGGCGACGGCGCGCGCGTGCCCGTCACGGTGGTAGCGCTGCTGGACAGCCCGTCGCACTACGCCGGGATGGTGGTGCCGCCCGAGCTGCTGGCGCCACACACGACGGCTGGCGCGCCGCGGCAGCTGCTGGTCCAGGGCAGGTCCAGCGGGCTTCCGGAGTGGCCGAGCACCACAGTGGACGGTGGCGGCGCGCTGCGGTCCTCGTTCGAGGCCGGCCTCGACGTGCAGGGCTGGATCAGCTACCTCGTCGCCCTGCTCGCCATCGCGTACGCGGCGATCGCCGCCGTCAACACCATGGCGGTGGCGGTGCTGTCCCGGCGCGGCGAGTTGGCGGTGCAGCGGCTGGCCGGCGCCACCCGCCGCCAGATCCGCCGCATGCTGCTCACCGAGGCGGCGGTCCTGGCCGCGATCGCGGTGGGGCTGGGCACGGCGATCGCGGCGTTCACGGTGCTGCCGATGGCCGTCGCGCTGGGCACGCTGATCCCGCGCGGGCCTATCTGGGTGTACGTCGCGGTGGTGGCCGCCGCGTTCGTCATCGTGGGCCCGGCCACCGCCCTGGCGGCCCGGATCGCGACCCGCCGCCGGGCGATCGTGGAAAGCCATACGTAAAGCCTTTGCAAAGAGCCCTGACTAGCGATCAACGGGGAGCCGTACGGTCGATCGGCTAGACATCGAGCCTCTTGAAACAGTGGGGAGTTTGTCATGTGGCGAAAGTCCGGATCCCTGTTCCTACGCCGACCAACGGTCAGGCGGGCATCGGCGCTCACGGCGGTCGGTCTGGTGGCAGCGTCGGTCATTGTGGCGATGCCACCTGAAGCCGTGTCTGCCCAACCCGGCCCGGATCTCGTGACGGTCGACGGCACCCCGATACCTCGCTTGGGGGCGTTGCGGGTGCCGCCCACCCGGCCGAGCTCGGGGGCCCTGAGCCCGGCCACCGACCCGTCGACGCCCGCCGCGGCACCGAGCGCGCACGACCGGGCACTGGCCGAGGCGGCCAGGACCGGGCGGCGCGTCGAGATCGTCCAGGAGCGCTCCGAGTCCTCGACCGTCTTCGCCAACCCGGACGGCACGTACACCGCCCAGCTCGCCTCCGCCCCGGTCCGCGCGCGCGCCGCCGGCGGCTGGCTCCCGGTCGATACCCGCCTGGTTGTCAAGGACGGCGTGGTGCGGCCGAAGTCGGTACCCGGGAAGGTCACGCTGCCGGGCGGCGGGGGCGAACCACTGGCGTTCGGCGGGAAGGACGGCGGTGGCGTCACGCTCGACGTCGGCGGCAACCTGCCGAAGCCGGCGATCGCGGGCGACACCGCGACCTACGCCGGCGTCTTCGACGGCGCGGACCTGGCCGTCCAGGCGACGACCGTCGGCACCGAGATCTCGGTCGTGATCCCCGAGCGCGGCGCCGGCCGGCCACGGTACGAGCTGCCGATGGGCTTCGACGGCCTGACGCCGGTGCAGGACGGCACCGGCGGGCTTGTCCTGCGCGACGCCGGCGGCGCGGTGGCCGGCTACACGACCGCGCCGGTCATGTTCGACGCCACGCCGACGACGGTGCCGGGCGTCGCGGCGCACCGTGGCGAGGTGACCGCCAAGCTCGAGCGGCGCGGCGGCGGCTACGTCATGGTCGTCACGCCTGACCAGGCTTTCCTCGAGGACCCCAAGACTGTCTACCCGGTGACGATCGATCCTTCGACGTCTTTCACGCTGGTGTTCGACACCTTCGTCGACCAGCTGCACCCGACGGCGAGCCACGCCGGCGAAGACCGCCTCTTCGCCGGCACGACGCCGTTGACCGGCCCGGTGCGCTCGTTCCTCCAGTGGAACACCGCCCCCATCGAGGGCAAGAACGTCTCGGCCGCCACGCTGCGGCTCTACCAGGTCTGGAGCGGGGCCGGCGGCTGCACGGCATCGCCGCTGACCGTACAGGGCTCGGCACACATCGGCGCGAGCATCACCTGGAACACCCAGCCCGCGCGTGACGGCGTCACCTGGGGCTCGGCCAACACGGCCGGCGACGAGACGGCCTGCCCCGCCCAGGTCGGGCACAAGCAGCTCAACATCACCGGCTTGGCCGCGAAGTGGGCCGGCGAAGCCGGCACGCTCGGCAACCTGGCCGTCCTGGCCAGCGAGACGAACTCCACCCACGCCAAGTCCTTCTACAGTGGAGAGACCGGTCTCGGCACGCCGCTGCTCGACGTCACCTACTTCACGACGCCCGGCACGCCCACCGAGCTCTCCTACCAAGGCAACCCCGTCGTCGACACCCTGCGGCCGGTGTTCTCGGCCCGGTTCCCCGGCGGCGACCCGCAAAACCGGATCGGCAGGTTCTCGTTGCGCGACTCGACGAACACCGAGATCGCCAGCCACAACGTGTCGGTCGCCCAGAATGCCACGGCCGGATGGACCGTGCCCGACGACGTGCTGGAGCCGGGCAAGGCGTATACCTGGCAGGTGCGCTCCTGCGCCGGCCCGGCCGGTGCCGAGACGTACTGCTCGGCCACCGTGACGAGCCCGTTCGCCGTCAACCCCCGCCTCGGCGCGGGTGACCGGCCCTTCTTCACCTACACCGGCACCGCCGTGACCGACCGCTCGTCGGTGCGGGTAAACGTGGCCTCGGGTTCGCTCGTGCTGCACGCGACCGACCTGTCGATCGCCGGGGCCGGGTTGCCACTCACGCTCGACCGCACGTACAACTCGTTCAACCCCGACTCCGGCATGCTCGGGCGGGGATGGAGCGGCAGCTACACCGACACCGTGTACCTGTCCGAGTGGCCGGGCGGCTCGTTCACGTTCCACGGCGAGAGCGGCGAGGTCAGCCTCATCAAGAAGAACAGCAGCGGCGGATGGGACCCGTCCGGCGACCTCGACGCGTCGTTCGTAGACGCCGGTGGCTTCGGCGTCTACGCCCTGACGTTCCGGCACGACCGGGGCCGGTACAAGGCGGGCGACGCGCTGTACTTCTACAACACGGGGCCGAGGAAGGGGAAGCTGCACAGCTACGTCGAGTCGCACGGCCGCGGCAACGGCGTCACCTACAACGGCGACAACATCCCCACCCAGGTCGTCGACACCAAGTCGCGGCCGGTGAACTACACGGTCAGCGGCGGCCGCCTCGAGCTGCTCAACGACCCCAACGGCGCGCGCACCGTCGACTATGGATATACGACCGCACCCTCCGGTGCCGTGAAGCTCACCTCCGTGGTCGACGCCGAGGGCAACACCACCGCCTACGGGTACGACTCGAGCGACCGGCTCAACCGGATCACCGATCCCGAAGGCGGCGAGATCCGCATCGCCTACGACGGTGAGAACCGCGTGACGAGCCTGACCCGCGAGATGGGCGCCGCGGACTTCGTCACGACCTTCGCCTACACCGACAACCTGCCCGGTGCCGGCAACGACCAGACCGTGGTCACCGACGCCAACGGCCACGAGACCACGTACCGCTACGACAGCGGCAATCGGGTCACCAGCGTCACGAACGCCAAGGCGCAGACGGAAAACACCACCTTCGACACCAACTCGAACGTGACCGAGGTGACGGACGCCGCCGGCGAGGCGACCACGTTCGCCTACGACACGACCCGGAACAACCCGACCTCGGCGCAGATCCCGACCGGTGCACAGTGGACGGCGACGTACGACACCGGCGGCCCGGGAATCGTCCCGTTCCGCCCGCGGACCGACACCGATCCCCAGACGCGCAGGCGGACCCACACCTGGAACGCGAACGGCGACCTGCGCCAGAGCGTCAACCAGCTCGCCACGGAAAACACGGTTTCCGCGACGTACCACGGACTCGACGGGGCGAGCTGCGCCGGGGCTCAGGAGGGGCAAGTCTGCCGCACGACCAACGCGCGCGGCCAGACCACCGACTTCACCTACACCGGCGGTGACCTGACCGGCGTCAACCACGGCCCAGCCCAACTCGGCGACGTCGAGATCACCTACGACGCCGTGAGCCGGCCGGCGAACGTCGACGACGGCAAGAACCAGGACCGCTCGTTCACCTACGACAAGCTCGATCGGGTGAAGACGGTCACCGACTACGACGGGTTCGTCACCTCGTACAGCTACGACAGGAACGGAAACGTCAAGTCCCGCACCGACCGGGCCGGCTCGTGGACGTTCACCTACGACGGCGACAACCGGCTCACCTCGTCGGCGGGCCCCGGCACCGACGACGTCTCGTACACGTACGACCGGAAGGGAAACGTCACGTCGGTGACCGACCCCCTTGGCGGCACGACCGAGTACGAGTACACGACGATCGACGAGGTCGACGTCGTGCGAGACCCGCAGGGTAAGGAGACCACCTACACCTACCACGCCGACCACCGGGGCTGGCGCGAGGTCGTGCGCTACCCGAGCGGCGTCGAGCAGCGTCTCGCCTACGACTCGTCCGGGCGGGTGACGAGCATCGAGGCATACAGCCCGGCGGACGTCCAGCTGACCAACTACGACTACCTCTTCACCAGCGGTGGGACCGACCGGGCGCTGCGGCAGCGCGAGACGACGCACAACGGCGTCACCAACTACACGTACGACAACGCCAACCGGCTCACCACCGCCGACTACACCGACTCGCCCGGCGGCGCGCCGGCGGTGGCGGACCTGTCGTTCACCTACGACGGCAACCACAACAGGCGGACCAGCACCCGCAACGGCACGCCTACCACCTTCGGCTACAACACCGCCGACCAGCTCAACACGGGCGGGGCCACCTACGACGCCAACGGCAACATGACGGCCTCGACCGCCTACGGGGTCGCCGCCGCCGGGTACAACGCCACCGACCAGACGACCAGCCTCACGCCGGCCGGCGGGCCGGCGCGGGCGCAGAGCTTCGCCGGCACCGCCCAGTCGCAGTGGCACACCAGCGGCGGCGACAGCTTCGTCACCGCTGGGACGATCGGCATCACCGCGGTCGACCGCCCGTCGGGCGACGTCACCTTCGTGCGTGACCCGGGCGGCAACCTGGTCTCGATGCGCCAAGGCGGCCAGACCTACCACTACGTCTTCGACGGCCGCGGCTCCGTCGTCGGGCTGACCGACAGCTCAGGAGCGCTGGTCAGCACGTACATCTACGAGCCGTACGGCCGGCGGGCGCACGCGACGGGCACGCTGTTCAACCCGTTCCAGTACGACGCCGGCTACACCATCGACGGCGCGGGCACCCTCTACAAGTTCGGCACCCGCTTCTACGACGCCAACAACGCCAACTGGACCCAGGTCGACCCGCTGCCGAACCAACCCCGCTACGCCTTCGTCAACGGCGACCCCGTCAACCACTCGGATCCCAGCGGGGCCATCGACATCAACATCGACGTCGGGCCCATCGAGATCGACGAAGACCTTGAGTTCGACCTCAGCTGGGGGTGCGTGGCCGGAGCGCTCGGCACGGTCTCGGCGATCGGAGCGGCGGCGGCCGCGGCGCCGATGTCGTTCGGCGCGTCGCTCGCGGCGGCCGGCGGCATCTCGGCCGCGGCCATCGGGACCGCTGATACCTGCACGGAGTAGGAGACGCGGCAGGGAGCCGGCACCCCGGGTGGTGCCGGCTCCCCGTGGGCGTGCCCCGGTCGCCGCGCCGATGTACGCCCCGGAGGGCCGCCGCCGAGGAGCGGCGGCACTCACGTCAGGCCGGCGCGTTCCACTTCTGGTTGGCCGCGCCGGTGCAGGTCCAGATCTGGAGCCGGGTGCCGTCGGCCGAGTTGTTGCCGGTGACGTCGAGGCACTTGTTCGCGTAGGCGCTGACCAGGTCGCGTCCCGCCGTATACGTCCACTGCTGTGACGCGCCGCCGTGGCAGTCCCACAGATGGGTCTGCGCGCCGTCGGCCGTGCTGGGGCCGGCGACGTCCAGGCACTTGCCGAGCGCGCGGACCGTGCCGTCGGCGCCGCGGGTCCACTGCTGCGCCCCGGTGCCGTTGCAGGCGTACAGCTGGACCGCCGTGCCGTTCGCCGTCGAAGCGCCCGCCACGTCGACGCACTTGCCGGCCAGGCCGGTGATCGGACCGGTGCTCCCACCACCGCCGCCGCCGGACTGGGTGCCGGTCCAGGTGAACGTCGCGGTGGTGCGGGCGGGCAGCGTGTACGTGAAGGACTGGTTGCCCCAGTTGACCCGGATCGACTGGGCTCCCGTTCCTCCATTGTGGGCGATCAGTGCCTTGGAGCCGTCGGTGTTGCGCCAGGCCACGTTCTGCACGGCGGTGTTGTTGGAGTCGATCCGCTGCGCGCCGGGGCGCACGAACTTGGTCAGGTGGCCGGTCGTGTAGTACTCGATCGTGTTGTCCACCTGGCCGGCCCGCGACCCTCCCTCTTGGACGGTGACGAGGCCGGTGCAGGTGCCGCAACCGCCGTTGTGCGGGCCCATGTTCTGGTTGAGCGCCAGGCTCCACTTCACCAGGCTGCCGCTCCAGTTACGCGCGTAGTTGACGATGTCGTTGAGGTCCTCGTTGTGCTGGTTGGAGACCCAGGTACCGCCGGAGTGCTCGGTGGAGAACTGGCGCACGCTCGGGTACTGGTTGCGCACCTGGGTGCCGACGGCCGGGTCGCCGAAGTAGCCGTGCCACGCGATGCCGCCGAAGAGCGGGTCGTTGCGGACCGCCGCGTCGGCGAGGATGCCGGAGCCGATCTGGCCGTAGTCGCCGTAGTTCCAGTCGTGGACGAGCACCTTCGTGGTGATGCCGGCCGCGCGGAACGCGGGGTAGAGGTGGTTCTTGGTGAACTCGGTGAGCCCGGACGCGTTCCAGGACATGCCGGGGTAGTTCATCGCGGTCGGGTTGCCGGCCTGGCAGCAGTTGGGTTCGTTCTGCACGGACACGTAGTCGATCGGGATGCCGGCGGCCTGGTAGCTCTGTACGTACTTGACGAAGTACTGGGCGTACATCGGGTAGTACTCGGCGCGCAGCCACCCCATCTGGTCCATCCGGCCGTTGTCCTTCATCCAGCCGGGGGCGCTCCACGGCACGCCCTTGACCCGCAGTGCCGGGTTGAGCTGCTTGGCCTGCTGGGTGAGCAGGCGCACGTTCGTGTCGTACCCGTTGGCGCCGAAGTCGTCGAGGTTGCAGCAGGTGTCGTCGAGGGAGACGTTGCCGGGGCGGGAGAGGTCGGAGGCGCCGATCGGGTTGCGGACGAACGACAGCCCGATGCCGTCGGTGGGGCTGAAGAGGCGGCGCATCACCGCGTCCCGGGTGGCCGCGCTGATCGGGCCGCCGCGGAAGAGGTACGCCGTCGTGTCGGTGATCGACGCGCCGCCGCCCTCGAATGTCTGGTAGCGCACGTTCTCGTTGACGGTGATGGTCTGGTTGGCCGAGCCGCCGGCCGGGCCGAACGCGGTGGCCGCCTGCTGCTGTAGGCCGCGGGTGACGCTGCGCCCGCCGCCGTCGGAGGTGGTGGTGAGCCAGATGTTGACCTGCTCGCCGGCGGCGTGCGCGGACGGCGACAGCACGATCGTGCCGGCCGCGGCGGCGAGGAGGGCGGCCGTGCCGGTGACGGCGGCGAACAACCGCCGCCCGCGGGCTCCTGCTCTGGGCATGAAGGGATCTCCCTCGCATAGGGATCGTCTCGCCTGGCGATCCCGCCAGGCGACGCCGGACATGGATGTGCGGCGTCAGACCCCCTCACCGCTCCGGATCAGCGGGAACGGCGATGGCCTCGGGTGGGTCCAGCGCCCGCTGCCGCGCACAACCCGGAGGCGCGACGGCGGTAACGAAGATGAAACACCCACCTGGAACAAGTGTCAATATGTAACAGGCGCCGGGCCGGTGGAGCCGCGGACCACCAGCTCGGTCGCGAGCTCGACGTGCAGCGCGTCGAGCTTGTGCGCGTCGAGCAGGCGGACCAGCAGGTTGACCGCCATGCGGCCCATCTCTTCCAGCGGCTGGCGGACCGTCGTCAGCATCGGCTGGGTGGCCCGGCTGACCTCGATGTCGTCGAAGCCGGCCACCGACAGGTCGGCGGGCACGCGCAGGCCGCGCTCGGCCGCCGCGCGCAGCGCGCCCACCGCCATCTTGTCGTTGAACGCGACCAGCGCGGTCGGCCGCTCCGGCAGGTCGAGCAGCTCGCGGGCGGCCCGGTAGCCGTGCTCGGCGGTCGGCTCGACGACGAACCGCACCAGCTCCGGCACCGGCAGCACGCCCACGTCGGCCAGCGGCGCGACGTATCCGGCCTGGCGGTGGTCGGTGACCAGCCAGTGGCGCGGGCCGCCGATGATGCCGACCCGCCGGTGGCCCAGCTCGACGAGGTGGGTCATCAGGCGGCGGGCGCCGGCGAAGTGCCCGGCGGAGACCGCGGGCACGTCGCGCGGCGGCGGGGTGCGCGGGTCGACGACCACGAACGGGAACCGCCGGTCGCGCAGCCGCTCGAGATCCTCGCCCGGCTCCGGCGGGAGGATGAGGACGGCCCCACACAGCGAGGTCCGGCCGGGCAGGCCGGCGAGCACCTCCGCGTGCTGGGCGGCCTCACCGGCGTTGAGCACGACGGGCCGGCCGTGCACCTCGAGGGTCTCGGCGACCGACGACACGATGATGCCGAAGTAGTCGGTCAGCACGTAGGGGCAGCGCACGTAGACGGCCGCGCCGCTCGCGGCCTCGGCGGCGGGGCGGCGGCGCGGCGTGTGCTGGCCGAGCCGGCCCATAGCGCGCAGCACGAGGTCACGGGTGTGCGGCGCGACATTGGCCCGCCCGTTGATCACGCGGGACACCGTGGCGATGGACAGGCCGGTCTCGGCCGCGACGGCACGCACCGTGACCCGCTTTGTTACATCGCCTTGTTTCATGTTGGAACAGCATACGGGGTCAGCGCTCGCGTGCCGCCTCGAAGCCACGCGCGGCCTCGATCGGCACGACGTCGGCGAGCACCGATTCGCATGCGCGGTGATACCCCCGTCCGGCCAGATCAACCCTTACTGCGAGCGGCGCCGAGGGGAGGTACCGTGGCGACTGATGTTCGACCACCCCGCACTGTTCTACCGAGGGCCAGACGAGTACCTCGCCGGCACCCTGCCGTTCATCCGTGACGCGCTGGCCGCCGGGGAGCCCGTCGCGGTCGCCGTGCCCGGTGCGAACCTCGAGAGGATCCGGGCGGGTCTCGGCGCCGACGCGGAGCGGGTGCGGTTTCACGACATGACCCGGGCCGGTGCCAATCCCGGGCGGATCCTGCCGGGCGTGCTGCTCGCGTTCGCCGATGCCCACCCCGGCCGGCCGGTGCGCATCATCGGCGAGCCGATCTGGCCGAGCCGCAGCCCGCTCGAGTACCCGGCCTGCGTGCAGCACGAGGCGTTGATCAACGCGGCCTTCGCCGGGCGCGCGGCGAGCATCCTGTGCCCGTACGACGTGGCCGGGCTCGCCCCGCACGCGGTCGAAGACGCCTACCGCACCCACCCGGTCATCGCCACGACCGCGGCCCGCGAGACGAGCCCGGGATACGAGGACCCCGTGGCGGTCGCGCGGAGCTTCAACCTCCCACTGCCCGACCCGCCGGCCGGCGCGGCGACCACCACGATCGAGCTGAGCGGGCTGGCCAAGGTGCGCGCCTTCGTCACGGAGGCGGCCGAGACGGCCGGGCTCGGCGCCGACCGCACCGACGACCTGATCATCGCGGTCAACGAGCTGGCGACCAACACCGCCGCGCACACGACGCCGGGCACCGGCGCGCTGGCGATCTGGACCGAGGACAGCATCCTGGTCTGCCAGGTGCGCGACGGCGGCCACATCGCGGCGCCGCTGGCCGGCCGCGTGCCGCCGCCCCCGGACAGCTTCTACGGCGGGCGTGGCCTGATCCTCGTCAACCAGCTGTGCGACCTCGTGCGGGTGTACACCCGGCCGGGCGCCACGACGATCCGCCTGCACATGCGCCTCACCTGATGGTGAGGACGGTCGCCTCCTCGTGCACGGTGGTGGCGACGTCGAAGCGGGCCTCCAGCATCCGCGCGGCGTAGTCGACGTCGTCGACGAACGGCACCGGCAGCAGCGACGCCGCGTCGGGCGCGTCATGGGCGGCGACGAGCACCACCCGGTCGGCCTTGCGCAGCGCCTTGGTCACCATCAGGCTGAGGTCGTCGGGCATCAGGAAGCGCCACAGGTCGATGTGGACGAACTGGCTGAACTGCCCGGTGCGAAAGTCTTGCAGCATCAGGCCGAGCCGGTGCCAGTTGGTGTCGCCGATCGGCGCGTCCTGGTCGAACGTGTGCGAGCCCGGCCCGAGCGGCAGCCCGGACACGCCGTAGCCGGCGATCAGCGTGCGGTCGCCGAGCCCCGCGCGGACCTCGGCGGGCAGCACGGCCGGGCGCCCCAGTCCGGCGCGCCGGCAGGTGTCGACGGCGTCGGAGTAGAGCCGCACCTTGCCCATCACCTGGCCCAGCGTGGCCGGGCTGTGCATGGCCTCGAAGTCGTAGCGCGGGTGCTTGCGGGCGATGTACCGCAGGTTGTCGAGCGTGCCGAGCAGCTCGCCGGTCGGGCGGTAGTGCGGCATGTGGTACGCCATCGCGGCGGGCTCGCGGACGAAGAGGTCGGGCGGGCAGCCGTGGTGGTGGAAGACGCGGTAGAACAGCTCGCTGTCTTCCAGCCCCCACTTGACGATCGCCTCGTCGAAGCCGCCGACCGCGTCGAACGTGGCCTTGTCGACCGACGCGTTGTGGGTGAACCCGAGCAGCCACGGCGCGCGGGCGAAGTCGGCCAGGTGCTGCGGGTGGGCGGTGTGCCCGTCGCGCGGGTCGCCCCGGTAGGCGTCGAGCATCTCGGGCGTGGGTGACTCACCCCGGGTCAGCGCGCCGGCGGCGGCCCAGTCGATGTCGTACCGCTTGCCGAGCAGCACGCCGGGCCGGCCCTCGCGCGCGGCGTGGAACGCGGCGTGCCGCTCGAGCAGCGCCGGGTGGGCCACCGAGTCGGCGTCGACGAACAGCAGCACGTCCGCGCGCGCCCGGGCGGCACCGGCGTTGCGGGCGGCCGAGCGGCCACGGTTGCGCTCCGCCACCACGCACGTGACGTCGAGCCGGTCGGCGTACTTGTCGACGGCGGGCGCGAGCGGCACCGGCGAGCCGTCGTCGCTGACGATCACCTCGAAGTCCGCGGCCGGCATGGTCTGCCGCGCCAGCCCGCCCAGCGTCAGGTCGAGCAGGGGAGCGTTGTTGTACGCCGGGACGACCACACTCAACCGGAACCGACTCACATCGAGGAGGCTAGGTGAGGCGGCTCTAGGATCGGTCGGAATCCGGTGTGATCCAGCTGATCGCCGCGCCGCGTGCTCCCTGCCCCTCCACCGTGGGGTCGCCCTCCGCTCGGGCGAGGGCTCCGCATAGCACACGCATCGAAATATTTGGTTAAGGCTATTTACTGTTAGCTTTGTTTACCGTATGTTGATGCGCATCAACCCGAGCGGATCCCCCTAAACAAGGAGGATTTAATGCGAAGACGCATCACCCTCCCCCTGCTCACGCTCGCCGCCGTCATCGGCTCGCTCCTCGTGGCGGTCACGCCGGCGCAGGCGCACGGCTACGTCTCCTCGCCGCCCAGCCGGCAGGCGATGTGTGCCCAGGGCCGGGTCGCCGACTGCGGCGACATCGTCTACGAGCCGCAGAGCGTGGAGGCGCCCAAGGGCTCGATGCAGTGCAACGGCGGTGGTTCCCGGTTCGCGGTGCTCAACGAAAACCGCAACTGGCCGACCACCTCCGTCGGACAGAACGTGACGTTCAGCTGGGTGCTCACCGCCCGGCACGCCACCAGCACCTGGGAGTACTTCGTCGGCGGTTCGCGGATCGCCGTGTTCGACGACGGTGGACGCCAACCCGCGGCGAACGTCTCGCACAGCGTCAGCCTGGGCGGGCGCAGCGGCCGGATCACCGTGCTGGCCCGGTGGAACATCGCCGACACCGCGATGGCCTTCTACGCCTGCGTCGACCTCCAGGTCGGCGGCGGCGGTGGCAACCCGCCCCCGACGACGCAGCCGCCCGCCCCCGCGTGCGGCACGGCGTGGAGCGCGAGCGCGGTCTACACCGCGGGAGCTGTGGTCTCCCACAACGGTCGCCGCTGGCAGGCCCAGTGGTGGACGCAGGGCGAAACCCCCGGCACGACCGGCCAGTGGGGCGTCTGGCGCGACCAGGGCGCCTGCGGCTGACCTCTATCGAGGGTCCGCGCCGCCCCGGGCGCGGCGCGGACCCGTCACACGGCGGGAGGCGGAAGCATGCGACGAGCGCTCGTCCTGGTGACAGTCTTCGCGGTCGGGGCGTGCGGTGCGGAGCCCCGAAACCAGGCGCCGACACCGCCTCCCGCCACCACGGCGGTGACCCTGCCGGCCACTGTGGACGGTGCCTACAACGGGACCGACCTGATGTTCCTCCAGATGATGCTGGCGCACCACGAGCCGGCGGCCGCGCTGCTCGAGTTGGGGCGAAGCAGGGCGACCCGGGCGGACGTGCGCGGGTTGGCCGGTGACCTGGCCACCGCGCAGGCCGCCGAGACCCGCGCCGTCACCGATTGGCTGGAGGCGTGGGGCAAGCCGCTCACCTCCGACGCCCACCCGGACGCGCACGCCGCGCACGGCGGCCTGCCCGCCCTCGGCGACAAGGAGATCGCCGAGCTGGGGCGCCTGGGCGGCGCCGAGTTCGACACCGCGTTTCTGAACATGCTGATCGGGCACCAGCACGGCGCCGTCGAGCTCGCCCGCATGGAGGCGACCGGTGGGCAGAACCCGCAGGTGAAGGCGCTGGCCGCCCGCACCGACGAGACGGTGCGGGCGCAGATCCAGCAGCTGCTCAGGATGGTGGCGGGGTGAGGTTCACCAGTTCGAGTTCGTCACGCCCGTGCCCAGGATGATCTGGTCGAACTGGTTTCCGTCGTTGTCGTCGGTGTACGCGATGCTCACCTCGGACCACGGCGACACCGCGATCGCGACCTGCTCCTGCCGCCCCGCGGTGGCCTGGCTGAGCATCTGCGCGCCGAGCCGCCCGTCGCCGGTGCCGTCCGGGTTGCGGCCGGCGACCCACACCTGCGGGTCGGCGCCGGCGACCGTCCACGCCAGCGCCACGTTGCCCTGGTCGTCGATGCCGATGCCGGGCGCCACCCCGGCCGACGCCACCGCCAGGTCGGTGTGGCGGGGGCTGCCGGCCGCGGTGAACGACCGCGCCCACACACCACCGGATTCCCACGCGACCGCGAAGTCGCCCGCGTAGCCGGCCGCCACCGCGGGCCGCTGCTGCTGGCCGGCCGTCTGGGCGTTCGCCAGCCGCCGGGACAGGGTGACGGCGCCGTTGGCCCGGGCCAGCCGGACCAGGCCGATGTCGCCGCCGTTGCCCCACACCACGAGCGCCTCGCCCGAGGGGAGCGCCGCCACGTCCGGCCGCCGGTGGTCGCCCGTGGTCTGGCTGGCGACCACCTCGTACGCCTTCGTGGTCGCCGCGGTGTAGCCGGCCGCCCGTACCGTCGCGGGGTTCGTGCCCTGGATGTCCTCCCACGCCACCGTGAACGCGACCGCGCTCGTGCTGCCCGGCACGCCGTCCGGGTCGACCGACACCTTGGGGAAGACCTGCTGGCCGTCGGTGCTGGCGTTGGCGCGGCCGGAGGCGAGCACCGTGCCGGTGGGTGATACCACGCGGTAGGGGACGTTGTAGTAGCCGTTGCCGTCCGGGTCGTCCGCCCACACCACGACCGCGTTGCCCCGGTCGTCGAGGCCGACGTCGGGCGTGACGTGCTTCCACGCGACGCCGCTCGTGCCGCCGGCGGAGAGCTTCAGCTCGTACACCGGAGCGCCGTCCTTGAAGAGCCGCAGGAAAATCTCGGAGTGCGCGTCGTCGGCGGGCGCGGTGGTGTCGCGGTCGTCCTCCCAGACCACGGCCACGTGGCCGTTGCGGTTGGCCGCGATCGCCGGCACGTCCTGGTCGCCGGTGGCGGTGCTGTTGGCGGTCGACCACGTCACGGCTTCCACGCCGAGCATCAGGATGGCCGTCGCCGTCGAAACAAGCGACATGTCACACCGCCTGGAGGCCGGGCTGGCCGTCGAGGATGACGAACGAGCGCAACGTGGACACCGCCGCGCCGTGCTCGGTCACGCTCGCCACCGTGCGGAAGTCGGCCCGCACCTGGGTCTGCGAGATGGTCGTGCGCGTGTACCCGCGGCGGTCCGAGTGGAAGCGCAGGTGCGGGTTGGTCGCCGCGTTGGGGATCGTCGTGGTGCCGCTGCCGTCGCCGCCCGACGTGATCGACGTGCAGACGAGCTCGGTGCCGATCGTCGCCGAGCTGGGGTTGGCGTAGTCGGCCTTGAGGTCGTTGGCCCACGCCCGGTGCACGTCACCGGTCAGCACCAGCGGGTTGCGCACCGCGCGCTGCACCCAGCCCTGCTGGATCCGTGTGCGGGAAGCCCGGTAGCCGTCCCACGCGTCCATGTTGGACGCTCCGGCCGCGTCGTACTGCCGGGCGAAGAACACCTGCTGCCCCAGGACGTCCCAGGTGCCGGAGTGCTGCGCCAGCCCGTCCAGCAGCCAGGTCTCCTGCGCCGAGCCGGTGAGCGAGCGGGAGGCGAGGTCGGCGTCGGCGCACACCTTCCACCCGTCGCCGCACGCCTGGTCCGAGCGGAACTGCCGGGTGTCGAGCATGTGGAACGTCGCCAACCGTCCCCAGTGGACCCGCCGGTAGAGCGCGATGCTGTTGCCGCTGGGCGCGGCCGAGGGGCGCAGCGGCATGTTCTCGTAGTAGGCGCGGTAGGCCGCGGTGCGCCGGGCCGTCCACTGTGCGGCGGTGAGCGCCGGGCTGCTGTCCGCGCGCGTGTTGGTGGCGTAGTTGTTTTCCACCTCGTGGTCGTCGGGCACCACGAGCCACGGCGCGGCCGCGTGCGCCGCCTGGAGGTCGGGGTCCGACTTGTACTGCGCGTACCGCCGCCGGTAGTCGGCCAGCGACACGATCTCGGCGCCCACGTGCTCGCGCACCGAGCCGGCCGTGGTCGCGTCCTCGTAGAGGTAGTCGCCGAGGTGCAGCACGAGGCCGGGGGAGTCCTCGGCCAGCCGCCGGTACGCGGTGTAGTAACCCGACTCGTAGTGCGCGCAGGACGCGAACGCCATCACCAGGTCACGCCCGAACGTGCCGGCCACCGGCGCGGTGCGGGTGCGCCCGACCGGCGAAATGTGCCCCTGCGCGCGGAACCGGTAGAAGTAGTCGGCGTCCGGCGCCAGCCCGCCGGCCACCACGTGCACGGAGTGGGCGTCGGCGTAGCGCGCGGTCACCACGCCTGCCGCGACGAGCGTCGTGAAGCGGTCGGTCGTCGACACCTGCCAGTCGACGACCACGTCGGAGGTGGGCATGCCGCCCTGCCCGTCGGCGTTGAGCGGGGCGGGTGCCAGCCGGGTCCAAAGCACGACGCTGTCAGGTGCCGGCTCACCTGACGCGACGCCCAGCCGAAATGGGTACGGAACGGCCGCGGCCACGGATCGGGTCGGGAGAGCGGCCGCACTGGCGACCGCGATGCCACTGAGGACGAAGGTACGGCGGGAGAGCTTCCTCATCCTCTGACTTTGATCGTCATGGATAAACGAGGCAAGCCCTAGGCGATGAAGATTTCCGCCGCGACCGGTGTCTAAACGGCTTTCACGTAACGCTGGCAGGGCACCGGAATCGGCCCGTCCTCGCCGGCCGCGGGGTAGTCGAAGGCCCCCTCGTCGACCCAGCCGCACCGCTCGTAGAAGCGCCGCGCACGGGCGTTACCGGTGGCGACGGCGAGCCAGGCACGCGCGTGCCCACCCGACGCGACGAGCCGCTCCGCCGCGGCGAGCAGGTCACCGGCGACACCGCTGCCCCGGTGCCGGCGCGAGACGTACACCTGCTCGACCTCGTCGCCGACCACCATCACGAACCCGGCCACCTCGCCGTCGCGCACCGCCACGGTGGTGTCGTCCACCCGCTGCGCCGCCCGCGAGCCGAACGACTCCTCGGTGCGGATCGCGACGAGCGCGTCAGGCACGTGGCCGAGGTGACCGTCCTGCCAACCCTCGTACCAGATCTCGGCCACAGCGGCCGCATCGCCCATCTCCGCCGCTCGAATGATCACCCACCGAGTCTAGAGACCTTTCGGAGTCAGGGGCCCCTCGAGACAGGTTTCCCGGGTTCGCGTCAGCTGCGGACCGCCGCTCCCGCCGGAGACCGCTGCGGCCGGCGGCTCGCCAGGGCTCGCCGAAACCCCCGGCCTCCGCTGCCAGGCCCGCGGTCCACGATCCACCGATGAGGGCGCACCTACCAGGCCCGGGGCCGTGAGGCCCGGCGCAGCCGCCGGGGTGAGCGCGACCAGCGGTTACGCGCGTGGTGGCGCTCCGGCAGATTTTCCCCCGTCCGTGTCAGCTGGAGACCGTATGCTCCCGCGGGGACCGCTCCCGGCCGGCGGCTCGCGGGGCGAGCCGAGATCCCCGGCCGTCCACTGCCGGGTCCGCGGGACAAGCCCCGAAGGGGGCTTCGCGGGGCCTATCTCCGCCGTCCTGACGCGGCGTTACCAGCTCATGGGTCGGGACTTCGAGATCTAGGAGAGTTGGGGTTGAAATAGCGCCTTAACTCTCCGAGATCTGGGATCTCGCGCCGCTCACCTCGCCGCGGCGGTTACCGGCGGCGACGAAACCGCTGTTGCTTTCCCAGAGCGCCGATCCGGGAGCAGGCATTGTGGACAAACAGCGACCGTCGCGCGGCCCGACGGGGTGAGCGCGGCCAGCGGCGGACGGGTGAGGCCGCGGGAGCGGCGGTCTGGACCACGACGGACGTCGCGGTAGCTCAAATCTTTGTCCTAAAGGAAACTTAGCGCCGGCCACCTCGACTCCGATAGATGCAGTTTCCCATTCAGGGCTGCCCCCTTGGGGGCGTGGGCAGGGCCGCGCGGGGAGTCCGCGCGGCCCCATCCCCCCGGTGTGGTTTCAGGTCGCTACTTGAGCTCTACCGACGAGAGGTCGATGACGCCGACCCAGTCGGTCTTGATGGGCTTCAGGCGCTTGGAGATGCCGGACTGCTGGGACACCGTGACGATCGGCATCGACGGCACCTCGGCGTCCACGATCTTGATGGCCTCGGTGAACTTGGCGTGCGCCGCGTCCGGGGTCGAGGCCTTCGTGCCCTCGGCGTAGAGGCGGTCGACGTCCGCGTTTTCGTAGAGGCCGTCGTTGGAGGCTGCGCCCTTGATGTACAAGGGGCCGACCCAGTTTTCGGCGTCCGCGTAGTCGGCCTGCCATGCCGCCCGGTACGGTCCGTCCATCTTGTGGGCGTTGACCTGCTGGCGGAACGCGTCGAACGTGGTGATGCCAAGGGCCACCGCGTCGATGCCGAGGGTGTTCTTGACGCTCTGCGCCACCGCCTCCATCCAACCCTTGTGGCTGGAGTCGGAGTTGTAGCGGAACACCAGCTGGCCCTGGAAGCCGCCGGCCTTCTGGAGCAGCGCCACGGCCTCGTCCTTGTCGTACTCGCACGCGGTGCAGGCGAACCCCTCGGCGCCCGGGGTGCCCGGCGGGGCCCAGCTGGTGGCCGGCTTGCGCGTGTTGAAGAAGACCTTCTCGGAGATCTCCTGCCGGTTGATCGCCAGCGAGATCGCCCGGCGCAGGTCCGGGTTCTTGAACCGCTCGTCGTAGATGGGGAACGCGATCCTCTGCTGCACGGGGACCGCGACCTCGATCGCCCGGTCGCCGAGGTCGCCCTTCCAGGCCTCGTCGGCGAGGTTTTCGACCGGTACCTGCTGGAGGAAGTCGAGGTTTTCGGAGAGCAGGTCGGCGTAGGCGGCGGTGATCTGCTGGTAGAACTTGACCGTCACCTCCTTGACCTTCACCTTGTCGCCCACCGTGTAGTCGTCGAAGCGGGCCAGCTTGAGCTCGACGTCGTCGGTCCAGCTGACGAACTTGACCGGCCCGTTGCCGATCGGCTGGCGCCCGAACGCGTCCGGGCCCTGCTGGAAGAAGGCGTCGGGCATCGGGGAGTACGCGGCGAAGCCCAGCTTGGTCTTGAAGATGGAGAACGGCGCCTGGAGCTTGATGGTGAACGTGTAGTCGTCCACCACCTTCAGGCCGGACATCGTCTGCGCGGTCGGCTTGGGTGCCTCCCGCGGCCCCGCGCCGTCCGGGTCGGGCGGGTTGACCGCGGTGAAGCCCTCGATGTCGCCGAAGAAGCTCGCCTGCTGCTGCCCGTTGGTGGCGAGGGCGGTGAAGTTCCACGCGTCGACGAAGTTCTTCGCCTTCACCTCGGTGCCGTCGTGGAACTTCGTGCCCTTCTTGATCCGCACGGTGTAGTTCTGCGAGTCGGCCGTCTCGATCGACTCCGCCACCGCGTTCTGCGGGTCGCCGCCGCCCGGCGGGTAGGTGACGAGGCCGGTCCACAGGTGGTCGACGATGTTGCCGCCGCCGGTCTCGCTGGTGTTGCCGGGCACGAGGCCGACCTCGGGCTGCGTGCCGTTGATGGTGATGGACGCGTTGGCGGTCGCGCCCGTGTCTCCGGTATCCTCACTGCCACCGCCGCAGCCCGCCGCGACGAGTGAGAGCGTCGCGATGGCAGCGGGCATGACGATGCGCATCGACCGATGCATCTTGTGCATCTTGCCGACTCCCTTCCTGATTTAGCCCGCGTTGTATCGCGCCGCGCGGGGGTATCGGCGCGGCGAGCGGGCGTTATGGGGTCTGTCAAAAGCAGGTGGTCCTGCCGTCTTCCTGAGGAACGCCCGAGCCCGCCCGACTGGTTGTCGCGGGTTTCCGCAGAAGGGAATGATGTGTGCGTGGATACACCGGCGGCTGAGGTCGATATCGACGCAAGTCTCGTCACCCGGCTCGTCCGGGCGCAGCACCCGGACCTCGACGGTCCACTGTGGCTCGTCGCGAACGGGTGGGACAACGCCATCTACCGCCTCGGCGACGACCTCTGCGTGCGGCTGCCGCGCCGGGCCCTCGCCGTCGACCTGATCCGCAACGAGCAGCGCTGGCTGCCGGCCCTCGCCGCGCGGGCCGGCGGGGTCGTCCCCGCCCCGGTGCGCGCCGGCGTGCCCGGCGAGGGCTACCCGTGGCCGTGGTCGATCTGCCCGTGGTTCGAGGGGCGCCCGGCCGCGGACGTGTCACCGGCCGAGCGCGGGCCGGCGGCGACCGACCTGGCCGAGTTCCTGGCCCGGTTGCACGCCCCGGCGCCCGCCGACGCGCCGCACAACCCGTGGCGCGGTGTGCCGCTCACCGCCCGCGACACGGCGGTACGCGAGCGCCTCGCCGGCACGCCCGACCTGCTCGCCCTCTGGGAGCGGCTCGTCTCCGCGCCGGTCTGGGGCGGGCCGCGGTACTGGTTGCACGGCGACCTGCACCCGGGCAACCTCGTGCTGGCGCCCTCCGGGCCGGCGCGGCTGGCCGCGGTCATCGACTTCGGCGACCTCACCGGCGGCGACCCGGCGAGCGACCTGTCCACCGCGTGGCTGACCTTCGACGCCGCCGGCCGGGCCGCCTTCCGGGCCCGATACGACGCGCTCACCGGCACCGACGCGGACACCTGGGTACGCGCGCGCGGCTGGGCGCTCAACCTGGCCACCGCCATCGGTGCGTTTTCGGACGACAGCCCGCGCCTTGCCGCGATCAGCGCCCACGCTCTCGCGGAGGTGCGGCGCGAGCCCTAGCCGCCAGTGCGACCGGCCCGCTCGTCAATTGACCAAGCCCTATCGATGTACATAGCATCGACATCGAACTAAGTCGTGAAGGAAGTGCGCGCGGGGCGGCGCCGGACTCCCGGGACCAAGGGGAGGAGCCTGTATGGGTCCCGTCCGTCGCGCGACGATCACCGCGGTCGCGCTCACCACCGTCATCGCCGGCGCCGCGCCGGCCGCCGCCGAACCACCGGCCGCCACACCGGTGACCGTCACCGTTGACACCGCGCACCCGTCCGGCCGGCTGCCGGCGGACTTCGTCGGGCTCTCGTTCGAGATGCGCGAGCTCGGCATCGGCAACATCGACCCCGCCAAGGGCAACCTGGCCGCGCTGCTGCGCACGCTGGGCCCCAGCAACGTCCGCTTCTCCGGCAACACCCTCGACCGCGACACGCTGTGGCTGCCGCGCGGCCAGCAGCCGCCCGACCCGCTGCCCGAGTGGGTCAAGCACATGGTCACGCCGGCCGACATCGAGCGGCTCGACCGCTTCCTGCGCGCCACCGGCTGGCGGGCCGAGGTCGGCATCAACGTGGGCCGGTGGGATCCGGTCGCGGCCGCCGACCAGGCGCGCGAGATGTTCCGGATCCTGCGCCACCGGCTCGTCGCGGTCGAGTGCGGCAACGAGCCCGACCAGTGGGCGATGCGCGGATACCGGTCGGCCGGCTACGCGTACGCCGACTACAGGGCCGACTGGGAGGCGTGTGCCGCGGCCGCCGGCAACCAGCGGATCGCCGGCCCGGACACCGCCTCGCCGAGCTCGTCGTGGGCCACCACTCTGGCCCGCGAGGAGCGCGGCAACGGGCTGACGATGCTCATGATCCACCAGTACAGCATGGATCCGACCGGCACGATCGCCCGGCTGCTGTCGCCGCAGACCAACGCCGCGCAGCGCTCGGCCGTCTCCACCAACCTCGCCGCCGCCAAGGAAAACGGCCTGCCGATCCGCGTCGACGAGACCAATTCGGCGTGGGGCGGCGGCATCGACGGGGTCAGCAACACGCACGCCTCGGCGCTGTGGGCGCTCGACTACAGCCTCCAGATGGCGCAGCTCGGACTCGACGGCGTCAACTTCCACGGCGGCCTCGGCGTGTGCGGCAAACCCATCTGGAACGGCCGGTGGCAGCTCTACACGCCGATGTGCGCGGCGGACACGGCGGGCGAGGCGGCCCAGCGATACCGGGCGATGCCCATCTTCTACGGGCTGTGGCTGGCCCGGCGGATGGGTCCGGGCCGCTTCCTGCCCGTGGCCCTCGCCACCGACCGCAACGTCAACGCGTACGCCGTCCGCGGCGACGACGGGCGGCTGCGGATCGCGATGATCCAGAAGGAGGACCCGTCGACCGGCCCGGTCCGCCTCGACCTCGCCGTGGGCCGGGGCGGCGGCACCGCGCAGGTGCTCCGCCTCACCGGCAGCGGGCTCGCGGCGGCGGACACCACCGTGCAGGGCGGGGTGGTCGACGACAGCGGCCGGCTGGCGCCGGGCCGGGCCGAACGGGTCCGCGTCCGTGACGGCCGCCTCGGCGTCGACCTGCCGGCGGGCAGCGCGGTGCTGATCACGGTCGACTGCTAGGCCGTGCTGGGTCGCCTCGCCGCCGTGGGAGGCGAGGCGACCCAAGGGGGCGGTCTGCATTGGTTGGCAGAAGATCAGAAGATTGTCCCGGGTCCGCGTCAGCGGAGGACCGCCGCTCCCGCCGGAGACCGCGCAGGCCGGCGGCTCGCGGAGCGAGCCGAAATCCCCGGCCTCCGCTGCCGGCTCCGCGGGACAAGCCCCGAGGATGGCGCACAAACTTCGCTAGCCGCGGCCGACCAGCGCGTCGGGGGTCGGGTGGATCCCGGCCGCGAACGCGACGAGCTCCGCCTCCGCTAGCCCGATCTCGGACTGGACGACGAGTGTGCGGCCGTCACCGAGGTCGACCGAGAGGGCAGACGCGGTGACCCAGCCGGCCCGCGTCCCGACCGCGATCGGGCGGCCGCTCGGCGTCACCTCAGCGGTGTCCGACAGCAAAACGGTGAGGTTGCCGGCGAAGCCGTGGCTCGGCGGGTTGCCCTCCGGGCGGAACGACACGGCGGCGAGGTTTACCACGTCGGGCACGATGCCGGGCGGCACCGTCTCGAACGTGAACGGCCACCGCACCGGCACCGCACCCGGCGCGAGTCCGGCGGCGTAGCCGGTCAGGTCGTCGCGGGACAGGTGCGGGTCGGCCGCCACCCGCAGCCACCGTCCGTCCGCCTCCTGCCAGGTGAGCGTGGAGCCGTCGGGCCCGACCTCCAGCGCCGCCTTCCGCTCGCGCACCGCCGCGCCGTACGACTTCGGCGCGGACGGGGCGGGCCGCTCGCGGGTGACCGAGACGGTGAGCCAGCGTTCCGGGTCGCCGCCGCGGTACCGCAGGCCGGGCTCGCCGGCGGAGAGTTCCGCGATCGGCTCGCCGTAGCTCGGCAGCGGCACCGTCGGCGTGAACGGGAACGGCGGCGCGGCGGCCACCGCCGCCGGGGCGGATGCCGCGACGACGTCCACAGTGGATCCTGACTCGGGCGACCACAGCCGCGTCGCGGCCGGCACCGCCAGCAGCACCGCCGCGGCCGCCACCGCGGCACCCGCCGCCTGCACGCGGAGCCGGGCTTGGCGGGCCCGGCCGCGGACCGCGTGGGCGAGGCCGGCGGGCTCGCCGACCGCGGCGGCCCGGTCGGTGAGCGTCACGCGGACGAGGTGCTCGATGTCATCCACTGCGAGCCTCCGTGGTGAGGTCCTCGGACAGCCGCGCCCGCAGCGCGCCGAGCGCGCGGAAGGCGTGCACGCGCACGGTCGACGGGGCGCAGCCGACGAGGTCCGCGATCTCCGGGTCGGGCAGGTCGAGGTAGTACCGCAGCACCAGCACCGCCCGCTGCACCCGGGGCAACGTGCCGAGCAGCTCCCACATCTCGTCGCGCACCGCCACCTGCTCGGCCATCAGACGCGGGTCGGCGTGCTCCGGCACCTCCGCCACGACCGCCTCGGTGCTGGCGCGGCGGCGGCGCCACGACAGGTACTGGTGCAGGATCGCCCGGCGCACGTACGCCTCCGGCGGCTCGGTGCGCGCGATCCGGCCCCACCGGCGGTACATCTTGGCCAGCACCTCCTGGAGGATGTCCTCCGCCAGGTGCCGGTCGCCGCACATGAGGTAGCCGAACCGCAGCAGCGCCGGGCCGCGTGCGGTCACGAATTCGTCGAACGAGATCATCGCCCTCCCCACGTGTACACGTGTTCGGGCGCCCGATCCGTTTCAATCCGCAGGTCAGCGTGATCATGGCGACTCCGGGATGGGGTCGTCGTACGAGCCGGCCGGCCCCTGGTAGAGCCGCCCGTCGCGCAGCGGCCACCCCCACGCGACGCAGCCGTGCAGGCCGAGCGTCTGCTGCTGCATCACCGGCGCGGGCCGGCCTCGGCCGGGGCACTTCTCGTGGCCGTGGCCGAGCCGGTGGCCCACCTCGTGGTTGACCAGGTACTCGCGGTAGTCGTCGAGGGGAGCGCCATACCGCGGTACGCCGTGCACCCACCGCGCCACGTTGATGATCACGCGCTCGCCGTTGCGGCACGAGGTGTACCCGTCGTCACCGGGGCAGTACTCGTCGCGGGTACGCGGGGTGGTGAGGTAGACGGTGAAGTCGTACGGCGAGCCGTTGCCGACCCGCTGGAGCCGCCAACGCCCGTCGCCGGTCCAGCTTCGCGGGTCGGCGAGCGTGCGGGTCACCTCGGCCGCGAAGGCGTCCGGCGTGATGTTCTCGATGCCCCGCTCGACCGCCACGCGATACCGCATCAGCTGGCCGGACCGCCCCGCCACACCTCCACCGCCCGCGGCGAAGCGGTAGGTACCCTCGCCCCGGTCCGGGTAGGCGATCTCGGGTGGTGGCGGCTTCTCCGTCGGGCTGGGCGTCGGGGACGGCGTGGCCGACGTCGGGGGCGGTGTGGCCGGTGCCGCGGAGGGGATCGCCCGCTCCGGCATCCCGGCGCGCAAGACCAGCGCCCCCGCCAGTACCGCCCCGCACGCCGCCACGACCACCGCGATCCGTACACCCCGCATACCTTGATCACGACGCGGGAGCGGCGGCGCGTTTCAGTCTTCGAAGAATCCGACGACCGCCTCCAGGAAGCGGTCAGGCTCGGCGACGTGCACGCGGTGGCCGGCCGGGATCGTGACGAGCCGCCCGCCGGGCAGCCGCGCGGCGAACTCGTACATCGTGCGGTGTGGCAGGTGGCTGGCCGGGCCGCCGGAGATGACCAAGGTGGGCACGGTGACCTCGTCGGCCCGTATCCACCACTCCGGATCGGGCGCGTTGAGCTGCTTGACGATGGCCGGCCGCACGTCGAAGTCGTACGACAGCGGACCCTCCGGCCGCGCCGGCACGGGCAGCGCCAGCGGCACCGGCGGCGGCGTCTCCTCCAGCACCAGCCGGCTCACCCGCTCCGCGTGGTCGAGGGTGAGCAGGTAGGCGACGAAACCGCCCATCGAGTGCCCGACGAACGAGGCCCGCGCCAGCCCGAGCTCGTCCATCAGCGCGAGCACGTCGTCACGCATCAGCTCCAGCGTGTACTCGCCGGGCCACTCGCTCTTGCCGTGACCGCGCAGGTCGGGCGCGTGCACGTGCCACACCTCGCCCAGGGCGGCACCGACACCCTCCCAGGTGGAGGAGTCGCTGCCACCGCCGTGCAGGAGGATGACCGGGTCGCTCCCGGGTTGGCTGTCGGGCGAGCCCCAGCTTCGGTGGTGCAACAGCACGCGCCCCAACCTAGCTCAGAAGTCGTCGTCGAAGCCGACAGTTCCGGTCACGCCGACCTGGTATGCGGAGACGCGGCGCTCGAAGAAGTTCGACAGCTCCTGCACGTCCTGGAGTTCCATGAAGGCGAACGGGTTGGTCGAGCCGTACCTCGGCGGGAGGCCGAGCTGGGCGAGCCGCCGGTCGGCGACGTGTTCGAGGTAGGCGCGCATGTCCGTCGACGACAGGCCCGGCACACCCTGCCCGAGCAGGTCTTCGGCGAACCGCGCCTCGCACTCCACCGCCTCGGCGAGCATGTCCGTC
Source organism: Phytohabitans sp. LZ39 (assembly GCF_059359075.1). Lineage (NCBI taxonomy): Bacteria > Bacillati > Actinomycetota > Actinomycetes > Micromonosporales > Micromonosporaceae > Phytohabitans > Phytohabitans sp. LZ39. The sequence goes on along the minus strand of NZ_JCADBM010000017.1, from coordinate 212,792 downwards.
ACCTGTGCGGCCATCCTGTCGTCGAAGAGGTCCGGCTCCTCGCGGCGCACGGTCTCCACGACGTCGAACGCGAACGCCATGTGCATCGACTCGTCGCGGAACACCCAGTTGGTGCCGGAGGCGAGGCCGTGCAACAGCCCGCGCGAGCGCAGGAAGTACACGTACGCGAAGGCGCCGTAGAAGAACAGCCCTTCGATGCACGCGGCGAAGCAGACGAGGTTGAGCAGGAACGCCCGGCGCTCGTCCCGTGTGGACAGTCGCCGGAGGTCGAAGACGGAGTCGATCCAGCGGAAGCAGAACTCGGCCTTGCGCCGGATCGATGGGATGTTCTCGACCGCGGCGAACGCCTCGTTCCGCTCGGTCTCGTCGGGCACGTAGGTGTCGAGCAGGTTGAGGTAGAACTGCACGTGCACCGCCTCTTCGAAGAGCTGGCGGGAGAGGTACAGGCGCCCCTCGGGCGAGTTGACGTGCTGGTAGAGGTTGAGCACGAGGTTGTTGGCCACGATCGTGTCTCCGGTGGCGAAGAACGCGACGAGCCGGCTCACCAGGTGGCGCTCGGCGGAGGAGAGCTTGGCCAGATCGGACAGATCACTGTGGAGGTCGATCTCCTCGACCGTCCACGTGTTCTTGATGGCGTCGCGAAAGCGGTCGAAGAAACGCGGGTAGCGCATCGGCCGCAGCGTCAGGTCCATTCCGGGGTCGAGCAACATCACTGGCACGCCTCACAGGATTCGGGGTTTTCGAGGTCGCAGGCCTCGGCCTTGACGGAGACCGTGGCGAGCTGGATGCGGGTGGCCGGCCGGGAGCGCAGGTAGTACGTCGTCTTGAGGCCGGACTTCCAGGCGTACAGGTACATCGAGGAGAGCTTGCCGATCGTCGGCGCCGCCATGAAGAGGTTGAGCGACTGCGACTGGTCCACATAGGGCGCTCGCGCGGCGGCGACGTCGATGAGCGCCCGCTGCGGCAGCTCCCACGCCGTGCGGAAGAGCACCCGCACGTCCTCCGGCAGGGCCGCGACGCCCTGCACCGAGCCGTCCGCCCGCTTGATCTCGGCGCGGATCGGCTCCGTCCACAGTCCACGGTCCTTCAGCTCGCGTACCAGATAGGTGTTGATCTGAAGGAACTCCCCGGACAGCGTCTCCCGCTTGAACACGTTCGACACCTGCGGCTCGACGCACTCGTAGCAGCCGGCGATCGACGCGATGGTCGCGGTCGGCGCGATCGCGACGAGCAGCGAGTTGCGCAAGCCGTGCGCGGCGACCCGCTCCCGCAGCGCCGCCCACCGCGCCGTCTGGGTCGGCTCGACGCCCCACAGGTCGGGCTGGAGGTCGCCGCCGGCGGCGCGGGTCTGCGGGTAGGCCGGATGCGGTCCCGCCTCCTCGGCCAGGCCGGCGGAGGTCTCCAGCGCGGTCAGGTAGATGTCTTCGGCGATCCGGGTGGAGAGCTCGCGCGCCTCGGGCGAGTCGAACGGCAGCCGCAGCGCGAAGAACACGTCCTGGAGCCCCATCACGCCCAGCCCGACCGGCCGCCACCGCGGGTTGGAGGCGGCCGCCTCGGCGCTCGGGTAGTAGTTGATGTCGATCACCCGGTCGAGGAAGACCACCGCCGTGCGCACGGTCGCCCGCAGCCGCTCCCAGTCGATCCCGCCGCCGGTCAGGTGGGCCGCCAGGTTGACCGAGCCGAGGTTGCACACCGCGGTCTCGCCGTCGCTGGACACCTCGACGATCTCGGTGCAGAGATTGGAGAGGTGCACCACGTTGCTGGGCGCACCGGTCTGGTTGGACAGCCGGTTGGACGCGTCCTTGAACGTCATCCACCCGTTGCCGGTCTGCGCCAGTGTGCGCATCATCCGGCCGTACAGGTCGCGGGCCTTGACCGTCCTGACGGCCTTCTTCTCCGCGACGCGGTACGCCTCGTCGAACTCCTCGCCCCACAGGTCCGGCAGGTCCGGCGCGTCGCTCGGATCGACCAGCGACCAGTCACCGTCCGCCTCGACCCGGCGCATGAACTCGTCCGGGATCCAGTTGGCCAGGTTGAGGTTGTGGGTGCGCCGCGCGTCCTCGCCGGTGTTGTCGCGCAGCTGGAGGAAGTCTTCGATGTCGGGGTGCCACGGCTCCAGGTAGACGCAGGCCGCGCCCTTGCGGCGGCCGCCCTGGTTGACCGCCGCCACGCTCGCGTCGAGCGTGCGCAGAAACGGCACGATGCCGTTCGACAGGCCGTTGGTGCCGCGGATCAGCGCACCCCGGCCGCGGACCCGGGTCCACGAGATGCCGATCCCGCCGGCGAACTTCGACAGCTTCGCCACCTGCGCGTACCGCTCGTAGATCGAGTCCAGCTCGTCGCGCGGCGAGTCGACCAGGAAGCACGACGACATCTGCGTGTGCGCGGTGCCGGAGTTGAACAGCGTCGGCGAGCTGGGCAGGTACGCCAGCGACGACATCAGTCGGTAGAACCCGATGGCCTCCGCCGGGGTGCGGGACAGGCCGCACGCCACCCGCAGCAGCCAGTACTGCGGCGTCTCGATGACCAGGCGGGTCCGCGGGTGGCGCAGCAGGTACCGGTCGGCGACCGTGCGCAGGCCGAAGTACTCGAACCGGCGGTCGCCCTCCGCGTCGACCGCGTCGTCGAGCTTGCGCGCGTTGGCGGCCACGAACGCGGCCGTCCCGTCGCCGATCAGCCCTTCCGCGTGCCCCAGCCGGATCGCCTGGCTGAAGCTCGCGATCCCTTGCCCCCGCACCTCCTTGTCGAGGTAGCCGCCGAGCAGCCGGGCGGCGAGGCGGGAGTACTGCGGCTCCTCGCCGATCAGCTCGGCCGCCGTCTGGATCGACAGCCGGTCCAGCTCGGCGGTGGTGGCGCCGTCGTACAGGCCGCCGATCGTGCGGGTCGCCACCCGCATCGCGTCGACGTCCGGCAGCCCGCCCGCGTGGCGCCGCACCGCCCGGACGATCTTGTTGACGTCGACCGGCTCGGCCGCGCCGTCGCGCTTGCGGACCAGCATCTGGGCGCGCGGAAGCGCCTCGATGACCGTCACTCTCTTCCCCCTGTCTCCCTCGCGGCAGCGGTCCGGCCGCCGCGCGGTCAACACCATATGTAGTGGGTCGGCGAGAGTCACGCACTAGATATCGTGTGGCGTGTCGTGATCCGGGTCACGCTACGGTCATCGGATGGTCGATCCTTCCGTCAAGACCTCCGCCGGACTGGTCCGGGGGAGCGGCGGCACGTTCAAGGGCATCCCGTACGCGGCGGCGCCCGACGGCCCGCTCCGCTTCCGCGCGCCCGCACCGCCCGAGCCGTGGGACGGCGTGCGCGAGTGCGTCACGTTCGCCGCGCCGCAGCCCCAGCCGGCGCCGGCCCCCGGCGTGCCGTCGATCTGGCGGCCGTCGTCGCGGCCGCGCGACCCGCTGTCGCTCAACGTGTGGAGCCCCGACCTCGGCGCCGCCCGGTTGCCGGTCATGGTGTGGATACACGGCGGCCGCTGGAAGATCGGCTCGCCGGCCACCCCGCAGTACGACGCCACCACGCTCGCCGGCGCCGGCGTCGTCGTGGTCACGCTCGACTACCGGCTGGGCTTCGAGGGCTTCGGCCACCTGCCCGGCCATCCCGACAACCGCGGGCTGCGCGACCAGATCGCCGCGCTGGAGTGGGTGCGGCACAACATCGCGGCCTTCGGCGGCGACCCGGACAACGTCACGGTCTTCGGCCAGTCGGCCGGCGCGGCGTCCGCGGTCCTGGTGGCGGCGGCGTCCGGCCTCTGCCGCCGGGTGATCGCCCAGAGCATCCCCCGCGGCTACCACTCCATGGTGGAGGCCGAACGCGTGACGGCCGCTCTCACGGCCGCGGTGGGCGACCCGGCGGCGCTGTCGCCGGCGGCGCTCGTGGACGTGCCCGACGCGGTACTGGGCGGCCCCGGCGTCGGCTACTACGGCCCGGTGATCGACGGCGACGTGGTGGCCGGCCCGCCGTGGGAGGTCGTGCCGGCGTCGGTCGACCTCGTCTGCGGCTACACCCACGAGGAGTTTCGCGGCCTGGGCATCCCGATCCCGTCGCCGTTGGACATCCCGGCGGTCGCGGCTCGCCTGGGTGTGGACGCCGCCGGGTACCGCGCCGCGACGGACGCCGACGTCTTCGCCGAGATGGTGTCCGACGCCCTGATGCGCATCCCGACCACCCGGACGGCCGAGGCACACGCGACCGCCGGCGGCCGGACCTGGCTGTACGACTTCGCCTGGCAGGGCCCGATGGGCGCCGCGCACGGGGTGGACGTCCCGTTCACGTTCGGCAACGCGGACAGCCGCTACGCCGCCCGCCTGATCGGCTCCCCACCCCCGGCCGACTTCGCCGACCTCTCCGCCCGCCTCCGCACGTCATGGACGACCTTCGCCGCGACCGGCGACCCCGGCTGGCCCCGCTTCGACACCGCGGGCCGCCACACCCACGTCTGGGCGGCATAGGCTCGGTGGGTGGCGATCATCGAGATTCGTACCTACCGGCTCGTGCCGGGTACGCGTGACGACTTTCTCCGGGTGATGCGGGAGGTGGCGCTGCCGCTGCTCGGGGAGCACGGCATCAGCGTGGTCCGGTTCGGGCCCTCGCTCGTCGACGAGGAAGGCCACGAGGAGGCATACCTCGTGCGGCGCTTCGCGTCGGTCGAGGAGCGGGCCGCGTTGGAGGACGCGTTCTACGGCGGCGACGCGTGGCACAAGGGGCCGCGGGAAGACGTCGTGTCGCGCATCGAGACGTACCACACGATCGTGATCGACGTGCCTGACGCGGTGGCCGACCTGCTCTACCAGCCGCTCTGACCCGTGGGCGGCTTTCGGTCGATCACGGCCTTCGTTCCCGAAGAGGCCAGCACGCTCGGGCTGGGGCTCCTCTCGTCGGTCTTCGGCGACCGCCGGCACCTGGGGCTGCCGGGGTTCGACATCACGTTCTGCACCGACCGCCCGGGGAGCGTGACGACCGACGTCGGGCTGCGGCTGGCGGTCGAGCACGGCGTCGAGCGGCTGGCGGACGGCGACCTGGTGCTGTTGCTGCCGGGTGACTCGTTTCGGGGTGAGCCGTCAGCCGAGGTGCTCGCGGCGATCCGGGCCGCGTACGCGCGCGGCGCGATCGTCGCCAGCCACTGCGTGGGCTCGTGGATCCTCGCGGCGACCGGGCTGCTCGACGGGCTGCGCGCGACGACGCACTGGCGGTTGGCGGCGGAGTTCGCGGCGCGCTACCCGAAGGTGCGGGTCGAGCCCGGCGTGCTCTACGTCGACGAGGGGCGACTCGTCACCGGGGCCGGCGCGGGCGCCGGCACCGACCTCTACCTGCACCTTGTGCGCCGCGAGCACGGTGCCGCCGTGGCCAACGCGATCGCCCGCGACATCGTCGTGCCACCACATCGGGACGGCGGGCAGGCGCAGTACATCGAGGTGCCGGTCCCGGAGAGCGGCGACGACGCGCGGCTCGCGGCGGCGCTGGAGTGGGCGGCGGGTGAGCTGCACCGCACCGTGCCGGTCGAGGAACTCGCGGCGCGGGCGCTGATGAGCCCGCGCACGTTCGCGCGGCGCTTCAAGGCGGCGACCGGCACCACGCCGCACGCGTGGCTGCTGCGCCAGCGGCTGGCGCGGGCGGAGGCGCTGCTGGAGGAGACCTCACTGTCCATAGAGGAGGTGGCGCGGCGGGTCGGATACGCGAGCGCCACCGTCCTCAGAGAACAGTTCCTCAAGCACCGCGGCGTGCCACCCCGCGAGTACCGCCGCGCCTTCGCCGCGCGCTAGCTCTCTAACGGAGGAGGGAGCGGGCCGTCGGGCTAAGGCGGAGGCTCTCCAGCGGTTTGGCCAGCCAGCCCTCCAGCGCCGGCACCGCGGGCGGCGCCTCGTCGCGGGTGAACCAGACGAACACGTGCTCGCCGGTGCGCACGGGCAGCGCGGGGAAGGTGTTTTCCGCGTACTCGGTCTCGAAGGAGGCGATGACCGGCGTGATCGGTGCGACCTCGGCCGCGAAGAAGTCGCGGAAGTCCTGGGTCACCGGCTCCGGCAGGTACGCGATAGACGCGGTGAGCAGCGAGTCAGTCTCTTGTGGACGGCGCTCGGTGGGCAGCTCCCACACCGGGCCGGCGGGACGGAGCAGCAGCACGTTGTCTGAGTCGATCATCGTGGCGTTGGCCGCGTCGCGGTGGGCCTGCCAGACCGGGCCGCCGTAGAAGGCTTGCAGCGACGCGGCTCGCCGCGCCATGTCGGGGAAGCTGCGCACCCAGACGAAACGATCGGGCCGGTCCTCGTCGCGAAACTGCCCGTCGATCCGCATGCCGGTGGCCTCCTGGCCCTCGACGAACTCGCGGTCGAAGAGCTCGACGAGCACCTCGCGCTTGCCGGGCCACAGGGTGTACTGCCGCAGCTCGTAGATCATGTCCGTCCTGTCTGGAAAGCGGGTCCGTGCCCCGGCACGACGATGTCGACGGTACCGGCGACGCGACGCCGCCCCGCGTGCAGCGCCGCGAGATCGGTGGCGTGGCGGTCGCCGACCGAGTCGGCGGTGTTCCACAGGTGGGTGAAGGCGACCACCCCGTCGGCGGTGCCCACGAGCGTGGTGATGTCTTCCGGCGTGTGGCCGGGTGTGCGGATCAGCCGGATCGAGGGCGTGAGCTCGTACCCCTCCGCGTCCCGCCACTCCCACCGGTCACCGGAGTAGATCGCCCAGTGGTCGTGGAAGCGGGCGGCCGGAAACAGCGCCGCGTTGAGCGTGTGGTCGGGGTGGTGATGGCTGAACACGACGTCGGTCACCTCCTCGGGCGCCACGCCGAGGGCGCGAAGCGGGTCGAGAATCAGGCGGCGGTCGCGCACCATGCCCGGGTCGGTCACCACGAGCGTGTCGCCGTCGCGCACGAAGCCGACTGTGGCGGCCACCTCGCGCTCGCCGTACCCGGTGTGGAGGATCGCGTAGGTGGCCGTGGCGGCCCGTGGCCGGTCACCGGTCATCGGCCCAGCCTGCCCGCCGGACGCCGGCCCCGACAGTGGCAGGACTGACCACTATCACGGTAATTCTGCCACTGCGGCGATGATCGACAAACCGCGTTCTTCGAGGTGCTCCACTGCCGCCTTCAGGCCATTTTGTCGCCTTCTTGCAGGCCAGCGGGGCGCTCGACTGGAGCTAGAGACCTTTCGGGGTGGAAGTGTTCGGCTGGTCCCGCTCACCCCTTTTCGCCCGGCTCTCCTGGCGCGAGCTCGATCCACCCCCGCCGGTTGCGCAGGCGCGACCAACGGCGGACGGGTGAGGCCGCGGGAAACGCACCCCAAGAAAACGCTCCGCTGCGCTCCACGTTTCCCCGGGGCCCCGCGCAGCGGTCTGGACCACGACGGAGGTCGCGGCAGCTCGAATCTCTGTCTAACTAAATAGGGGGTCGAAGCCACCCCGACCCCGACAGGTCTCTAGGTATACCTAGACGTACCTATGCGGTCCGCGGCGGCCGTCTAAGGCATCCCGGGGCCGGCGTAAGGCTCCGGGGCCGCCAAGATAGGTAAGCGCTCCCGATGTGGTCGCTCCCTTACCGGCCGAAGATTGACTCATCAGCGGATACGGGGAACCACAAAGGGAGACAGAACAATGTTGATGCATCCGGACCTCATCCTGGCCCAGGCGAACGACCGCCAGCGCGAGCTGATCGCCGAGGCCGACCGCGAGCGACTGCTCGCCGTCGCCCGGCTGGCCCGCCGCGGCCGCCGAGCCCGTCACAAGGCGCCGGTCCGTGGGCAGCCGAGGGTAATGCCAGCCCGGTGAAGATCGGGGGTGAACGCGAGCCGCGCCTGAGGGCGCGGCTCGCGTCGTCGTGCCGTCCGGGGGACTTTTTGCCGTGCGAGCGAAAGTACGGTACGGGGCGCTGGAAAGTATGGACACATCTAGCTAGACGAATTAATGTGACGGCCACGACACAGCTGTTTCGCCGAGGTAGCCGACGGCGCGGTTAGCTCACCAGCGCGGTCATCCAGCCCGGGTGTCCGCGCCGAGCATCTCACCGGCACGAGCCCCCACGCTCGGGTCGGCCCACCGCCCACGGCATCTGGCGCGACGGCGCGCGCCCTTGCCTGGCAAAGGTCAGGAGAGGGAACCCACCGCCATGTCCATCCTGGACTTTCGGCGCCGCCCCGCGCCGCCGATCCCGCGCGCCCTGAGGCACCGCCGGGCACGCACCGCCAGCACCGCTCTACTCCTCGTCGCGGCGGGTACGACGATCGTCACCGCCACACCCGCGCAGGCGCATCCCATCAACGCGGCCGACTTCCAGCGGGTGACGCTGGCCAGCGGCGTCGGCGAGGTGGGCGAGCCGATGACGCTCGCCGTACTGCCTGACCGCTCAGTCATCCACACCGCCCGCAACGGCACCGTGCGCCGCACCGACGCGGCCGGCAACACCACCGTGATCGGCACCATCCCGGTCTACTCGCACGACGAGGAAGGCCTGCAAGGTGTCGGCGTCGACCCCGGCTTCGCCACCAACCGGTTCATCTACCTGTACTACGCGCCGCCGCTGTCCACACCGGCCGGTGACGCGCCCGCGACCGGCACCGCCGCCACGTGGGCGACCTGGCAGGGGGTCAACCGGCTGTCGCGGTTCACGCTCAACAGCAACAACACCATCAACATGGCCAGCCAGGTGAACGTGCTGGACGTGCCGGCCGACCGGGGCATGTGCTGCCACGTGGGCGGCGACATCGACTTCGACGCGGCGGGCAACCTCTACTTGTCCACCGGGGACGACAGCAACCCGTTCGACTCGGCGGGCTACGCGCCGCTGGACGAGCGGACCGAGCGCAACCCGGTCTTCGACGCGCAGCGTTCCGCGGGCAACACCAACGACCTGCGCGGCAAGCTCCTGCGCATCAAGGTGAACGCCAACGGCACGTACTCGATCCCGGCCGGCAACCTCTTCGCGCCCGGCACGCCCAACACCCGGCCCGAGATCTACGCGATGGGCTTCCGCAACCCGTTCCGGATCGGGGTGGACAAGGCGACCGGCGTGGTCTACGTCGGCGACTACGGCCCGGACGCCGGCACGACCAGCGCGACGCGCGGGCCGAGCGGGCAGGTGGAGTTCAACCGGGTCGCCTCGGCGGGCAACTACGGCTGGCCGTACTGCACCGGCTCCAACAGCAGCACCGAGACGTACAACGAGTGGAACTTCGCGACCAACGCGACCGGGCCCAAGTTCAACTGCACGGGCGGCCCGACCAACAACTCGTTCCGCAACACCGGCCAGGGCACGCTCCCGGCCGCCCGCCCGGCCTGGATCCGGTACGCGGGCGACGCCGGCTCGCCGCCCGAGTTCGGTGGCGGCTCGGAGTCGCCGATGGCCGGCCCGGTCTACCGGTACGACGCGGCGAACCCCTCCACGACGAAGTTCCCGGCCGGGTTCGACGGGCAGTTCTTCGCCGGCGAGTTCGGGCGGCGCTGGATCAAACCGATCCATGTGAGCGGGAGCGGGGCGATCGAGGGGATCGAGACGTTCCCGTGGACCGGTACCCAGGTGATGGACCTGGCGTTCGGCCCGGACGGCGCCCTCTACGTCCTGGACTACGGCACCGGCTGGTTCGGCGGCGACGCCAACTCGGCGCTGTACCGCTACGACTTCGTCGGCGTCGGTGGCAACCGCGCGCCGATCGCGAACGCGACCGCCAACCCCACGTCGGGCGCGGCGCCGCTGACCGTGCAGTTCTCGTCGGCGGGTTCGTCCGATCCGGACGGTAGCGCGATCACCTACTCGTGGGCGTTCGGCGACGGCACGACCTCGACGGCGGCCAACCCGAGCAAGACCTACAGCACGAACGGCACGTACACCGCGACGCTCACCGTCCGCGACCCGCAGGGCGCGACCGGCTCCGACAGCGTCACGATCAGCGTCGGCAACACCCCGCCCCGGGTGACGATCAGCGCGCCGGCCAACGGCCAGCTCTTCTCCTTCGGCGACACGGTGCCGTTCACCATCTCCGTGGCCGACACCGAGGACGGTGCGATCAGCTGCGCGCGGGTCAAGATGACGTACGTGCTCGGCCACGACAGCCACGGCCACCAGATCACGTCGCAGAACGGGTGCACCGGCTCGATCACGATCCCGGTCGACGGTGAGCACGACGACGCGGCCAACATCTTCGGCATATTCGACGCCGAGTACACCGACAACGGCGGGCTCACCACGCACACGCAGCACGTGCTCCAGCCGCGCAAGCGGCAGGCCGAGCACTTCAAGACGATGTCCGGCATCGGCACACACGCCAAGGCGACGGCCGAGGGCGGGTACACGGTCGGCAGCATCGACAACGGCGACTGGATCGCGTTCGACCCGTACCGTATCGCCAACGCCACCTCGTTCACCGCGCGGGTTTCCTCCGCCGGCGCCGGGGGCACGTTGCAGGTGCGGGCCGGCTCGCCGACGGGCACGGTGCTCGGCTCCGCCACGGTGACACCCACGGGGAGCTGGGAGACCTTCACGACCGTCAACGGCACGATCAGCAACCCGCCGGCCGGGACCACCACGCTGTACCTGACGTTCGCCGGCGGGGCGGGCGCACTGTTCGATGTGGACTCGTTCACGTTCGTGACCGGCGGCACCGGTGGTGGCGGCCGGATCACCGGCCTGGGCGGCAAGTGCCTGGACGTGCGCGGCGGCGCCACCGCGGACGGCACCCAGATCCAGATCCTGACCTGTAACAACAGCGCCGCGCAGACGTGGACCCGCAGCGCGCAGACGCTGCGCGCGCTCGGCAAGTGCCTGGACGTCTCGGGCGCGGGCACGGCCGACGGCACGAAGATCCAGCTGTGGACCTGCAACGGGACCGGCGCGCAGAACTGGGTGCCGCAGGCCAACGGCACGCTCGTGAACGCGAACTCGAACAAGTGCCTCGACGTGCTCAACGGAAGCACGGCCGACAACACGGTGGTGCAGCTGAGAACGTGCACCGGCGCCGCCAACCAGCAGTGGACCCTTTAGGAGGGACGATGCGTAGAACCCCCATCGCGTTGGCGACCGTGGTCTTCGCGGTCCTCGCCTGCACCGCCCCGGCGACCCCCGTCGCGGCGAACCCGGCCGACGCACCCTACGACGTGCTGGTCTTCTCCAAGACGGCCGGCTTCCGGCACGACTCGATTCCACAAGGGATCCAGGCGATCCGCGACCTGGGGGCGGCCAACGCCTTCACGGTCACCGCGACCGAGGACGCCGCCGCGTTCACCACCGGCAACCTCGCGCAGTACGAGGCGGTGGTCTTCCTCTCCACCACCGGCGACGTGCTGAACGCCGCGCAGCAGACGGCGTTCGAGCAGTACATCGCCACCGGCAAGGGCTACGTCGGCGTGCACGCCGCCGCCGACACCGAGTACGACTGGCCGTTCTACGGCAACCTGGTGGGCGGCTACTTCGCCTCGCACCCGGCCATCCAGCAGGCCAACATCCGGGTGGAAAACCGCGGCCACGCGGCCACCGGGCACCTGCCGCAGACCTGGACCCGCACCGACGAGTGGTACAACTACCGCACCAACCCGCGTACCAGCGCGCGGGTGCTGGCCAACCTCGACGAGTCCTCGTACTCGGGCGGTGGCATGGGCGCCGACCACCCGATCACGTGGTGCAAGACGTTCGGCGGCGGGCGCTCGTTCTACACCGGGCTCGGGCACACGCAGGCCAGCTACGGCGAGGCCAACTTCCGGGCGCACCTGCTCGGCGGCATCCGGTACGCGGCCGGCCGCTCGAAGGCCGACTGTCGGCCGGAGACCGGCTACACCACGCTCTACAATGGATCGACGGCCGGCTGGTCGCAGGCCGGGCCGGGCAGCTTCACCAACTCCGACGCCACGCTCACCTCCGTCGGGGGCATGGGCCTTTTCTGGTACAGCCAGCGGCAGTACACCTCGTACTCGCTGAAGCTGGACTGGCGGGTCGCGGGCGACGACAACTCGGGCATCTTCGTCGGCTTCCCCGCCTCCACCGATCCCAACTCGGCGGTCAGCAACGGATACGAGATCCAGATCGACCCGACCGACGCGGCCGACCGTACCACCGGCGCGATCTACGGCTTCAAGTCGGCCGACCTCGCGGCCCGCGACGCGGCGCTCAACCGGGCGGGGGAGTGGAACACGTACGAGATCCTCGTCGAGGGCCAGCGGATCCAGGTCTTCCTCAACGGGGTGCGGATCAACGACTTCACCAACACCGACCCGGCCCGCAACCTGGACGGCTACATCGGCATACAGAACCACGGCACGGGTGACGACGTCTCGTTCCGCAACATCCGGATCAAAGACCTCGGCGGGCCTCCGGTCGGCGGTGACGTGACCGTGCAGGCCGAGTCGTTCAGCGCGCAGAGCGGCGTGCAGGCGGTCGGCAAGACCGGAGCCAACAACGGGCAGACGCTCGGCTTCATCGAGCCGGGCGACTGGGCCGCGTACAACAACGTGAACGTCGGCGGCGCCACCTCGCTGCGGGCGCGCGTGGTCTCCGGCGGACCGGGCGGCACGCTCCAGGTGCGCACCGGCTCGACCACCGGGCCGATCCTCGGCTCGGTCGCGGTGCCGAACACGGGCGGCTGGAACACGTTCGCCACCGTCAACACCACACTGTCCAATGTGCCGGCCGGCAACGCGAACGTGTACCTGACGTTCACCGGCAGCGGCAGCGGGCTCTTCGACGTCGACGACTTCACGTTCGTCAAGTCGAGCGGCCCCGTCCCGGGCGGCGCGATCGTCGGCCTCGGCGGCAAGTGCCTCGACGTGCGCGGCGGCGGTACTGCCGACGGCACCCAGATGCAGATCCTGACGTGCAACGGCGGCACGTCGCAGGCGTTCACCCGGACCGGGCAGACGCTGCGGGCGCTGGGCAAGTGCCTGGACGTCTCCGGTGCGGGCTCGGCCGACGGCACGAAGATCCAGCTGTGGACCTGCAACGGCACCGGCGCGCAGAACTGGGCACCGCAGGCGAACGGCACGCTCGTCAACACCAACTCCAACAAGTGTCTCGACATCGCCGGCGGCAGCACGACCGACGGCACCGTCGTGCACCTCTGGACCTGCGGGACCGCCGCCAGCCAGCGGTGGACGATCCCGAGCTGAGCTTTCCGCACCCACCACAGGGACGGCCGCCGCAGCGTCGCGGCGGCCGTCCCCCACTTCGTGGAGACCGGCGACGCCGCGAGCAACGGCGTGGGCCCGCCCTGACCTTCCGCACGCCACGCGCGCCCGCCGGCGCAGGACCACAGCGGATGCGAGCTACCGCGATGCCCGTCGTGGTCCAGACCGTTGCTCCCGCGGCCTCACCCTCCGCGCTTTGTCGCGCTCACCCCGGGCCGCCGGTCTCGGAAGGCGCCGGCCTCGCGCACACATACGGAGCGGTGATTTCGGGTCGTGGTTGCCGGGGCGTCTTAGGGTGTGGGCTTATGCGTGGTGGCTTTCGGGTGGTCACGACCGCCTTCCTGGCTCTGGTGCTGGTCGGTGCCTGCTCGTCCGACCCGCCCGAGCGGCCGCCGGGCGGTGCGCGGGCCGAGGCGCCGGTGCCGCAGGACGTCATCGACCCGGCTCCGCCGCCGAGCGCGGTGCCGCCCGAGCCGGCCTGCGACCCGCGTGCGAGTCTCCGCCCCGCCGGCGCGCTGCCCCCGTTCGGGCGGATGCCCGCTGGTTCCACGATGGACAAAATTTTGGCGCGTGGCCGGCTGATCGCGGGGGTCGACCAAAACAACTACCTCTTCGGGTTTCGCGACCCGACCACCAGGCGGCTTGAGGGCTTCGACATCGACCTTGTGCGCGAGGTGGCGAAGGCCATCTTCGGTGACCCGGAGCGCGTGCAGTACGTGGTGGTCACCCAGGCGCAGCGGCTCACCGCCGTCAACGGGCAGGTCGACCTGGTGGCCAACTCGATGACCATCACGTGCTCGCGGCGCGAGCAGGTCGAGTTCTCCACCAACTATCTCGACTCCGGGCAGCGGGTGCTCGTGCCGGAGACCTCCACCGCCAAGGGCATCCAGGATCTCGGCGGCAAGCGGGTGTGCGCGGCCGCCAACACCACCTCGATCCAGGCGATCATCGACGCGCCCGCCAAGCCGGTGCCGGTCGCCGCGGTCGACTGGACGGACTGCCTCGTGCTGCTCCAGCAGGGCCAGGTCGACGCCATCTCCACCACCGACAACGTGCTGGCCGGCCTCGCCGCGCAGGACCCGACCACGAAGATCGTGGGGCCGCGGTTCAGCGACGAGCCGCACGGGTTGGCGTTCGCCCGGGGCGCCACCGACTTCGTCCGCTTCGTCAACGGCGTCTTCGACCGCCTCCGCGCCGACGGCGGCTGGATGCGCATCTACGACAGGTGGCTGAAGCCCACGCTGGGCCCGGTGGCGGCACCGCCCCCGGCCCGATACCGCGGCTGACCGGGTCTAAGGTCGCCTGGTGCGCATTCTTTTCGTGTCAGCGCCGCTGATCGGGCACCTTTTTCCGATGGTGCCGCTCGCCGTCGCCCTGCGCGAGGCGGGCCACGAGGTGCGGGTGGCGGCCGGCGGCGACGCGGCCGCCGCGCGTCCAGCCGGTCTCGAGGTCGACGACGTCGTGCCGGGCTTCGACTTCAGCCGCATCGCCCGCCGCGTGCTGCTGCGCCACCCGCTGATCGGCCGGGCCGAGCTGGCCGGCAAGGCCGGCACGAGGGGCGTGGCGCTCCTCTTCGGCGCGGTCAACGACCAGCTGCTCGACGGTGCCGTGCGGCTGGCCCGCGAGTGGTCACCAGACCTCGTGGTGTACGAGCCGCTGGCCGCCGCCGGCGCGCACGCGGCAGCCGAAGTGGGCGTCCCCGCGGTGCTGCACGGCAACACACTCTTCGACGAGGCCGAGCTGGTCCGCGTCACCACCGCCGCGATGCGCCACCAGCGGCCGGACGGGCTGCCCGCCGACCGGCTGGTGCTGAGCGTGGCCCCGCCCAGCCTGGTCGGGCCGCGGGAGGTGCGGCCGATGCGCTTCGTGTCGTACGGCGGCGAGGGTGAGCTCCCCGAGCTGCTCCGCGAGCCGCCGGAGGACGGCCGCCCGCGCGTGCTCGTCACCCACAGCACGGTGCCCGGCCCGGGCGGTGGCGACCTGATCGGCGCGGCGATCGCGGCGGCGTCCGGTGTGGACGCCGAGGTGGTGCTGGTCCGCCCCGATGCCACGCGCGACCTCCCGCCGAATGTGCGGGCGGTCGGCTGGACCCCGTTCGCCGAGGCGCTGCCCACCTGCGCCGGTGTGGTCCACCACGGCGGGGCGGGCACGCTGCTGGCCGCGCTGGCCGCCGGCGTGCCCCAGATCGTGGTGCCCGGTCCGGGAGACCGCCGCCGCAACGCCGAGCTTGTCGCGGCTCGGGGTGCCGGGCTGGCGGTCCCGGTGCGCCAGATCGACGCCGACGTCCTCCGCCGGCTGCTCACCGACGCGAAGCTGGCGGCCGCGGCGGCCGAGGTCCGCGACGAGATGGCCGGCCTGCCCCACCCGGCCGACCTGGTGCCCGACCTGACCTCCTGAGAGCACCGGCGATGAGGTCTTTCGCCGCGATGGCGGGCGGCCTAGTCTGAACACATGTTCAGAACGGATGTTCAGGACTACGACGTGGCGGTGCTCGGGGGCGGGCTCGCGGGCATGGCGACCGCGCTGCGGCTCCAGGCGGCGGGGCGTTCGACGGTCGTGCTGGAGGCGCACGGGCACGCGGGCGGCTGTGCCGGTTACTACCGGCGGCGGGGGTTCTCCTTCGACGTGGGGGCGACCACCCTCGTCGACTTCGAGCCGGGCGGGGTGGGGGCCGAGCTGCTCGACGCCACCGGCATGCCGCCGGTGCCGGGGGAGGCGTTGCCGGGTTACCGGGTGTGGCTGCCGGACCGCACCGTCACCCTGCACCGCGACCACGACGCCTGGCACGCCGAGCGGCTGCGCGTGTTCGGCGGCAGCGACCGCCACCTGCGTTTCTGGGCTTTGCTCGACCACCTGGCGAGCACCTTCTGGCGGGCGAGCCGGGCAGGCGTGCGGCTGCCGGTGCGTACCCCCGCCGACGCCTGGCGTGACCTGCGGGCGGTCGGCCTGCGCGGGCTGCCGGCCGGGCGGCACCTCAACGCCACGATGGGCGGGGCCCTGCGTCGCCACGGGCTGCGCGGCGACGTGCCGCTCGTGGCGCTGCTCTCGATGCTCGTCGAGGACACCGTGCACGGCACGGTCGACCGGGCGCCGCTCATCAACGCCGCACTCGGCATCACCATCCGGGGGGCCGGGCTGACCCGGGCGCACGGGGGGATGCGCGGTTTCTGGCGCCGGCTCGTCGCGCACTACCGTGGCATCGGCGGCCACCTGCGCACCGCGCACCGGGTCGCCCGGGTGACCGGCGCCGCCGGGGCCTTCCACGTGCACACCCAGCGCGGCACGGTGAGAGCGAGGCACGTGGTCAGCGCGCTGCCGGCGGCCACCACGGCGGCGCTCGACCCGAGCGTCGGGCGGCGGCTGGCGCCATACCTGGAGCGCGACGCCACAGCGCTCGGCGGGGCGGTCATGGTGTGCCTCGGCGTGCCCGAGTCCGAAGTGGACGGCCAGGCACTGACCCACCACCAGATCCTCGCCGGCTACGACGAGCCGCTCGGCGACGGCAACAACATGTTCGTGTCGGTCTCCGCTCCGGGCGACCTCGACAGCGCGCCGGCCGGCCACCGTGCGGTGATGCTGTCGACGCACACCGCGCTGCCGGCCTGGGAGGGGCTGGACGACGCCGAGCACGCGGCGCGCGCCAAGTGGGTCGGCGACCGGCTGGTCGATCTGGCGCGGCGGGCCTACCCGCGGCTGGGTGAGCGGCCCGTCGTCTACGAGGTGGGCACCCCGCGGGCCTACGAGCGCTTCGCCTTCCGGCCGGGCGGTGCGGTGGGCGGCGTGCGGCAGACCACGCGCAACAGCAACCAGCGCGCGGTGCCGCACGACATCGGGGTGCCCGGCTTCTGGCTCGTCGGCGACTCGACCTGGCCGGGGCTGGGCACCGTCGCATGTGTACTCGGGAGCCGGATCGTGACGGAGAAGATGACATGAAGCCCTCGCTCACACAGCTCGGCACCGATCTTCTGACGACCAGTGGGAGACAGCGTCGGATCGCGCTCTCCCGCCCGTTCATCGGGATGGTGGTCTTCGGGGTCGCGGCCTGGATGGGGTGGTGGTGGCTGACCCCCGTGGTGATGTTCGGGATCTTCGTGGCCGTCGTGACGGTGACCCACGACGTGGTGCACCGCGCGATCGGGCTGGGCCCGCGGGCGAGCGAGTGGGCGCTCCTGGCGCTGGGGTTGGTGCTGCTGGAGAGCGGGCACGCCTACCGCGTCACCCACCTCCAGCACCACCGCCTCTTCCCGCACGAGGACGACCCGGAGGGGTATCCGGCCAACCTCACCGCGCTCGGCGCGCTCGCCTACGGGCCGGTCTTCCTCGCCCGTCTCTGGTGGTGGGCGTGGCGGCGTTCGCCGGGCGACCGCGGGTGGCTCGCGGTGGAGGGCGCGGCGCCGTTCGTCGCGGTCGCCGCCGGCCTCGCGCTCCTACCCGCCACGCCGGCCGTCCTCGGGTACGCCGTGATGGCGATCGTGGGCAGCTGGGTCTACCCGCTGCTCACTGTCCACCTGCCGCATCGCCACTACGGCGACGACCCGCTCGACCAGACGCGCACGCTGCGCGGGCGGGTGATCCCGGCGATCTTCCTGGAGTTGACCTACCACCTCGAGCACCACCTCTACCCGCAGGTGCCGAGCCACCACCTGGCCCGGCTGTCGCGGCGGCTCGACCCGTTTCTCACCCGCTCCGGCGTCGTGCCGCGCCGGGTGATCTGATCGGAGACATGCCGCCGAAGACGCAGACCCGGGAGCGCGTGCTCAGCGCCGCCGTGAAGACGCTGGCCGAGCAGGGCTTCGCCGCCACCACCGCGCGGGCGATCGCGACCACCGGGGGGTTCGCGCCGGGCGTCATCTACTACCACTTCGACGACCTGGAGGACCTGCTCGTCGCGGCCATGCGGTACACGAGCGAGCAGCGGATCGCCCGGTACACGGAGCGGACCGCGGCCGTCGGCGGCTTCGCCGAGCTGGTCGAGACGTTGCGCGAGCTGTACACGGAGGACGCCGACACCGGCCACATCGCGGCTGTGCAGGAAATGGTCGCCGGTGCCAAGGGCTCGCCGAAGCTGGCCGCGCAGACGCTCGTGGAGGTGAATCGGTGGGAGGAGCTGGCCGCGGCGGTGCTCGGCCGGTTCGCAGCGGGCACCCCGATCGCGGCGCTGCTCCCGCTCCGCGAGCTGGCGACCGCGGCGGTCGCGTACTACATGGGCATCGAGACGCTCAGTCACCTCGACGGCGACCGTCACCGGCCGGAGGCGGTGTTCGCGGCGGCCAGTCGGGTAGCGGCGATGGCGGACACGTTCCGTAACCTTTCCGGTAGCTGAGCCAACGTTGACACCGCACAAAACGGAAGCGTTCAAGAACGGGAGCGCTTCCAAACACACCCCCTGTCCTGCGTCGATTACGAAACGTGACAGTGCCTCTACGGACGATGCGGACACTGACTGATCGGGCGAATAGCGCTTAGTGATCAAGGCGTACCTTATGTCGCACGCAAGGGAGGCTTAAGCAAAATGTGGCAAGGACGGATCGGGGTCCTGGCGCTGGTCGTCGTCGCCTTCCTCGCGGGCATCCCGATGTGCGCGGCCGGTGGTGGCGGCGGAGACAACCAACTAGAGGTCTACTCCTGGTGGACCGGGCCCGGTGAGGAAGAGGGTCTGGACGCGATGGCGCGGGAGTTCGAGGCGAAGAACGCGGGCGTCACGTTCGTCAACGCGGCCGTCTCCGGAGGCGCCGGCTCCAACGCGAAGGCGATCCTGGCCAGCCGCCTGCTCGCCAACGACCCGCCGGACTCGTACCAGCGGCACGCCGGGCTGGAGCTCGAAGACGACGTGCGGTCCGGCAAGGTGCGGGACCTGACCGCGCTGTACGACCGCGAGGGGTGGCGCGACGTGCTGCCCAAGGGCCTGCTCGACAACCTCACGATCGACGGCCGGATCTACGCGGTGCCGGTGAACATCCACCGCGCCAACCTGATGTGGTACACGCCGGCGACGCTCGACAAGCTGGGGCTGGCCGGGCCGCCGAAGACCTGGAGCGAGTTCCTCGAGCAGGCCGAGAAGATCAAGCAGGCCGGCCTCACGGCACTCGCGATCGGCCCACAGTGGACACAGAAGCACCTCTTCGAGACCGTGCTCCTCGGCGAGCTGGGCGCGGACCGGTACCAGCAGCTGTTCGGCGGCTCGCTGCGCTGGAGCACGCCGGAGGTCGGGGCGGCGCTCGCCACATACCAGAAGGTGCTCTCCTACTCCGACCTGCGCTCCGCGTCGGGTGACTGGCAGCCGCAGATCGACCGCGTTGTGCAGGGCACCGCGGTGTACGCGGTCATGGGCGACTGGGCCTCCGGCTACCTGGAAGGGCCCAAGAAGCAGCGGTGGCAGCAGGGGTACGCGGCGGTCGCCTCGCCCGGCAGCGACGGCGTCTACTCGTTCCTCTCCGACGCGTTCACGCTGCCCACCGGCGCCCGCAACCCCGAGCTGGCGGAAAAGTGGCTGATCGAGTGCGGCTCCACGGAGGGGCAAAACCTCTTCAACCCCAAGAAGGGATCGATCCCCGCGCGGATCGACGCCGACGCCAAGCTCTATCCCGGCTACCTCGGGTGGGCGCTGGGGCAGTGGCGCGACAAGCGCACCCGGATCGTCGGCTCGCTCGCCCACGGCGTGGTGGCCAACAACGCGTACAACGCCGAGATCGACTCCGCCCTCGGCCTCTTCAACCAGACCGGCGACCTGCCCAAGCTGGCGTCCACGTTGGACAGCACCTACGAGGCGACCCGATGAGCGCTCCCGAAGGCCCGCACGGCGTCGAGCTGATCGGCACGGCCCAGGCGCACCGTCCGCGCCACGCGCAGGCCGGCGTGGAGCGCGACTGGCTGCACCAGCCGCCGGCGCCGGTGAGCCGCCCCTCGCGCATGCGCCGCGTGCCGGGCTGGCTCGCCGGGCTCGGCCTCATGGCGCCGTCGCTGATCCTCGTCGGCATCTTCGTCTACGGCTTCATCGGCTGGAACGTGCGCGTCTCGTTCACCAGCTGGCAGGGGCTCACACCGGTCTACGACTTCGTCGGGCTCGACAACTACACAGCACTGTGGAACGACGCCCGCTGGCGCACCGACGCCCGCAACATCGTCGTCTTCACGACCGTGTTCGTGGTGGGCGCGCTCGCGCTCGGCTTCGTCATGGCGCTGTTGCTGGAGAAGGGCGCGCGGGGCGAGGCGTTCTACCGGGGCGTGTTCCTCTTCCCGATGGCGATCTCGTTCATCGCCACCGCGATCGTGTGGCGGTGGCTGCTCGACAACGGCAGCGGCGGCGACACCGCCGGGCTCAACAAGCTCTTCAGCGACCTCGGCCTGGGCTTCCTGCGCAGCGACTGGCACAAGTCCGACTCCTCCTGGGCGATCGCGGCGGTCGCCCTCCCCGCCGGCTGGGCGCTTTCCGGGTACGTGATGGCGCTCTTCCTCGCCGGCATGCGCGCGATACCCCACACCTTCCGCGAGTCGGCCCGGATCGACGGCGCGAGCGAGTGGCAGGTCCTCTGGTACGTGATGCGGCCGGCGCTGCGCCCGGTCACGTTCAGCGCGGTGCTCATCCTGATCCACATCTCGCTGAAGACGTTCGACCTGCTCTACGCGCTCGACCAGGGCAACCTGAAGATCGACACCCCATCGCTGTACATGTGGTTCACCACGTTCGACGGCGGCTTCTACGACCGGGGCGCCACCATCGCGACCGTGCTGCTGATCGGCGTGGTGCTGATCATCGGCCCCTACATCCGCCACTGGCTGCGAACGGAGCGGCGATGACCGTACGTGGCACCGCCGGCATCCCGGCCCCGGCCCGCACCTCGATCCCGCGCCCGGTGCACCAGCCCGCCCCCACCGAGCCCGGCGCGGCTCTTCGCTCGCGGCGCAACGCCAGCTGGCTCACCGTCCTCCGGTACGTGGGGCTGTGGCTGCTCGTCGGCTTCTTCCTCATGCCGGTGTACGTGCTGCTGGTCACCGCCTTCAAGGACCCGTCCGACGTCACGGTGACCGGCATCTTCTCGCTGCCGAGCAGCCTGTCGCTGGACAACTTCACCGACGTGTGGCCGAAGCTCTCCACCAGCTTCCGCAACAGCCTGAGCCTTTCCATCCCGGCCAGCCTGATCTCGTCGCTGCTCGGCTGCGCCAACGGCTTCGTGCTCGCCAAGGTGCGCTTCCGCTATGCCAACGTTGTCTTCCCGCTGATCCTTTTCGGTATCTTCGTGCCGTACCAGGCGATCGTCATCCCGCTCGCCCAGACCATGACCGACCTCGGCCTGCGCGGCGGCGCCGACCGCACCGGCGGCCTGGCCGGCCTCACACTCATCCACATCATCTACGGCCTGCCGATCACGACGCTGATCTTCCGCAACTACTTCGTCGGCCTACCCGACTCCCTGATGGAGTCGGCCCGCCTGGACGGCGCCGGCGTCTGGCAGACCTTCCTCGACGTGGCGGTGCCCCTGGCGCGCCCGGCGTTCGCGGTGTCCATCATCTGGCAGTTCACCGCGTCCTGGAACGACTTCATGTTCGGCGCGATGATGACCACCCGCGAGTCGTGGCCGATCACGGTCGCCCTCAACAACGTCGCGGGTGGACAGTCGATCCCGTTCGGCCAGGCGATGGCCGGCGCGCTGCTGGCCAGCATCCCGACGCTGGCGATCTACCTCCTACTCGGCCGCTTCTTCCTGCGCGGCGTCCTGGCCGGCACTCTCCGCGACGGCTGACCTCGGGCGGCCTACCGGTAGTGGGCGCCCCGTAGGGGGTGGTGTCGGGGCGAACACGGATGTTCGTACATAGACCAGCTTCGTAGGGTGCACATAGGACATGTGAGCCCAACGGAGGAGGAGATCTATGCGCATCCATCCGGGCAGGGCGGCGGTCGGGGTCGCCCTGGCCGCTGTCCTGGTCGTCGTGCCGGCCACCGGTGCCGCCGCGGGGGTGGCGCCGGCGGGTGGCGACCGGCGGTTGCTGGAGCAGGCCGCCGACGACCTGACCGGCCTGGGGGTCACCGGCGTGCAGGGCATCGCCGCCGACGGGCGCCGCACGAGCACGGCGCGCTCCGGTGTGGCCGACATCCGCACCGGCGCGCCCGTGCCCCACGACGGCTACTTTCGCATGGGGAGCAACACCAAGACGTTCGCCGCGGTGATTCTCCTCCAGCTTGTCGCCGAGCGGCGCCTGTCGCTGGAGGACAGTGTGGACCGGTGGCTGCCGGGCGTGGTCTCCGGCAACGGCAACGACGGGCGGCAGGTCACCGTGCGCCAGCTGCTCCAGCACACCAGCGGCATCTACAACTACACGAACGACCTCGCCGGGCTGAACTCGGCGGAGGAGTACCTGGAGCACAGGTTCGAGCACCTCGACCCGGAGGAGCTCGTGGCGATCGCGATGAAGCACGAGCCGGTCTTCGCACCGGGCACGAGCTGGGATTACTCCAACACCAACTACATCCTCGTCGGGATGATCATCGAGCGGCTCACCGGCAAGGCGTGGGCGTCGGTGGTGCGGGAGCGGATCACGCGGCCGCTCGGGCTGTCGCGCACGTACTCGCCGGGCGACGTGCCCACCCTGCCCAGGCCGCACGCCAAGGGTTACCAGCAGTTCGAGCCGGGCGGGCCGCTGCTCGACACCACGCTGCTCAACGTGAGCTGGGGCTGGGCCGCCGGTGACCTGGTCACGACGCCGAGCGACCTGGTGCGCTTCTGGCAGGCTCTCCAGAGCGGACGCCTGCTGGCGCCGCGCCAGATGGCCGAGATGCACCGCACCGTGCCGGCCGAGGCGTTCGAGGACGTCTGGCCGGGCGTCCGGTACGGCCTCGGCGTCATGTGGATACCCACGTCCTGCGGCGGCTACTGGAGCCACGGCGGCGACGTGCCCGGCACCAGCACGGTCGACGGCGTGACCGGCGACGGCCGCCGCGCGGTGGTGCTGGCCATCAGCACCCGGTTCGCGGGCGACGAGGAGGCTCTCGCGGTGTATCACCGGGCGGACCAGGCGGTGGCGGACATTCTTTGCTAATCACGAATAGGGGGACAGCCCGGCCGTGACGACGAGCGATTCGTCCGAACGGCCGGGCTGTGTTACCTGAACGTGACTTGCCATCGACGGTTCCCGTTGGCTTAATTCGTTTAGTCAGATGACAAATTGCGGTGGCGGCCTCGGCGGGCTGGCGCCGTGCCTTACCCCCCACGCGCATCGGTCTTCGGCGAGCCGATGCGAGATATCCCGCTGTCCTCATCCAGCGAAGGAGTTCCTTCGTGCCCGCAAATCGCCGAGCTCACCGTGCCAGACGTCCCCTCCTCCTCGCCGCCACGGCCCTCCTCGCCGCGGCATCCGCGCTGGTGGCCGGACCGGCACCGGTCCAGGCCGCCCCGATAGCGCAACAGGCCGCAGCGGCGGCCGAGCCCTTCTCGGTCCTCGTCTTCTCCAAGACGGCCGGCTTCCGCCACGACTCGATTCCCGCGGGCATCGCGGCGATCCAGCAGCTCGGCGCGGACAACGGCTTCACCGTCGACGCGACCGAGGACGCCGGCGCGTTCACCGACGCCAACCTCGACAAGTACGCGGCGGTGGTCTGGCTCTCGACCACCGGCGACGTGCTCAACGCGGACCAGCAGGCCGCGTTCGAGCGGTTCATCCGCGCCGGCGGCGGCTACGCCGGCATCCACGCCGCCTCGGACACCGAGTACCAGTGGGCCTGGTACGGCGACCTGGTCGGCGCGTACTTCGCGTCGCACCCGGCCAACCAGACCGCGACCATCAAGGTCGAGGACCCGGCGCACCCGTCGACCGCCTCGCTGCCGGCCAAGTGGTCCCGCTTCGACGAGTGGTACAACTTCCAGACCAACCCGCGGGCCGACGTGCACGTGCTGGCCAGCCTCGACGAGCGCAGCTACACGCCGGGCGCGGGCGCGATGGGCGCCGACCACCCGACCGCGTGGTGCCACGACTTCGACGGCGGCCGTTCCTGGTACACGGGCAGCGGCCACACCATCGAGTCGTACTCGGAGCCGAACTTCCTGGCGCACCTGCTCGGCGGCATCCAGACCGCGGCCGGCGCGGTCGACTCCGACTGCGCGGCCTCGCAGACCAGCAGCTTCGAGAAGGTGACGCTGGACAGCAACACCAGCAACCCGATGGAGCTGGACATCGCGCCGGACGGCCGGGTCTTCTACATCGAGCGCGACGGCCGCGTCCAGATCGTCAAGCCGGACACCCGCACCACGGTCACCGCGATCGACCTCGACGTCTTCACCGGCAACGAGGACGGCCTCATCGGCATCCGCCTCGACCCCAACTTCGCCACCAACGGCTGGGTGTACCTCTACTACGCGCCCAACGACGGCATCGCCCGCAACCGGGTGGCCCGCTTCACCGTGCAGGGCGACTCGATCGCGCTGAGCAGCCAGGTGACCATCATCGAGGTGACCACGCAGCGCAACACGTGCTGCCACGCGGGTGGCAGCATGGTGTTCGACGGCGCGGGCAACCTCTACCTGGCCACGGGTGACAACACCAACCCGTTCGAGTCGAACTCGTTCACCCCGATCGACGAGCGGCCGGGCCGGCAGGACTACGACGCCCAGCGCACCTCCGGCAACACCAACGACCTGCGCGGCAAGGTGATCCGGATCAAGCCGCAGGCAAGCGGCGGGTACACGATCCCGGCGGGCAACCTCTTCCCCGAGGGCACCGCGCAGACCCGGCCGGAGATCTACGCGATGGGCTTCCGCAACCCGTTCCGGATCGGCATCGACAAGCAGACCGACACGCTGTACGTGGCGGACTACGGCCCGGACGCCAACGCGGCCAACCCCGACCGCGGTCCCGAGGGCACGGTCGAGTGGAACGTGGTCACACCGGGCAACTACGGCTGGCCGTACTGCCACGGCGCGAACTACGCGTACAACGACTACACGTTCCCGTCCGGCCCGAGCGGCGCGAAGTTCGACTGCGCGGCGCCGGTCAACAACTCGCCCAACAACACCGGCCTGACCAACCTGCCGGCGGCCAAGGCGGCCACCGTCGACTACGACTACAGCGGCAACCCGCTCTTCCCGGAGATCGGGGGCGGCGGCGCGCCGATGGGCGGCCCGGTCTACCGGTACGACGCCGCGCTCACCTCCGACCGCAAGTGGCCGGCGTACTACGACGGCAAGGCGATGTTCGGCGAGTGGAACCAGAACAAGATGTACACGTTCCAGCTCGACGACGACGCCAAGTCCCTTGTGGACATCAACCAGATCCTGACCGGCATGACGTTCCTGCGGCCGATGGACTTCGAGTTCGGCCCGGACGGCGCGCTCTACATGATCGAGTGGGGCACCGGCTTCGGCGGCAACAACGACAACTCCGGCGTCTACCGGATCGACTACATCGCGGCCGACCGGGCCCCGATCGCGGTCGCCTCCGCCGAGCCCACGTCGGGCCAGCCGCCGCTGACCGTGCAGTTCTCCAGCGAGGGCTCGCGTGACCCGGACGGCGGCGCGCTCACCTACGCCTGGACGTTCGGCGACGGTGGCACCTCCGACCAGGCCAACCCGTCGCACCAGTACACGGCGGCCGGCAACTACACCGCCCAGCTGACCGTCACCAACCCCAAGGGCCGCACGGCCGTGGCCAACGTGCCGGTGACCGTCGGCAACACCACGCCGACCGTGACCATCGAGTTCCCGCCGCAGGGTGGGTTCTTCGACTGGGGCGACCAGATCAAGTACACGGTCAAGGTGACCGACCCCGAGGACGGCACGATCGACTGCTCGAAGGTGAACCTCCAGGTCTACCTGGGTCACGACGAGCACAACCACCCGATGCAGTCGTACACCGGCTGCGAGGGCACCGTGCAGACCGCGCTGGCGGCCTCACACGGTGCCGAGGCGAACGTGTTCACGATCCTCGAGGCCACGTACACCGACGGCGGCGGCTCCGGCGGATCCAAGCCGCTGACCGGCCGCTCGGTCGAGGTGCTCCAGCCGAAGCGCAAGCAGGCCGAGTACTTCGCGGCCACCGGCAAGGCGCCGGACGGCCTCGGCACCGGCGACCCCGGCGTGGTCCGTGAGACGACCAGTGACACGGCCGGTGGCTTCCAGAACATCGGGTTCATCGAGGACGGCGACTGGTGGTCGTTCTCGCCCACCAACCTCACCGGCATCGACACCCTGCGCTTCCGGGTCGCCTCCGGTGGCAACGGCGGCACGATCCAGGTGCGCACCGGCGCGGTCGACGGCCCGCTGCTGCTCACCGCCACCGTGCCGGCGACCGGCGGGTGGCAGATGTTCACCGACGTCTCGGTGGACCTGCCCGCGCCGCAGACCGCCAGCGGACCGCTCTACTTCGTGGCCCGCAACAACCCGGGTGACACGGGCGGCGGCGGCCTGTTCAACGTGAACTGGGTCGACTTCCTCGGCCGCGGCGTCACCGACAACGCGCCGCCGGTGGTGAGCGTCTCCGCGACACCGACGACGGGCACGCTGCCGCTCGCGGTGGCGTTCACCGGCACGGCTACCGACGCGGATGGAAACACGCCGCTGACGTACGCGTGGGACTTCGGTGACGGTGGCACCGCGAACACGCTCAACGCCACGCACACCTACAACGCGCCGGGCACGTTCACCGCCACGCTGACGGTGACCGACAGCAAGGGTGCCAAGGGGTACGCCACCGCGACCGTGAAGGTGAACGCGCCGAACACGTCCTGCTTCGGGGCACGCTCGGACGACTTCCTCGGCACCACGCTCGACAAGACGCGTTGGTCCACAGTGGTCCGGGAGAACCAGCTCTACTCCGTCCAGGGTGGATCGCTGGTCCTGCCCACCTCGGTGGGTGACCTCTACGGCGGGACCAACACCGCGGCCAACCTCGTGCTCCAGCCAGCGCCGAACGGTGCCTGGCAGGCCACCACGAAGGTGACGATCGCGGCGGCGGCCAACTACCAGCAGGCCGGTCTCCTCGTGTACGGCGACGACCAGAACTACGCCAAGGTCGACATGCTCTACAACGGCAGCCGCCGGGTCGAGTTCATCCGGGAGACGGCCGGCACGCCGCGCAACGAGGGTGCCGACAGCGCCGCCGCACCGGCCGGTTCGGACACGATCTACCTGCGGGTGACGAGTGACGGCACCAACCTGACCGCGGCGATGTCCGCCGACGGGCAGACCTTCACCCCGGTGGGCCGGGCGGCCGACCTGGCCGGCATCACCAACCCGAAGGTGGGCCTCTTCGCCCTCCAGGGCGGTGGGACCGCACCGGTGATCGACGCGACGTTCGACTGGTTCCAGATCTCGCCCGACGAGCCCGCCGGACCGGTGACCCCGTCCGACGAGTTCAACGGCACGAGCCTGGACAAGTGCCGCTGGGACGCGATCCTCCACGAGGACCCGGCCGCGTACCGGGTGCAGGGCGGGTCGCTGCACATCGACGTCCCGAATGGTGACATCTACACCACACCCAACACCGCACCGACGAACTTCATCCTCCAGGAGGCGCCGTCCGGCGACTGGACGATGGAGACGAAGGTGGACGGCAGCCTGCTGAACGAGCAGTACCAGCAGGGCGGCCTCATCGTGTACGGCGACGACGACAACTACCTGAAGTTCGACTTCGTCGTGGACAACTCGCCCGGGTCGGCGGTGTCGCGGCGGATCGAGCTTCGCAGTGAGATCGCCGCCGTGATCCAGAACCCGCAGCCCGGCCCCACCGGCCTGACGTCGGCCGTGTGGTACCTGCGGCTGGCCAAGGTGGGCAACGTCTACACCGCGTCGTACTCGGCGGACGGGCAGACCTGGACGGCGCTCGAGCCGCTGACCAACGCGGCTGTTGGCGCCACACCCAAGGTTGGCGTGTTCTCGCTCGGCGGGCCGCAGACCGCTCGCAAGACGGTCTCGTTCGACTACTTCCGGCTCAGCACCGAGCAGGAGGAAGAGGATGAGACCGCGCCGGTAACGGTGGCCACTGTGGACGGCACGGCGGTCGAGGGCTGGTACACCGGCCCCGCGACCGTCACGCTGGCCGCGACGGACAACGAGGGCGGCAGCGGGGTGGCCCGCACCGAGTACCAGCTCGACGGCGCCACGACCTGGACCGCGTACACCGAGCCGATCCTGGTCGCCGGGGACGGGACGCACGAGGTGCGCTTCCGCTCGGTCGACGAGGCCGGCAACGTGGAGGCGACCAAGTCGGTACCCGTGAAGATCGACGCGACCGCGCCGGTGACGACGGCGACGTTCGCGCCGCCGTCCGACGGCGGGTGGCACGCGGGGGCGATACCGGTGACACTCGCCTCGACCGACGCCGGTTCGGGTGTCCAGAAGATCGAGTGGTCGCTCGACGGTGGCCCGTGGACGCCGTACACGCAGCCGGTCGACGTGACCGGCAACGGCGAACACGAGCTGCTCTACCGCGCGACGGACAAGGCCGGCAACGTCGAGACGCTCAAGTCGGCGGTGCTGCGGATCGACGGCGACAAGCCGACGGTCCTGGTCTCCGGTATCGCCGACGGCCAGCTCTACGGCGACAGCCAGGACGTGCGGGTCACGTTCCAGGCGGTCGACCCGACCTCCGGCGTGCAGTCGCTGGTGGGCAAGCTGGACGGCAAGCCCTTCCAGTCCGGCACGCTCCAGGTCATGTACGACCTGACGCTCGGCCTCCACGAGCTGGTGGTGACCGCCACCGACAAGGCCGGCAACGAGACGACGGCGAACGTGCGGTTCTTCGTCACCACCTCGTTCCGGGACATGCAGAACCTGATCGACCGGTTCAAGTCGACCGGCCAGCTCTCCACCAAGGCACACCGCCAGCTGTCCAACAAGCTGGAGGCGGCCAGGGTCTCCGAGGCCACCGGCAACGACAAGCGGGCGATCCAGCAGCTCCAAGCGTTCATCGGGCTGGCGTCGGATACTACGTTGGTGACCGACCCGGACGTGCGGAGCGTGCTGGTACGCGACGCCAACGCCATGATCGTCCGCTTGGGCGGTCAGGCGTCGGCGGCCGGCAAGAAGGCCAACGGCGGCGTGTCGCTGGCCGGCACCGGCCGCCTCGACGGGGACGCGACCCGCGTGCCCGAGGGCGGCAAGCTCTAACCGATCGCGTGGGGCCGGCCACCGCACCGGCCGGCCCCACCTCTTCGGAAGGCTTCGGATGAGCAACAAGGTCAAAGCCCGCCCGGCGGCACGGGGCGTCCGGTCCGGCCCGTCGGCGGGGCGGCGCGTGGCGCCACTCCTGATCGCGTTCGCCCTCGGTGCGCTGCTGGCCGGGCCGATCGGGGCGGTCGCGGCCGGTGGTTCCTCCCCGGTGGACGACAAGGTCGCGTCCCTACAGGCCGAGGAGGCCAAGCGGGACGCGGCGCAGATCGTCGAGCTGACCGGCAAGGCGCGCGAGGTGCGGGAGGCGCTCGTGCCGGTGCTCGAAGGGATGGGCGCCGCGCTGCCGCCGTCGCGGGCGGCGACGAAGTCCGATGTGGAGCGTTGGCAGGCGGTCACCGGCAAGGCGGTGGAAGACTTCGCCAACCCGCCGTCCGGTGGCACCGGCGTCAACATCGCCCGCTCCGGCCTCGCGGCCGCGGTCCGCTCGCTGGACGCGGCGGTCGACACGTACGCGGCGGCGCTCGCCCAGCCGTCGCCCGCGCTCTTCGAGCTGGCCGGCCGCCAGCGCGAGATCGCGGTCGCCACCTGGTCCACGGCCGCCACCCAGCTCGACGTGCTCAACATCGACTCCGGCAACGGCCACGCCCACGTCTTCCTGCCGGCGGCGCCGGGGCAGGGGGCGCTGACCGCCGACGGCGCACCGGAAGGAAAGTGACATGCCCCAAAGGCTTCTGGGCAGGCTCCTGGCCGTACTCGCGGTCGTGCCCCTGCTCGCCCTGTGGCCCGCGGCGCCGGCGGCCGCGCACGGCGGCCCGCTGGTGCTCGACGTCGCCGGCGACGGCGCGACCGGTGTGACGGTCCGCGCGACGTACAAAAAGGACGGTCACCCGGTGGCGGACCAGGTGCTGCGGCTGGTGCTCAACGCCACCGGCGAGGGCGGCCGCAAGGTCGGCCCGGTGCAGCTCAACCCCGCCAACGAGGGTCAGGGCTTCTACACCAGCGGCCCGGTGCTGACGCCCGGCAGGTGGACGGTCGTGGTTGTCGCGCCGGAGCCCAACGCCGGCAAGGCGGAGGCGGCGATCGAGGCGCGGGTCGCGCAGACCGCGCCACCCCCGGCACCCGCCTCGGACACATCGGACGGCGGCGGCACGTGGCGTTGGTGGGTGGCCGGCGCGGCCCTGTTTCTGGGGACGGTGATCGCGCTCGCCGTGGTCGGTCGCCACCGCATGAAATCCCTGGCCGACCGCGCCTGACCGCGGTCGCCGCCGGCGCGCGGGTTTGGGCTTGTCCCGCGGGCCTGGCGGCCCGCGGGAGCATACGGTCCGCAGGTGACGCGGACCGGGGCAAATCTGGCTTCGAGAAATGGGTTTGGCCGGCGAGGTGACGGGCGTGCGCGCGGTGGCCAAGAGGCGCGGCGCGGAGGATCCGCGGGGTGGAGGGACGGAGTAGCATCCGCACAGCGGGCCGGCCGGGATGTGAGGCACCTGGGCGACGACCCGCCGGGAGAGGGGGCGCAGGTGGCGTCTCGCGGCGGCCGGCCACGGATCGGACAGGTCGCGGCGCTGGCCGGGGTCAGCGCGACCACCGTCTCGCACGCGCTCAACGGGCGGCGCCCGGTCTCCGAGGCGACCCGGCGGCGGGTGCTCGACGCGATCGAGGAGCTGGGTTACCGGCCCAACGTCGTCGCGCGCGGGCTGCGTGCCGGGCGGAGCCTGACCATCGGGCTGGTCATACCGGACATCACCAACCCGTTCTACCCGGTGCTCGCCCGCGGGTTGCAGGATGTGCTCGGGCCGGCCGGATACGACGAGATCGTGACCAACACCAACGGCGAGCGCGACCTCGAGCGCCATGCCCTCGACAAGATGATTTCGCGGCAGGTCGACGGCATCGCGTTCGCGGTGTTCCACACGCATGCGGACGACCTCCGTCCTGTTATCGACGCGGGCATCCCGGTCGTGCGGCTCGGCGGGCGCCAGGCGCTGCCCGGCGTCGATCTCGTGCACAGCGACGACGAGGGCAGTGCCGCGGAGGCGGCGCGCTACCTGTTGCGCGGTGGGTTCCGGCGGATCGCGTTCGTCTGCGGGCCGGCCGCCGAGGGGCCTGCGGCCGAGCGGGTGGCCGGCTACCGGGCCGCGCTCGCCGAGGCGGGCGTGGCGGTCGACCCGCGGCTGGTCGCGTACACCGAGTTCAGCCGGGCCGGTGGCGCGGAGGGCGTGGGGCGGCTGCTGGAGCTGCCCGAGCCGCCGGACGCGGTCATGTGCGCCAACGACATGATGGCGATCGGCGCGGTCGACGCCGCTCGCGAGCGCGGGCTGCGGGTGCCGGACGACCTCGCGGTGCTGGGCTTCGACGACATCGAGGCGGCCAGTCTCGTCACGCCGCAGCTCACCACGATGGCCAACCCGGCGCGGGAGATCGGCCGGGCGTGCGCGCGGCTGCTGCTGGAGCGGATCTCCGGCACCGTCACCGGTCCGTCCACCGAGGTGGTCATCCCGGCGCGGCTGGTGCGCCGGCAGTCGGCGTAGTAAGTTGCCGAGGTCTTAGCGTTTTGCGCGACGGTGGAGGTACTACCGCGTGAGTGACTACCTTCCGCCGTGGGCACCGCGCGACGGCCTGCGGATCACCGGAGTGCGCCCGATCGTCACCGCGCCGGACGTGACGCTCGTCGTCGTGCGCGTCGAGACCAACGAGCCCGGCCTGTACGGCCTGGGGTGCGCCACGTTCACCCAGCGCTTCGAGGCGGTGGCCGCGGCGGTCGAGCACCTCGCGCCGCTCGTCGTGGGCCGGCATCCGGGCGACATCGAAGACATCACGCGGATGGTGCACCTGTCCGGGTACTGGCGAAACGGTCCGGTGCTCAACAACGCGCTCTCCGGGCTCGACATGGCGCTGTGGGACATCCTCGGCAAGCGGCTCGGCGTGCCCGTCTACGAGCTGCTCGGCGGCCGGGTACGCGGCGCCGTGCCGCTCTACACGCACGCTTCCGGCGCCACGATCGACGAGACCATCGCGCAGGCGCGGTCGCTGGTCGACGCGGGCTACCGCCACATCCGGCTCCAGACCGGCGGTCCCGGCCTCGGCACGTACGGCGCACCCGGCACACCCGGCGGCTACCCACGCGCGCCCTACCCGGACGGCTGGGACGTGCAGCGATACCTGGCCGTCACGCCCGAGCTCTTCGCCCGCGCCCGCGCGGAGCTGGGTGCCGAGGTGTCGCTGCTGCACGACGTGCACAGCCGGCTCACGCCGAAGCAGGCGATCGCGCTGTGCCGCGCTCTGGAGCCCTACCGCCTGTTCTTCGTGGAGGATCCGGTGGCGCCCGAGCACTACGACCGGCTGCCCGAGGTGCGGGCCGCCTCGCCGGTGCCGATCGCGGCCGGCGAGCAGCTCGGCTCGGTCGCCGAGGCGGCCCGGCTGGTCACGAGCGGCGGGGTCGACCTGCTGCGCCTGCACGTCTCGGCCGTCGGCGGGCTGACCCCGGCCCGCAAGCTGACCGCGCTGTGCGAGCTGACCGGCACGCAGACCGCGTGGCACGGCCCGGCCGACGTGTCACCGATCGGGCAGGCGGCCAACCTCGCGCTCGACATGACCACGTCCGCGTTCGGCATCCAGGAGGGCCACGCGTACCCGGACGTGGTGCACGAGATTTTCCCGGGCACGCCGCGGGCCCGCGACGGGTACGTCGAGCCGCCGCACGCGCCGGGCTGGGGGATCGACATCGACGAGGAACAGGCGGCGAAGCACCCGCCGAAGCGGTACGGGCACGAGCGTTGGGCCACCCGCGTGCGGCGGCCCGACGGTGCGATCGAATCGCCGTGATCATGCGCGTGCGGCTGTCATAGTGTGGTGATGTCTCGTTCGTGGCAGGCGGCGGTGCTTTTCGCCGTGCTCGGCGCGGTCCACGTGGCCGGTGTGGCGGTGCACGGCGACCTGGTCGGCGACATCACCAAGCCCCTGCTGATGCCGGTGCTCGCGCTGTACGCGGTGGCCGCTCACCGCGAGCGCGGGGCACGCGTGTCCCGCCGGCTGCTGCTGTCGCTCGCACTCGCCTGGGCCGGTGACGTCACCCTCCAGTTCGGCGGCACTGTCGCGCTGATGGTCGGGATGGTCTTCTTCGCGCTGGCGTACGGCATCTACGCCGTCGAGTTCATCCGCACCGGCGCCTTCCGCCGCCGTCGCCGGTGGCTCCATCTCGCCGGGTACGGCGCCGCGGCCGCGGGCGCGCTGGTCTGGCTGTGGCCCGGCCTGAGCGAGCGGGGCGTGGCCCTGCCGATGGCCGGCTACGGCGCGCTGATGGCCCTGATGGCCGCGACGGCCACGTCGTGGGGCTGGCGCGCCGGCATCGGCGGCGGCCTGCTGCTCGCCTCCGACACGCTGATCGGCGTCGGCGTCGCCGAGACCGCCGACCTGCCCGGCCGCGGCGCGCTGGTGATGGCCACGTACCTGCTCGGCCAGGCACTCGTCGTCTCCGGCTGGACCGCCCGCGCGGCTCGGCCCGAGCCCACCACGCCGGTGTCCCGCCCCGCCGACCTGGTGCCCGCGTAACGTAGCCACGTGTTCGACGACCTGGTGGCCCGCGCGGTGGCGCTGGCCGAGGCCGCCCACGCCGGGGCCGGGGAGCTCGGATCCGGGGAGGACAGGGCGGGCCGGCAACGCGGGGAGCTCGGATCCGCGGAGCGCGGAGCGGGCCGGCCGCCTGGGCGGCTCGGCGAGCGCGTGATCCTGGGGATCGCCGGCTGTCCCGCCGCCGGCAAATCCACCCTCGCCGAGCTCCTGGTCGGCGGCCTGACCGCGGCCGGCGTGCCGGCGGCGCTGGTCCCGATGGACGGCTTCCACCTGGCCGACGTGGCGCTCGACCGCCTGGGCCGCCGCGGCCGCAAGGGCGCGATCGACACCTTCGACGGCGACGGCTACCTGGCGCTGCTCCGCCGCCTGCGCACCGACCGCCGGCGCACGGTGTGGGCGCCCGGATTCGCCCGCGACCTGGAGCAGCCGATCGCCGGCAGCATCGGCGTCGACCCGGAGGCGCGGATCGTCGTGACCGAGGGCAACTACCTGCTCGCCGACGTCGAGCCGTGGCCTTCGGTGCGCGCGGAGCTGACCGAGACGTGGTACGTCGAGCTGGACGAGCCGATCCGCCGGTCGCGCTTGGTCGCCCGGCACATCGAGTTCGGCAAGTCGCCCGAGGAGGCCGCCCGCTGGGTCTCCATAGTGGACGACCCCAACGCCAGGCTCATCGCCGCCTCCCGCTCCGCCGCCGACCTGGTGGTCGACATGTCCCTACTGGAGCTCCGCCCGGGGCGGGTTGGGCGCTGAGTCGCGGGCAGGCGTCGACCACTACCTCCGCTATCTTGACGCAGCATGACCAGCCCGGGTCGGGGCTTCGAGATCTAGAGACCTTTCGGGGTCGCCGCTCGTCGTGCGTTGCTTCGAGGCAGATTTGCCCGCGTCCGTGTCAGTGGCGGACCGTATGCTCCCGCGGGCACCGCTCCCGGCCGGCGGCTCGCAGCGCTCGCCGAAATCCCCGGCCGTCCACTGCCAGCTCCGCGAGACAAGCCCCGCCGGGGTCTTCGCGGGGCCTACCTGCGCCATCCTGACGCAGCGTCACCAGCTCATGGGTCGAGACTTCGAGATCTAGGAGGCTTAGGGTTGAAATAGCGCCCTAAGCCTCCTAGATCTCGGATCTCGCGCCGCTCACACCCGTCGTGGCGGTTACCCGCGGCGACGACAACCCCCGTTGCTTTCCCGGATCGCCGACCGGAACATACATTGTGGACAAACGTCGACCACCGCCTGGCGCGAGCTCCGTCACCCGCACCCTTTTTCCTGCCGGCCGGTTGCGCGCTGGGGTGAGCGCGACCAACGGCGGACGGGTGAGGCCGCGGGAGCAGCGGTCTGGACCACGACGGACGTCGCGGTAGCTCAAATCTCTTTCCAAATAACGGATTCAGTGGGCATAGCCACCCCGAATCTGAATCTCGAAGCTGGTCGCCGGAGCGGGGCCGCGGGGCTTGTCTCGCGGAGTCGGCAGTGGACGGCCGGGGTTTCGGCGAGCGCCGCGAGCCGCCGGCCGGGAGCGGTGCCCGCGGGAGCAAACGGTCCGCGGCTGACGCGGACGTGGGAAATCTGCCTCGAAGTGACGTCACGACGGACGGCGGCCGCGACGTCGAAAGGGTCTCTGGACGACCTGGTCGAAGATCCTCGGCCGGCGCGTGACCGCCGTGCGGCGCGGGTCAGCGGGGGAGTGGGGCCAGGCCGTCGTAGACGATGGCGAGCACGCGGGCGCGCACCTCGTCGTCGAGGGCGGCGTGCGCGGCGGCGCGCGAGGTGCCGACCAGCAGTGCGTACACCTCGGGGAGCTCGACGTCGTCGCGGACCGCGCCGGCTCGCTGGGCGCGGTCGAGCAGGGCGCCGACCGCGCGGCGCAGGCCCTGTGCGGCTTCGGACACCGACCCACGGTCGCCAGCGGCGTCCAGTAGGGCGTCGCCGATGGCGATCTTCGTGGCGGCGTCGGTCACCAGGTCGCCGAAGAAGTCGAAGAACGCGCGGCCCGGGTCGCCGGCGTCGAGCAGCGCGTCGGCCCGCTGGCGCAGGCGGGTGAACCGGCGCACGAGCACCGCCTCGAGCAG
The DNA here is from genome assembly GCF_059359075.1 of Phytohabitans sp. LZ39. Lineage (NCBI taxonomy): Bacteria > Bacillati > Actinomycetota > Actinomycetes > Micromonosporales > Micromonosporaceae > Phytohabitans > Phytohabitans sp. LZ39. The sequence continues at coordinate 176,965 of NZ_JCADBM010000017.1, read as the reverse complement.
TGCCGCCTTGGTCGGGAAGTGGCGGAAGACGGTGGCGATGCCGACGCCGGCCAGCCGGGCGACCTCCTCCGTCGAGGCGGTCTCGCCGCCGGCGCCGAAGACGTCCTCGGCCACGTCGAGGATGCGGGTGCGGTTGACCTGGGCGTCGGCGCGCGGCGCCCGCCGTCGTGCCGGAACGTCCAATGCCCGCCTCCGTTGACTACCGAAGTCTGCACTCCGTATAGTCGGAGTATCGACTTCGGATAACTGTCGCGTCCACCTGCGAGGTTCTCATGACCAGCGATCTCAGTCCGCGTGAGGTGTTCCTCCGGCTCGTGCACGGTGTGTGTGAGGGGCGGTGGGCGGAGCTGCCCGATCTTTACGCCGAGCGCACCCACGTCACGCATCCCTTCCATCCGCTCGGTGCGCCGGCGCTGCGTGACCGCGAGGAGATCCGGGCGCACTTCGCCGCGGCTGGCTCCTCCGGGGTGTCGTTCGACCGCCGGCCGGCCAACATCACGATCCACGAGACGGCCGACCCGGAGGTGATCGTGGCCGAGTTCGAGTATCGGGGGGCGGTGGGCGTGCCGTGCGTGTTCGTCCTGCGCGTTCGTGACGGGGAGATCGTCGAGTCGCGCGACTACATCCACCATCTGGCGAGCGCCCGCGCCCGCGGCCAGCTCGCGCCCCTCCTCGCCACTCTCGCCTCCACACCGGCCTGACGACCATGGCGGCGGCCTGACCGGCCGTGGCGGCGGCCCGACGGCCGTGGCGGCGGCCCGACGGCCGTGGCGGCGGCCCGACGGCCGTGGCGGCGGCCCGACGGAGAGGCGGCCGTCCTGGTGGCCGCCGCGCCCACGGCGCCCGCGGTGGCCGGCCCGCCGCCGGCGCCCACCTGAACACCGCGACCCGCACCGTCGAGGCCGGCCCGGGACGGCACGCTGACCGCGTCCGTGGCGCTGGTGGAGAAGGGATGGGCGGGAGTGCCGTGGGCATGCAGCACCCCCGCACCTCGTTCAGGCGGCGAAGTTTTCCGTGTGCATCTCGACCAGCATCGCTCGGCCCTTGATGTTGGAGATCAGCTCCGGGCCGGCCACCCCGTCGACGCCGGGGAGCTGGCCGGCGCCGCCCTCCGGGCCGAGCGGCACCCCGATCATCGGCGGGTTGACCTGGTAACGGCCCAGCTCGCCGTCCCCGGTGATCAGCACCTTGAGGTTGGCGGCCAGGAAGTCGGCCTGGATGCCGGCCAGGCCCGCCATGTTGCGCTCGGCGTCGGAGATGTCGCCGACCGCGAAGACCCGCTCCTGGCCGTGTACCCGCAGCTGGTCGTCGACCCGCAGGTAGCCGGCCTCGTCGCGGGCCTCGGCGAGCGTGCCGCGCAGGTACCCGGTGGCAGGCACGACGCCGAAGCAGCGGAACCAGATGTCGGCAGCCAGCTCCTCGCCATCCTCGGTCGTCACCGAGACGGCGGCGGACGTCGCCGGCTCGGCCGGCGGCAGGGCGCGCAGCGGGCTGCCGAGCACCAGCTCCACACCGAGCTTGTCGAGTTGGCGGCGCAGCTCTTCGCGCAGCTCCTGGTCGAACGGCCCGGGCAGCACGTCCGCCGCGCGGTCCGCGACGGTCACCCGCTTGTCCGGGAACGTGCTCTTGATCTCGCCTGCCAGCTCCAGCCCGGCTGGACCGGCGCCGACGACGAGCACCCGCCCGGCGCCGCGCAGCGCCTCGTGGCTCGTCCGCATGCCGGCCCGCGCGGTGGCCGAGTCCGCGTCGCCCCACTTGGCCGGGGACGGGTAGTACGAGCCGGTGGCCAGGACCAGGTAGTCGGGTTCGAGTCGGGTGCCGGAGGCGAGGGTGACCCGGCGCCCGTCGACCTCGACGGCCCGGTCGCGCAGGAAGCGGCCGTGGCGCAGGAGCCGGTCGTACGGGAAGAAGATGCGGTCCAGCCACTCCGGCTCGACCAGCGCGCGCCAGGACGCGACGTTGTGCAGGAACGCGTCGGACGGGTCGACGAGCGTCACGTCAGCGACCTCGTCGAGGGCCTTGGCGACCTTGTAGCCGCCGTACCCGCCGCCGATGACAACCACGCTGGGGCTCATTGGGACTCCACTCGTCATCTCGGTGCTACACCGGTTGGCATAGCTGCTTCGAAAAAGCTAGCACCAGCGAAGTGGCTAGTATGGGCGGGTGGCAGTGAGATCCGCGCAACACGTCGACATCGCCGCCTGCGAGCGCGGCGACGCGGCGCTGGCCCGCGCCTTCACGCTGCTCGGCAAGCGCTGGACCGGCGTGGTGCTCGGCAGCCTCCGCCCCGGCCCGGCCGGCTTTCGCGAGCTGGCCCGCGCGATCGACGGGGTAAGCGACTCGGTGCTCTCCGACCGGCTCGCCGAGCTGACCGACAGCGGCCTGATCTCGCGCACGGTCGACCCGGGCCCGCCGGTGACGGTCTCCTACGCGCTCACCGCGCGCGGCGAGGCGCTCATGCCGGCCCTGCACCAGCTGGCCGAGTGGGCGGAGGAGCATCTGCCGCCGCCAGATAGCGCGTAGCCAGGTCACGCAGCACGTCGCGCAGCTCGGGCGGGTCGAGCACGGTGAAGCCGACGTCGAGCTTGGTCAGGTAGATCACGAGGTCGCGCAGCGAGTCGGTGCCGGTCTCCAGCACGCAGGCGCCGTCGCCGTCCGGGGTGAGCATGCCGCCGCCCGGCTCGATCCGCTCGTTCATCGTGGCGAGGGGCGCGTGTAGCCGGATCCGCGCCTGGTGCCGCCACGCCCGCGCGCCCACGCCGCGCAGCACGTGCGCGGCCGCGTCGCCGCCCGGCGGCTCGCGCGGGGCGAACCGCGGACCGGCCGGCGGCAGCGGCTGGATGCGGTCCGCGCGAAACGTCCGCCAGTCGTCGCGATCGAGGTCCCAGGCCAGCAGGTACCACCGGCGGCCGGTGTAGACGAGGCGGTGTGGCTCGACCTCGCGCACGGAGCCGGTACCCCCTCGGTCGGCGTAGTCGAAGCGGAGCCGCAGCTGGTCGCGGACCGCGCCCGCGACGGCGGTCAGCACCTCGGCGTCGACGGTCGGCCCGCCGCCGGCGGCCGACACCGTCGCGGCGCGCAACGCGTCGATCCGGCCGCGGAGGCGGGGTGGCAGCGTCTGCTCCAGCTTGGTGAGCGCGCTCAGCGACGTGTCCTCGATGCCGGTGACCGAGCCGGCGGCGGCGGCGCGCAGGCCGACCGCGACGGCCACCGCCTCGTCGTCGTCGAGCACCAGCGGCGGCAGCGCGCGGCCGGCGCCGAGCCGGTAACCGCCGGCCGTGCCGGTGCTCGAGTCGATCCGGTATCCGAGGATGCGCAGCCGCTCGACGTCGTTGCGGACGGTGCGGGTGGTGACGCCGAGCCGCTCCGCGAGGTCGGCGCCGGACCAGTCGCGGCGGGACTGGAGCAGTCCCATGAGGCGCAGCAGGCGTACCGAGGTTTCCAGCATCAGCCCTTGAGCCGCTCGACGGTCCGGGCCACGTTTTTCGCCCGGCCCTCCGGGGTGCGGGTCTTGAGGAGCTGAAGGATGATCCAGTACCGGTCGGAGCGGCTGAGGCGCGCGAAGGCGGCCGCCGCCACCGGGTCGCCGGCCAGCGCGGCGGCGAGGTCGGGCGGGATCTCGGCGGTGCGCTGCGACTCGTACGCCGCCTCCCACCGCCCGTCGGCCTTGGCCTTCTCCACCTCGGCGATGCCCGGTGGGCGCATCCGGCCGGCGGCGGTGAGCGCGGCGACCTTGGCGACGTTTACCTGGGACCAGGAGCTGCGCGGGCGGCGCGGGCAGTATCGCTGGAGGAACGACACCTCGTCGAGCGAGCGGCGCTGCCCGTCGATCCAGCCGTAGCAGAGGGCGACGTCGAGCGCGTCCGCGATGGCGATCAGCGGGAGCCCTTTCCCCTTCTTGCCGATGCGCAGCCAGGCCTCGGTGCTCGTCGCGTGCTGATCGGCGAGCCACGCCTCCCAGGCGGCGGCGTCAGGAAACTCGTGCATCGTGCACGTCGACGTAGTGGGGGTTGTACATGACGCCGAGCACGTTGCCGAACGGGTCGACGACCGACCCGGTGACGAAGCCGCTGTCGCCGCGCGGCGTGATCGGCTCGAACTCCCTCGCGCCGAGCGCGATCAGCCGCTCGACGGTGGCCGCGAGGTCGTCGACGTGCCAGTACATGATCGCGCCGCCGGGCTCGCCGGTGACTCCGGCCGGGGCGTAGCGCCGGTCGATGATCCCGAGCTCGGCCTGGTGGTCGCCGAGCCGGAACTCGACATATCCGGGCCGGTTGAAGTACGGGGCGACGCCGAGGAACTCGGTGTACCAGGTCGCCGCGGCGGCGAGGTCGTCGGCCCAGAAGTTGAGGGTGGCAAATCCGCGAAGGCTCATGACGCTCACGCTATCGGCCCTTGCGGAACCTCCAGTTCCTCAAGGCGGAAAAGATTAGGCTGGCGGCGTGACAGTCGATCTCGACCGGCACGTGTACGGCGCGGCCGAAGCGCCCACGACAATCATCGAGTACGGCGACTTCGAGTGCCCGTACTGCGGCGCGGCCAAGCCCGTCCTCCGCAAGCTGATCGACGGCTCGGGCGGCGCGGCGCGGCTGGTCTACCGGCACTTCCCGGTGTTCACCAAGCACCCGTTCGCGCTCACGGCGGCGCTGGCCGCGGAAGCCTCCGGCGACAAGTTCTGGCCGATGCACGACCTGCTCTTCGCCCACCAGGACCGGCTCACCGACGCCGACCTGGCGGTGTACGCGAAGACGGCCGGCGTCGAGGGCGAGGTGACCGGCGACGCGGCCCAGGCGCACCGCGAGGCGGTGGAGGCCGACTACAACGCCGGCATCGAGGCCGGCGTGCGCGGCACACCCACCCTCTTCGTCAACGGTCGGCTGTACCAGGGCCGGGTGGAGCTCAACGCCCTGCGCAGCGCGCTCGGCCTCCACCGTTAGTGCGGTGGCCACGACGTCCGCGTGATCCAGCCCTACCTCTGGTCCGCTGATCCCGCGGCTCACTCTCGGGTTATGCCTGGTGCCGACCAGGCGGCGGAAGATCGAAGCGGGGACTTCGTCGCGGTGAGTAACCGCCGCCGCCGTGCACGCGGCTCGAAGTTTCTTACCCGAGCCCGCTGACGCCGCGTCACAGACGGTGGCCGGCGAGGCCGGCCCACCCTGTGCGGGCAGGAGATCCATCATGGCCGTGATCGTCGGCCCACTCCCTTTCCACCGGTTGGCGATGCGGCGTCTTGATCGTTCGCCCGAAAACGACACGACACGCCGGGAAGAGTGCGGGTAATGGGCGAACGATCATCAGCGTTAGGTGCTGATTGTCGCGGCCGTCTGGGACGGCGCCCCGCGGCGTCGACCTGCTTCAGCCCGTGGGTCGATGGCCGTCGGGACGGCACGGGCGAGGCGCGCGAGTCGCCTGCCGGGGGTTTGGGCTTGGTGCGCGGAGCCGGCAGCGGAGGTCGGGGATCTCGCCGCCGGCCGGAGCGTGCGGCCCGTGGGAGCGTGCGGCCCGTGGGAGCGGACGGCCCCGCGGGTGACGCGGACCGGGGCAAAAGGGTCCTACGGTTGGGTGAGGGTCGGGTCTCGCCAGGGGCCGGTGGGGAGGGACGGTGGCCCGGTGTCCTCGTCGACGGTGCACAGCGGGAGCCGCTCGCCCAGGTACCGCAGCGCGAGCGAGCCCAGCGCCGCCGCGAGCAGTGACCCGGCCAGGATGCCGATCTTCGCCTGGTCGCGGAGCGTCTCGTCTTCGAAGGCCAGGTCGGTGATGAACAGCGAGATCGTGAAGCCGATGCCGGCCAGCAGCCCGCCGCCGATGAGGTGGCCGTACCGCACCCGGCCGGGCAGGTCGCCGAGGCGGGTGCGCAACGCGAGCGCGCTGCCGGCGCTGATGCCGACCGTCTTGCCGGCCAGCAGCGCCACGACGATGCCGATCGTGACCGGTGAGGTGGCCGCCTCGCGGAGCGTGTGCGTGTCGAGCCGGACGCCCGCGTTGGCCAGCCCGAAGACCGGCACCACCGCGTAGGCGCTGATCGGGTGCAACGCGTCCTGGAGGCGGTCGTTGGCCGGCACGGTCGCGCGGGTCGCCAGCACCGCGAGCCGGGCGCGGGCGGCGTCGGCGCGCTCGATCACCGCGCGGCCGTAGAAGCGCAGCCACTCGCGCTGCCGGGGGTCTACCGGCGTCGCCGGCACGAGCAGGCCGAGGAGCACGCCGGCGAGCGTGGGGTGCACGCCCGAGGCGTACACGGCGGCCCAGAGGCCGAGGCCGGCCACGACGTAGAGCCGCAGCTGCCAGACGCCCACCCACCGCAGCACGACAAGCAGCACCACGAAGAGCGCGGAAAGGCCGAGCGCGGTCATCGAGACGCCCTCGGAGTAGAAGACCGCCATGATCGTGATCGCGCCGATGTCGTCCGCGATCGCGAGCGTGAGCAGGAAGAGGCGGAGCTGGTCGGGGCAGCGCGGGCCGAAGAGGGCCAGGATGCCGACCACGAACGCGGTGTCGGTGGAGACCGGGATGCCCCAGCCGTGCACGGCCGGCCCGGACGGGTTGAACGCGACGAAGACGAGCGCGGGCAGGGCGATGCCGCCGATCGCGCCCAGCACGGGTACGAACACCGCGCGCGGGTTGCGCAGCTCGCCGACCGTGACCTCGCGGCTGATCTCCAGGCCGACCGCGAGGAAGAACAGCGACATCGCGCCGTCGTTGACCCAGTGCCGCAGGTCGAGCGCCAGTGAGGCGTCGCCGACGTGCACCGACGCCTCGGTGTGCCAGAACGACTCGTAGCCGCCGCCGGGCAGGTTGGCCCAGACCAGCGCCGCCACGGCCGCGACGAGCAGCAGCATCGCGCCGCCCGCCTCGGTGGCGAGGAAGCGTTGCAGCGGCTGGGAGACGTGCGGTACCGGGATGCTGACCCGCGGCCGGGGGCCGGGCCGTGGCGGCAGCGACGCCGTGGTCAGCGCAGCGGCCCGTCGCCGGGCCCGTCCGGGTCGTCGACCACGTGGACCGCGGCCTCCTCGGCGCTCGCGCCGCCGCCGTCGATGCCCCGGTCCCAGCCGACCGAGTCGGGCTCCTCGTCCTCGCCGAAGCCCTCGTCGTCGGCGACCAGGCGGCCGGCGCGGGCCTCCCGCTCGTAGCCGCGGCGGGTCAGCTCGTCCTCGTCGGCGTCGCTGTCGTCGGAGTACGGGTCGACGTCCGGCTCCTCCTGCGCAAGGTACTGGTCCAGCGACTCGCCGGCACGCTCCTCGGCCGCGGTCGTGCCGTACCGGTCGGCACCACTCCAGCGGTCGGCCGGCGCGATGCCGGTGTCCAGCGGGTCGTCCACGCGGTCGTCGTCGAGCGTGTCCGACGTGTCGAGGACGCCGTCGTCCTCGATCTCGTCGCCCTGCCGGATGTCGTCGCGCGAGTCGTCCTGCGTCATGGTCCACAGCTTAAACGCGCCGACCGGGCCCCTCGGCGCTCATTGATTACCGGTCACCTCGTCCGGGTAGGGTGCCGCTCATGGGGGGTCCACGATGGCAGGTCGCCGGCGAAGGGCCGGCGAGTGCGTACGAGAAGTATCTGGTACCCGCGTTCTTCACCGGGTGCGCCGAGCAGTTGTTGGAGCTGGCCGAAGTCAAGCCGGGCGAGCGGGTGCTCGACGTCGCCACCGGCACCGGGATCGTCGCCCGGCTGGCCGCCGCGCGGGTCGGCGGCGAGGGCGCGGTCACCGGCATCGACGTCAACGAGGGCATGCTCGCCGCCGCGGCCGCCGCCGGGCCCGGCGAGGTCGAGTGGCGGCAGGCGGACGCGGTCGAGCTCCCGTTCGCGGACGGCAGCTACGACCTCGTCACGTGCCAGCAGGGGCTCCAGTTCGTGACCGACCACCGCGGCGCGCTGCACGAGATGCGCCGGGTGCTCGCGCCGGAAGGCCGCGTGGCGGTCGCCGTGTGGCGGGGCATCGAGGTCAACCCGGCGTTCGTCGCCGTGGTCGACGTCCTCGACCGCTACGTCGGCACCGACGCGGGCATGATCCTGCGCGAGCCGTTCGCCGGCCCGGACCGCGCCGACCTGCACCGGCTCCTGACCGCGGCGGGCTTTCGCGCGGTGCGGGTGCGGATCGGCATCGTCGACGTGCGCTTTCCCTCGGCGCGCGAGTTTCTGCGCCGCGAGGTGGTGAGCACACCGCTGGCCGAGCCGGTGAGCGGGCTCGACGAGGCCCGGCACGAGGAGATGGCGGCGGAGCTGGAGCGCACTCTTGCGCCGTACACCGACGACGACGGCATCACCTTCCCCTTCCAGACCTGGCTGGCCGTCGCCGCCCGCGGCCTTGACTAAGCCCTCGAAGCCGGGGGTCGCCGCCCGTCGTGCCGTTCGGGCGGTGCCGTGATAACGGTCACCAGGGCCCGGTCGTCGGCTTGCGTTCTCGCCCGAGCCGCTGGGCGGGGCGCGGGTCGGCGGTGAAGCCCGCGACGGTCGCCCGTCCAAAGGCCGCGAGTGGCCTACGTGCTCTACCTCACTCAGGCCGCACCGACGCAGGCGGCGCCACCCCATAAACCCAAACCATGTCCCGGGTCCGCGTCACCCGCGGACCGCCGCTCCCGCCGGAGACCGCGGAGGCCGGCGGCTCGCGGGGCGAGCCGAAACCCCCGACCTCCGCTGCCATGCCCGCGCCGCAAGACCACACCGCGCGACCAACAGCGGACGGGTGAGGCCGCGAAGCAACGGTCCGGATCCACTGCCAATCACCGTGAGTCGACCCTGGTCTGGTCCGTTGCTCCCGCGGCTCACCCTCGCGTTTTGTCGCGGTAACCCCTTTGCCCCGGCGGATGTAGCGGTGTTTGTCCACAATGCCCGTTGCCGAACAGCCGGCGGAGATCGAAACAAGGGCTTCGTCGCGCTGAGTAACCGCCGCCACCGTGCGCGCGGCCTGAAATTCGAGATCTTGGAGAGTTAGGGCGCCATATCAGCCTTAACTCTCCTAGATCTCGTAGTTTCCTACCTGAGCCCGCTGACGCTGCGTCACAGACGGTGGCCGGTGAGTCCGGCCCACCCTGTGAAGCGGTGGACCCGCGCCGGTCCTGTCGCCCGCGCCCCCGGAATGTCCAGGCCGGCCCTTTGATCAACTTAGGGTGAGTGGCATTGGGTCCGGACCACGACGGACTTCGCGGTAGCCCGAATCCCGGGCGGGTAAGGGGTTACGAAACGGGCGAGTAGAAGCGGTACTCCGCCCGGTAGGGCACGCCCGCCGTCGCGCCGTCGACGCAGGCGCCGGCTGGGGCGACTCCGCCCTGGGTGGCCAGCCGCTGGATGTACGACGTCTTGCCGAAGACGCCGTCGCCGCGGTTGCGCGTCGACTGGAGCAGCAGCTCGGGGATCGAGCCGGGCACCGGCGAGTTGGCGACCGCGCGGGCCTCGACCAGCGAACCGTCCTCCGTGGACTGCCAGCTCGGCCCCCGGAAGTGGATCACGTCGTGGTGGCCCTTGGGACGCCAGGAGAACCCGTTGAGGCTGGCGGCCGGCTCCACGAAGGCCCACGCGCCCGCCGTGCACTGGTAGACCTGCACGCCGCGGGCGGCGAAGACGGCGGTCAGCACGTTGCCGGCCGGCGGCGCGAGCGCGGGTGGTGCGGGCTTGAGCGACGGCACGGCCGAGGCGCTCGCGCCGGAACCGGCGATCAGGGCGCCGGCGAGCAGCGCGGCGCAGGCCAGGGCACGCCCCATTGTGGACTTTCGCACGTTTGTCTCCCCCCAGAGTGTGGTCGCAGCGAGCCTATGGGGCTACCGCACATGAACACCATTAGCTGTCGCTTAAAAGAGGACCGGATGGATTAGGCCCCTGTTACCGGCGGGTTTGGGTGCCGTTCGCGACTTCGCCCACGCCATCGCCTGGTCCCAATGGCGACGCAAAGTCCAAGCCCGAGCCAGACGAGCCCACTACCAGCGCAGACTCACCCCGCAACACACAAGTGATGTTGGAGTATTAGCCGCAGTGGCGGCCCGAGAGGGCTGTCGACTGGCCGCAGGCTTCGGGCGCGGGTCGGTCGCCCGCCGCGCGTTGTTCAGCGGGTCTTGCGGCTGCGGGTGGTGTTGCATCCGGCCGCTTTGTTCGAGCTGGTGACGGGCACCGGGTCAGGGACTCGGCAAAGTCGTCACTGGTCGAACGGCATGTTCTTGGATCGCGGGCGTGTTGACTACCTGGCTCGAGTCGTAGGCAGGCGGCTGCGAGGTCAGATACAGGATTACCGCCATGGCGAGGGCCAGCAGGGCAAACGCCAGCACGACGAGCAACACGTCGAGGCCGCGGGTGCGCCTGGGGCGAGGGGGGCCGACGTCGGGGTTCTTCATTGCTACCTCCGTGCTATTACGCACGGGGGCCTGGTGTCGCTGCGTGGCAAGCTCGCTCATGCCCGGTGGGCGGTGCCGATGCTTGCGCGTCGCCCGAGCACGCTCGTCTTGAACGCCGCCCAGATCGGCGGGCACTCTGACTGTGGGATTGGCGAGGTAAGCGGATCGGAACGCTGAAGCGTATGTGGGATGTGGGAGGGGTTCAGGAGGACTTCGCGGAGTTCTACGCGGCGTACCGGGACGGGTGCGTGCGGGCGGTGCTGGCGGCGGTCGGCGACGCGGCGCTGGCGGAGGACCTTGTCGCGGAGGCGTTCGCGCGGGCGTGGGCGTCGTGGAGCAAGGTCAGCCGCCATCCCGCGCCGCAGGCGTGGGTGGTCCGGACCGCTTACAACACGCACGTGTCGTGGTGGCGTCGCCGCCGGCGTGAGGTACGGCTGGATGGCCACGACGCCGCAGCAGGCGTCGACGTGGACGCCGGCGTGGATGCCAAGGTCCTCGCCGCGCTGCGCCGGTTGCCCGCGCGGCAGCGTGACGTGGTGGTGCTGCGGATTTTCCTTGACCTGGACACCGAGGCGACCGCGCGTGTGCTGGACGTTGCGGAGGGCACTGTGAGAGCGCACCTGTCGCGTGCTGTCGCCTCGCTTCGCGAGCTGCTGGCCACCGTTGATGTTCAGGAGGACGGACGTTGACTGACAACCAGGTGCTGGACGCCTTAAAAGACTCTTTCGCCGGTGTGCGGATGAACCGTCCGTTGGAGGCGGTTTTGGCACGCGGCCGCAGCCGCCGCCGGCAACGCCGCGCCGCTGCGGGGGGCACGCTTGCGGTGGCGGCCGGGCTGGTCGCAGTGGCCGCGGCCGGCGTTCTGGGCGGCGCGGCGCCGCCAGCCGCATCCGAAGCCACCCCACCCCAGCTGGCCTCCGAGGCCACCTCATCCCAGCTGGCCGCGGCCTTGTCGGTCGTCACCGACAAGCACGGCACCATCACGGTGGAGCTTCGCCACCCCAACGACGTCGTCGACCCATCGGCACTGCGACATGCTCTGACGGCAGCACGCGCACCGGCGATCGTGCGGATCGGGGACTGTACTTGGCCCTCCCCAGGCTCCGGCTACGGCGGCGAGGGGTTCAGCATGGACGCTGAAGGCGGTCGAACCATCCGGATCACACCGTCGAAGCTGCCGAACGGAGCGGTGGTTGTGTTCGCCATCGACGGCCAGCTAGCACCGTCTGGCACCACCAACCGCGAGGGCCGCTGGGTGATCATCCGCGCGGGCGTGATGGCACCCGGCGGCACGGTCACGTGCAAGCCCTGACTCGTCACCAGCCCCAGGGTGCCGGCAAGTCGGTCAAGCGATGCCGAGCAGGTTCAGTGGTCGGTTGCTGTCGCGGGCGTGGTGGCGGCAGGCGACGGCGATGTTGGTGAAGCCGGCCAGGCGCAGCAGACCGATGGCGGAATTTTGACCCTTCGCTACCAGTCACCCCCGCGGCCTCACCCGTCCGCTGTTGGTTGCGCGGTTGGGTCTTGCACCGCGGACATGGCAGCGGAGGCCGGGGATCTCGGCTCGCCCCGCGAGCCGCCGGCCGCCGCGGTCTCCGGCGGGAGCGGCGGTCCGTGGCTGACGCGGACCCGGGACATGTCTCGGCTTATGGGGTGGCGCCGGCCGCTTCGGTGCGGCCCGAGTTGAGGTAGAGCACGTAGGCCACCAGGGCGGGTGAGCGGGACGGTGAGGTGGCGGCGCCGACCAGGGCGACCCGCTCGTAGCTCAGCAGCCGCCCGGCGCCCGGGTCGAAGACGGCCACGTCGCGGGTGGTGCCGCCGTCGCTGTCGACGCTGACCGCGACGCCGCTGCGCCCGCTGCGGTCGACGACGGTGCCCCGGTAGTCGATGCCGTCGGTGTCGGCGAGCACCTGGAGCGCGGCCGCGCGTTGCGCCGGATCGAGGTGGTGGGAGCGGTAGAGATCGGCCACCGCCCGCAGCACCCCGCGCGGACCCTCCTTGAGCGGGTGCCGGTCGGCGAGCTGGAACGCGAGAAGTGGGGCCTGTGCGGACGGCGCGTCAACCACGACGGACACCTTCCCTGGCTCGTAGGTGGTGATAGCGGTGTCCGAAGTGGACGCCGCCGGCAACGGGACGGGGGGTGGCTGCGGCAGCACGGTGATCTCCGCCCGGCCGGACCGGTCGGCGGCCCACCACAGCCGCTCGTCACGGGAGATCGAGCGGGCCCCCCGGCTCCGCCCGGCCGTCCACGTCTGCACGTGCACGTAGGTGTAGGCGCCCACGGCGGGCGTCGCCGGCGCGCGGCCGGCCGCCTTCGCGAGGGCGGCGAGGTGGGAGCGCGCCGCGGGCGGCCGCCCCGCCGTCGACAGGGCCAGCGGGCTCGGGGTGCCGGGGTTGCCGGCCGGTGCGCTCGCCGGCACCATCGGCGGCGCCTCCTCCACAGCCTCGCCGGAGGTCAGCAGGCCGCCACCGACGGCGCCCAGCACGGCGACCGCCGCCACGGTGGTGCCGACCGCCGTGGGCAGCGCCCACCGGCTGGACCGCATCGCCCAAATTCGCAGCTTGGTGGGCGGGCGGCCGGCGTGCCGGGCGTCGGCCCGCGCGCGCAGCTCGGCGGAGGTGGCCCGGGGCGGCGGCACCGGGAGATCACGGACGGGGTTGGCGGCCAGCACGACCTGGCGCACCACCTCGTCGACGTGCTCCTCCTCGATGTGTCCCATCACTTCCCCTTCCGGGCGCCGGCGGGCGCCAGAGACCCGGCCCTACCCGCCGGCAGGGCTGCGCCCGCTGGAAGATCGTTGTCCATGTCTTCGATGATCTTGCGGAGGCGGCCGCGGGCCCGCTGCACGCGCTTGCGGGCGGCCGCCGGCGCGATGCCGAGCACCGCCGCGATCTGGTCGTCACTCATCTCGTGCAGGTAGCGCTGCTGGAGCAACTCACGGTCTTCGGCGCTGATCGCCCGCCACGCGGGCGCGAAGTCGTGCCGCTGCTCCCAGGCGCGCAGGCCACCGTCGTGCGGCGGCCCGGGCTCCCCCAGCCTGGTCAGCGCCCGCAGCAGCCGCACGTGCAGCCGCTGCCGGTTGTAGACGTGGTTGCGCGTGGTCACGTACAGCCAGGGCCAAGGGTCGTCACCCAAGCTGTGGCGCTTTTCCCACGCCGTCGTGAACGTCTCCTGCGCGACCTCCTCGGCCTCGTGCCTGTACTGGTATCCCAACAACGACGCCGCCACCGCCATCACCCGCTGCCGGTAACGCCGGTAGAGCTCGTCGTGCCATGCTTCGTCCCGCACCCCTTCGGTGCCCACAATGGACTCCTTGATGGATCGCAGCCTGCGTCAAAGCCCCCCGCTGCTGATCACCCGATTGGTTAATGTCGCCAACTGCCTCCCCGTGACCCACAATCGCGGAAATTCATCGTTCCGGCTGACCCGGGCCGCGTGTGCCTTTGCCCATTTGGCGACAACAGCCTGGCATCGACGGTAATGAGACGCTTACCGTGGGTGACATGTTGCTCTCTGCATTTGCACGAGCACGGCCTGTAGCGGCCTTGCTGACCGCAGCCACCATCGCCGTGGCGCTCGCCGCCACCGCCACCCCCGCCCGCGCGGCCGACGTACAGGACCGCGTCGACGCCTACCTCAAGGCCCACCCCGGAGGCACCCAGATCGGCCCGGCCGACATCGCGTACAGCGGGGGCAAGTTCGTCGTCACCGTCGTCCGGACCGACCTCGCCGCCGCCGCGCCGGACTGCCCCTCGAACTGGTTCTGCTTCTACGACGGCACCAACTACACGTACCCGCGCGGCAAGCTCAGCGACTGCGGCGCGCAGGACCTCGGCACGTGGGGGTGGCGCAACCGCACGGCCTCGGTGCACTACCGCATGTCGACCGGCTCGGTCACGTTCATCAACGAGACCGGCTCGACCGACACCCCGCTCTTCACGGCCAGCACGACCCGGCGCACGATCGCCGACGTCGCGCCCTACCGAGACATGGCCGACTACGTCTACCGCACCTGCTGACCCGCCACCGATGAGTCCGGCCGCCCCGAGCCGTCCAACCCAGCGTCGGAAATAACCGCGATGCGAGGCGAGGGAGACGGACATGAGCGGCTACGAGTACACGGTGTCCCGCGTGGTGGACGCGCCGGTCGAGCAGGTCTGGCGCATGTGGACGGAGGCCGAGCACTACGCCGGCGTCTTCCAGACCACGCCCGGCGCGGCCGAGATCGACGTGCGCCCCGGCGGCGCCTGGAAGATCACGATGTCGGGCGGCACCCCGATGACCGGCGCGTACGTGGAGGTGATACCGAACAAACGCCTGGTGACCACGATGGACGGTGCCGGCCCGCACCCCTCCCCGATGGCGATGGACCTGGCCGACGAGGGCGGCCGCACCCGCATCACCTTCTCGCAGACCTGCACCACCCGGGAGGAGCACGCCCAGTCCAAGGAAGGCAGCGAGATCCTCCTCCAGTGGTGCGCCGACTACGCCACGAAGATGTAGCAGCTCCCGGATCGTGGTACTCAGACCCTTGACTTCGCGATTTGGCTGGCTTGGGGCCCGGCCAAGCAAGGCTTGGTCGGACCCGGTGTCCACGGCGCGTCGGTGATCGTTAGCCCGAAACCCGCGTTCGTGCCGGCGTGTCACGCGGGTTTCGGGTTAACGATCATGGCGCCGCCCACATGCTGAGCTACCTCCCCAAACAGTGGGAAGCGGGGCCGGCGGTCCGCCGGTCATCGTCGTTCGCGGCCGGGGACAAACCCACAGTCGCCACCACCGTGCGAAGCCGATCATGGTCTCGCCCGGGGGCTTGCACCGCGGGCCTGGCAGTGGACGGCCGGGGGGTTCGGCTCGGTCTGCGAGCCGCCGGCCGGGAGCGGTGCCCGCGGGAGCATACGGTCTTCAGCTGACGCGAGCGTGGGCAAATCTGTCGCCAGAAACTCGCCAGACTCCTGGTCGCGGTGGCTCAGAGCGGGTCGATCACCTGGTTGTGGGCGTGCTGGAAGATCACCGAGCTGCGGAAGCCGACGATCTCGCGGCGCTTGCTGAGGCGGTCCATGAGGAAGGCGTGCAGGCCGTCGACGCTCGGCACCGCCACGTGCACGATCAGGTCGTCGCCGCCGGAGACGACGAACACCGAGATCACCTCGGGTTGTGCCGCCACGAAGGCCTTGAAGTCCTGGATCACGGCCCGGCTCAGCGGCCGGATCTGTACGTGCAGCAGGGCCTGCACGTGGCGGTTGAGCGCGGCCAGGCTGATTTCGGCGTGGTAGCCGGTGATCACACCCCGCTCGCGGAGGGCGCGCACCCGCTCGAGGCAGGTGGACGGTGCGATGCCGAGCTTGCTGGCCAGCTCGCGGTTGGTCTGCCGGGCGTCCTGCTGGAGGTGCTTGACGATCGCACGATCAACCTCGTCCACGGCCGAATTCTATTCGACACATGCGCGCCCTGGCCGATCATGTCTCGCTGTCGAGGATCGCCATGTGCGTCTCGTCGTAGCGGGTGCCGGCCACCGCTGCCGCCGGCACGGCCGCCTCGATTCGGGCGAGCTCCGCCGGGCCGAGCTTGAGCGCCGGCGCGTCGAGCGACTCGGCCAGCCGCTCGCGGGTGCGCGCGCCGACCAGTGGCACGATGTCGTCGCCGCGGCTGAGCACCCAGGCGATCGCCACCTGCGCCACCGTGCCGCCCAGCTCGTCGGCGACCGCGCGGAGCGCCTCCACGAGCCGGAGGTTGGCGTCGAGGTTGTCGCCCTGGAAGCGCGGGGCGTGGCCGCGGAAGTCACCGGCGACAAGCTCCCGGTCCGGCCGCCAGTGGCCGGATAGGAGACCGCGCGACAGCACGCCGTACGCGGTGACGGCGATCCCCAGCTCGCGGGTGACCGGCAGGATCCGGTCCTCGACGCCGCGGGACATCAGGGAGTACTCGATCTGAAGGTCGGCGATCGGGTGCACCGCCGCCGCCCGGCGGATCGTCTCGGCGCCCACCTCGGAGAGGCCGACGTGGCGCACGTACCCCGCGTCGATCATCTCCTTGATCGCGCCGACGGTCTCCTCGATCGGGATGCCGGTGTTGAGGCGCGCGGGCCGGTATACGTCGATGTAGTCGGTGCCGAGCCGGCGCAGCGTGTACGCCAGCCGGTCCTTCACCGCCGCCGCGCCCACGTCGGCGCCGACCGGCTGGAAGCCGCCGTCCGGGGTGCGCATGCCGCCGAACTTCACGCTGATCACCACGTCCTCGCGCCGGCGGTCGCGCAGCGCCCGGCCGATCAGCAGCTCGTTGTGGCCGGAGCCGTAGAAGTCGCCGGTGTCGACCAGGTTGACGCCGGCGTCGAGCGCGGCGTGGATGGTGGCGATGCTCTCGGCCTCGTCCGCCGGGCCGTAGAAGTCGGACATGCCCATCGCGCCCAGGCCGAGCGCCGAGACGGTGGGGCCGGTCGTGCCAAGCTTTCGGTTCTCCATGCCGTCGATCCTGTGGCGGCCGGGCGCGGTGTGGCAGGGCGAGGTTTACCAGGGAGCGGCTCTCCCTGGATAGCCTTGGCGGGTGGATCGGGCCCAGCTCGCAGACTTCCTCCGCCGGCGCCGGGAGGCGCTCCTGCCCCGCGACGTGGGCTTCGCGGCCGGTGTGCGCCGGCGCACCCAGGGCCTGCGCCGCGAGGAGGTGGCGCTGCTCGCCGGCATGTCGACCGACTACTACAGCCGCCTGGAGCAGCAGCGCGGCTCGCAGCCGTCCGAGCAGATGGTGGCCGCGATCGCCCGCGCGCTGCGCCTGAGGCCGGACGAGCGTGACCACCTGTACCTGCTCGCCGGCCACCGGGTCCCGCCCAGGCACGCGCCCTCCGCCGCCGTGCACGCCGCCACGCTGCGCATCCTCGACCGGCTGCACGACACGCCGGCCGTGGTGATCACCGAGCTCGGCGAGACCCTGGCGCAAAACAGCCTCGCCGTCGCGCTGCTCGGTGACCAGACCGGGTACACCGGGCTGGCCCGCAGCTTCGTCTGGCGGTGGTTCGCCGATCCGGCCGCGCGGCTCGTCTATCCCGAGGCCGATCACGGGTATCACAGCCGTGTGCTGGTGGCCAACCTGCGCGCGGCGACGGCCCGGCGCGGGCACGACCCGTTCGTGGGGGAGATCGTGACGAGCCTCACCGCGGCGAGCCCGGAGTTCGTGGCGCTGTGGGAGCGGCACGAGGTGGCGGTGCGGCGCATGGACACCAAACGCATCGTCCACCCCGAGCTCGGCGTGATCGAGCTCGACTGCCAGGGTTTCGTGGCGGAGAGCGACGCGCACAAGCTCCTCGTGTACACGGCGGTGCCCGGCAGCCGTGCGGCGGAGCAGCTGGAAATGCTGGGGAATAGCGGTCATCGGCATCTAGTTCAAAGTTGAACGAAAGCAGGACTAGAGGCAGGATGGGTGACATGCAGTTCGGGATCTTCTCCGTCGGCGACGTCACGCCCGACCCGACAAACGGCACCGTTCCGACGGAGCACGAGCGGATCAAGGCGATGGTGACGATCGCGCTCAAGGCCGAGGAGGTGGGCCTGGACGTCTTCGCGACCGGCGAGCACCACAACCCGCCCTTCGTGCCCTCTTCGCCGACCACCTTCCTCGGGTACATCGCCGCGCGCACCGAGCGGCTGATCCTCTCCACCGCCACCACGCTCATCACCACGAACGACCCGGTGAAGATCGCCGAGGACTACGCGTACCTCCAGCACCTCGCCGACGGCCGCGTCGACCTCATGATGGGCCGCGGCAACACCGGCCCGGTGTACCCGTGGTTCGGCAAGGACATCCGTGACGGCATCGCGCTCGCGGTGGAAAACTACGCACTCCTGCACCGCCTGTGGCGCGAAGACGTCGTCGACTGGGAGGGCAAGTACCGCACGCCGCTCCAGTCGTTCACCGCGACGCCCCGGCCGCTCGACGGCGTGCCCCCGTTCGTGTGGCACGGCTCGATCCGCAGCCCGCAGATCGCCGAGCAGGCCGCCTACTACGGCGACGGCTTCTTCCACAACAACATCTTCTGGCCGGTCGAGCACACCAAGCGCATGATCGAGCTGTACCGGCGGCGCTTCGAGCACTACGGCCACGGCTCCGCCGACCAGGCGATCGTCGGCCTCGGCGGCCAGGTCTTCATGCGGCGCAACTCGCAGGACGCGGTCCGCGAGTTCCGGCCCTACTTCGACAACGCCCCGGTGTACGGGCACGGGCCGTCGCTGGAGGAGTTCACCGAGCAGACGCCGCTGACCGTGGGCAGCCCGCAGCAGGTGATCGACCGGACGCTGACGTTCCGCGAGCACTTCGGCGACTACCAGCGGCAGCTGTTCCTCATGGACCACGCGGGCCTGCCGCTCAAGACCGTGCTGGAGCAGATGGACATGCTGGGCGAGGAGGTCGTGCCGGTGCTGCGGCGGGAGATGGCCGCGGGCCGCCCCGCGCACGTGCCGGACGCGCCGACGCACGGTTCGCTCCGCGCCGCCGCGGCGGCCGTCGCCGCTGCTTCTGCTGGGATCGACGCGTGAGCCGGCGTTCCCTCGTGGTGGTCTCCGCGGGCCTGAGCCAGCCGTCCTCGACGCGGCTGCTCGCCGACCAGCTGGCGGCGGCCACCCGCCGCCGGCTGGACGCGGACGCGGAGACGGTCGAGCTGCGCGACCGCGCGCACGACCTGACCAACCACACGCTGACCGGCTTTCCCTCGCCCGAGCTGGAACGGGTGCTCGACGCGGTCGCCCGCGCCGACGGCCTCGTCGCGGTCACGCCGATCTTCAACGCGTCGTACAGCGGCCTGTTCAAGTCCTTTGTGGACGTACTGCCGGAGGGCGCGCTGGTCGACAAGCCCGTGCTGATCGGCGCGACCGGCGGCACGGCGCGGCACTCGCTGGCGCTGGAGTTCGCGATGCGCCCGCTCTTCGCCCACCTGCGGGCGGTGGTGGTGCCGACGTCGGTGTTCGCCGCGCCCGAAGACTGGGGCGGCGCCACCGCGCAGGGCCCGCTCGCGGCCCGCATCGAGCGGGCGGCGGCGGAGCTCGCCGTCGAGATCGAGCGCCGCGAGCCGCCGGTGGTGGCGGACCCGTTCGACGAGCCGACGCCGTTTTCCGAGCTGCTCGGCGGTCAGCCCAGCTGAGTGGCCTCCCGCTCCAGGGCGGCGACGAGCTCCGCGGCCGGGAGGGCGCGACTCCAGGTGGCGCCCTGGCCGGCCAACATCGGCGGCTCCGGACTCAAGTAGCGCGGCAGCGGGTAGTCCGGCGGCTGGAGGCCCGCGGCCTCGAGGCGGTCGACCAGCGGCGTACGAACCGCCCGCGCGTGCCGCCCGGTGAGCACCTTGGTCACCGTGGTCTCGGCACCGGCCAGGGCTCCTTTGTGGGCCTCGCTCGCGCCGGACTCGGGGCAGCGGATGAAGCACGTGCCGAGCTGCACCGCCTGCGCGCCCAGGGCCAGCGCCGCCGCGACGCCCCGGCCGTCCATGATGCCGCCCGAGGCGATGACCGGCACCGACACCGCGTCGACCACCTGCGGCACCAGGGTCAGCGTGCCGACCAGCGACCGCTCCACCGGCGCCAGGAACGTGCCGCGGTGGCCGCCCGCCTCGTACCCCTGCGCCACCACGGCGTCCACACCGGCCCGCTCCAACGCGAGGGCCTCCTCGACGGTGGTCGCCGTGCCGACCGTGAACGCGTCGACGCCGTCCAACGGCGGGATGCCGAACGTGAAGCTGAACACCGGCACCCGCTCACCCACGACGGCGGCGAGCTGGTCGGCGAAGTCGGGCGCCGCCGGGAAGCTCTCGGGCGGCGCGACACCGGTGAGGGCGGACCACTCGGCCACCCGTGCGGTGGTGGGGCGGGGGAGCGGCGCGAAGAGGTTGACCGCGAGTGGGCCGTCACTGGCCGCGCGGAACTCGGCGATCGCGGCGCGGATCGCGTCGGGGGTGAGCATGGCGCCGGCGATCGAGCCCAGGCCGCCCGCGTTGGCGACGGCGGCGGCCAGGCGGGGCGTGGAGATGCCGCCGGCCATGGGTGCCTGGATGATCGGCACCCGCAGACCGAGCCGCCGCGCCAGCGCGGTATCCCGCCACGTCATCGTGGTCCCCTTCTTCTCAAGAGCCGAGGTTCATTTTCCCACGAGCGTTCCGGTTGTTGGTTTGGGGGCAATGTGAAGCCCGCCGAGGTCAGTCGGCGGGCTATTTGGTGGTTGCGATGTTTGTCGTATAGATGGATTGTTTAAGAGCCGTACGTCGGACGGTCGAAAACGCCGCACTTTGTCGCGTCGAGAAAGCTCGCAAAGCTCTGTTTGCTAACGGTCAAGACGGAGCCGCCCGGCTCCGCCTTGGAATCCCTGATACCGACCCGATCTTCTAAGATGCATATCTCAACGCAGTTGCCGTTGCCAGCGGCACTGCGACTGCTCTTCTTCCAGGCGTAGCTTGCCCATCGGACGACGAGCCCGTCGTGGGTCGTATCGCCACCCTCGGCGCGGTAGGTGATCACCGGGCACTAACTAACACAAAATGGGCGTGAGGCCAAGTTTCCCCGGCGTGTCGTCTTGCTTGCTGGGATCGGCAAGCGTGTGGAGGTGGTCGTAGGTTGGAAAAGTCTGACAAATACCGTATCTTGAGATCAAATTGATATTCATATATCTCAATGTCAGTTCTCCTAGTGCATTCTGTCCTGATCGTCGGTAGGGGGTGGGATCGGCATTGCGCCGCTTCCAGATGGTGACTAGCGCATCGCTAGTTGTCATACTGCTAGTGACGGCGATCCGTGATCGCCGTTTGTGCGATCTTTTGCGAGGGGAACCCAGCCATGGCAGAGTCACTCGATCCGTCCATCTGTCGGTTGCGACTGAGGCGCGCTTTGCGGGAGGCGCGCGTCGCGAAAGGGCTCAGCCAGAAGGATGTCGCCGAGGCTCAGGATTGGTCGGTGTCAAAGCTGCTGAGGATCGAGGGTGGCGCAGTCGGAGTTTCCACCACTGACCTGCGCGCTCTCCTCGACATGTACCAGATCCGTGATCCTCATCAGGTGGGCGAGTTGACGAGATGGGCCCAGATCGCGCGTAAGTCGCCACTGTCCCGTCACCGCGACGTCCTCAGCTCTGAGATGTTGACCTACCTCAACTACGAGGGCTCCGCTTCGGTCGTGCGGCAGTGGGAGCCGCTCTTCGTCCCTGGGCTCTTGCAGACCGAGGCGTACGCGCAGGCGGTTATAGAGACCCTTGCCCCGCCGGGGACATCGAGACGCATCATGGACCGCCAGATCGAGGCACGGTTGGCCCGGCAGGAACTCCTCCGCCAGCCCGAGGCGCCTGAAATGTTCTTCATCGTCGACGAATCGGCGTTGCGTCGCCGGGTTGGCCCTGGAGACACGATGATCGCGCAGTTGGCATACCTCCGTGAGCAGGCGGAACTTCCCCAGATCACGATCCAGATCCTGCCGTTTGAGGTCGGGGTGCATCGCAACATGCGATCCCCGTTTGTGATCCTGGAGTTCAGGGAGGCCAACGTCGAGGCGCTTCTATTCGTGGAAAATCCACGGGGTTACATCCTCGATCGCGATGACGGGGAGGAACTCGCTCTCTACTTGTCCGGCTTCTGGGATTTGGAGGGCCTTGCTCTGCCGGCCGAGGAGACTGGTGCGGTGATCGGCCGCATCATCGGTGACCTTGGCGGTCAGGCCGCGCGTGCGGCCTGACCGAGATGGTTGTTACGCCTACGGCTTCAGGTGTGTAGTGGGCAGAACACCCTGGTGGAGCCGAGCAGGGCGGCCGTCGTCACGATGATCGAGACGATGGCTGGGGCGTCCCAGCCCAACGCGGCCAGCGCGACCGACTGCACTAGGATCACGATGACCAAGATCACGTTTGCCGGGCGTCTCGTGCGGCGGTGGGGGTGTAGCGCGATTGAATGCGCGTAGTGTCTTGGTGGGAATCGTCTCGTCATCTTCTGGCACCCTCTCTGCCTGCAGCCCATGGGGAGCGCGCCGCGTCACATGCGGGGCGTTTGCTGCCGCTGAATCCCGTACGGTGACTCGGTCTGCCGTCGAGATTACGTGCTGTGAGCGTGAAGAATCGGATGGATCGCAGGAAATGCGCATTGGGGCTCCGCGCCCAAATGACACGAAAGCCCTCCGCAGCATCGGAGGGCTTTCGCGGCGCTTCCGAGGGACAAGCGTCTGGGCTGCAGGCGATGCCTGGAAGCAGCGCTGATCCGAGGAGAACCAGCCCATACAGTATGGCGCTGATACCGGCGGAACGGAAGTGTCAACTAGCTACATGGCAGATCGCGATCCGGAGAGTGGATTGCTGCTGTCGGTGAGCATCGACAAGCCGACGTTCAGACGTACGATAGCTTAGCGCGCGATGGCACTCCGGGATTTCCGTGAATTGGCATTCCGTGCCAATGGGGTTGCATGAATGTTGCGGCGGGAATGGGCGGGAACCGAAGGGCGCCCTCGTGACTCGTAGGCGACATGATCGAGCGCTCCATCCATGGCATCGCCGTCGCGGTGATCGGGCTCGGCGGGGTCGTCGCGTGCGACGGTGGCGATCCGGCGCCGGTGGTGACGAGCGCTAGCCCGAGCGGCGCGTCGGGATGCGCGCGGCCCGCGTTCGGCAGGGCCGACGTCACCCTCACGCCGGGGCCGACCGAAGGGGTGCCCCAGGCCACCGCCGGCGGTGACGTGCTCGCCATCGACGCGGTCGTGCTCGACCGGGGCTGCCAGCCGGTGCCTGGTGCGCCGCTGCGGATCTGGCACACCGACGCGCGCGGGCTGTACGGTCCCAAGGGCGGGGACGACTGCTGCTTCTACGAGGCGCGCGGCCAGACCGACCACAGTGGACGCTTCCGGCTGGAGACGATCCGGCCGGCGCAGTACCCCGAGGCGAACGCGCCGCCGGCACACATCCACCTTCAGATCGACCACGGTGGGCGGCGGGCCGAGGTGACGATGGTCTTCGGCTCCGGCTCGCCGCCCGCCACCGTCACGCCGGCGGAAGGGCCGGTCGGTGTCCTGCTCAGCCGTGACGGTGCCGGGTGGCGAGGCGAAGCCGTGCTGCTGCTTACTTGATCGGCTCGCCGTCCACGTACACGGTGACGCCGGGCTTGCCGGTCCAGAAGGAGAGGAGGCCGGCCACCTTCTGGCTCTCCGGGAGCGGGGTGCGGTAGGTCCACACCACGTCGTCGCGGACCGTGTCTCCCGCGCGCACCGACCAGTACGTCGCCTTGCCCTTGTACGGGCAGTACGACTCGGTCGCCGACGGCTGGAGCAGGTCGAGGCGCACGTCGACCATCGGCAGGTAGTAGCGGGGCGGCAGCCCCGTCTCGTAGAGCACGTACGGACGGCTCGACTCGGCGACCGTGACGCCGTCGACCTCGACGCGTACGTGGCGGGAGCTGGCCAGGATGTCCACGCGCGTGTAGGGGTCGCGGGCGTGTACGTAGACCGGCTCGTCCTCCTCCAGCCACTCGTCCATCGCGTCCCAGTCGAAGCGGACCAGCTCGCGCAGCTCGTCGATCGGGGAGTCTTCGTGGCGGAGGGCGGCGTCCACGGCCTCGCGGTCGCCCACGCGCACGGTGTACAACTGGCCGTCGCCGCGGCTGGGGGAGTGCTTGGCGCGACCGGTGGGCTCGAGCACACCGGCGGCCACGTCGGCGAGGGGCAGGTAGTAGGTGGGGTAGTAGGGGCTCTCCCACACGTACGCCGGCTTGGTCGTGTCGGCGATCACCTGGCCGTTGAAGACCACGCGGACCCGCTTGGCGCCCTGCTCCACCCGTACCCGGCCGCGGGTCGCGGTGGAAGCCGTAGAAGTAGTCATGTTCTCAACCAACAGACCCGGTCGAGATCGAATTCCGGATATGGTGCACGCCGTGAGCAACCTCCTGAAGAGCGTCGCCGCCAGGCTGCGCAAGCGGCCCCGGCCGCAGCCGGCCGCCCTGGGCGGCCGCACTCTCGTGTACGCGCCCAACCTGGACGGCGACGCCGATCCGGGCGAGATCGTGTGGACCTGGGTGGCCTACGAGGACGACCCGCGGCAGGGCAAGGACCGCCCGGTGCTGGTGGTGGGACGCGACGGGCGCACGCTGCTGGGCCTGATGCTCTCCAGCAACAACGACCGCGAGGGGCAGCGCCACTGGTACGCGCTCGGCCCCGGCGCCTGGGATCGCGAGCACCGCCCCAGCTGGGTGCGGCTCGACCGGGTGCTCACCGTCGACGAAGACGGCATCCGCCGCGAGGGCGCGGTGCTCGACCGGGTGCGCTTCGAGGCGGTGGCGCAGGAGCTGCGCACCGGCTACGGATGGGCGGCGCAGCGATGACGCGCGAGGTGCCGGAGCGCACGCCGTTCGCGACGATCGACGACATGCCGCCGCCGATGCAGGCGATGATCTTCGATGCGCTCGAACGGATGGCCGCCGACCCGCAGATGCGCCGGGTGCGGGCCGCCGCTCAGCGGGCGCTCGACCCGCGGCCCGGGCAGCGCCTGCTCGACGCCGGGTGCGGGGTGGGCGAGGTGGCGCGTGACCTCGCGGCGGCCGTCGCCCCGGGCGGTCAGGTCGTCGGCGTGGACGCCTCCGCCGCGGCCATCGCCGTCGCCACCGGACGCGCCGGCGACGCCCGGGTGACCTACGCCGTCGGCGACCTGCTCTCCCTCGACTTCGAGGACCAGACATTCGACGGGGTACGGGCCGAGCGGGTGCTCCAGCACATGGGGGAACCGGACGCGGGCGTCGCCGAGCTGGTGCGGGTGACCCGCGCCGGCGGGCGGGTGTGCCTCGTCGACACCGACTGGCTCTCGCTGGCCAGCGACGGGCTGCCGGACGACCTGGTGTCGCGGATGTGGCAGGGCGCGATGGTCGCCCGCCAGCACCAGCCGACGATGGGGCGCACGCTCCGCCGGCGCCTGGTGCGCGCCGGTCTCGTCGACGTGGTGTGCGAGCCGGTGCCGCTGTGGTTTACCGACCCGGACGACGCCAGCACGGTGATCCCCCTCTTCAACCGGAGCATCCCGCGCGAGGCCGGGTTCATCCCGGAGGAGCTGTGGGACCCGTGGTGGGCGGCGGTCGACCGCGCGGCCGACGCGGGCGAGCTGCTCGCGGTGGTGACTATCTGGGTGGCTGCTGGCGTCCGCCCTTAGTGTCGCTCGGGTCGCCGACGACGCCGGCGAAGAGCGGCACCCCGGTCGGCACGTGCGTGATGGCGAAGGCGAACGGCAGGTCGGCACTGACCACTGTGGTCGGTGGCTGGCGCATCGAGGTGAGCATCATCAACCCCGTGGCGGCGGCCGCCTCGGTGCCCCACTCGTCCACTGTGATCGTCGCCCGCTGCACGGCGCCGTCGACGCGGAGCCCGGGGTGGATGCCGCCCAGGTCCGCCTCCGGCGCGAAGACCGTCCGCAGGCCGAGGGACTTCAGCGGTGGTACAAGATCGATGTGCGAGCCGTAATCGAACCGCGGCATGGCCAACCCGACGTAGGTCGGGACGAGTGATCGGGTCACGGCGGCGAGCAGGTCGGGCGCGAGCAGTGCGTCCGGCGCCTGGTCGTCCGCCGGCACGATGAGCCGCATGGCGAGGTCGGCGCCCTTGTAGGGGAGCTCGACGGCCTGCCAGTCGGGCCCGGCGGCGTAGGCGAGGTCGGCGGTGAGGTGCATCATCGGCACCCGCACCGGCCCGCCGGCCGCGGCGAAGTGCTCGTGGGTCGTCTCGCCCTCGGCGAACGGGTGCCGCCACGGGGCCTTGAGGTAGATCGCGTTGGCGAGCACCAGGCGGGTGGCGGGGGAGAGGGCGTCGAAGAGGCGCGGGATGCGGCCGGCGGTGGTGTCGTGCACCCACGCGTTGATGACCTCGGCGCCGTCGCGGGCGAAGTCGACCGGGTGCACGCCGGTGCCGTAGTGCGTGGCCAGCGTCTCCAGGAACTCCGCGCCGACCGGCAGGCCGTGCTGGGTGAACAGGCCGTTGGCGACGCGCACGTGGTCGGTGGCGGCCTGCCGCGAGATCGCGTTGAACGCCGCGTGCGTGCCCTCCGCCGGAAAGCCGAGCACGCGGTCGATCTCCGCCGCCGTCTCGCCGCCCGCGCCGGCACGTGCCATGGCGAACGCGTATGCCAGCGACAGGGGGGAGCAGACCCAGTTGGTGGTCGTGGCCCGCTCGGCGAGCGCGTGGCCCACGCGGGTGATGCCGGCGGCCACCTCGGCGATCGGTGCGTCGCCGGGCGGGGCGACCCGCTCGACGCCTTCGGCCGTGAGGGTGGGTACGGCTGCCATCTGTCCAGAGTATGCGGCCGCGGCCGGCTTCGCGCCGGCCGCGGCCGATCGTACTGGTCCCTTGTGGATCGTCAGGCGCTGTAGCCGCGCTCGGCGATCCAGTTGGCGGCCGAGATGGTGCTCATCCAGTAGGTGCCACCGTTCGAGGTGTCGAACGGGTCCGCGATCCGCACGGTGCGGCCCTGGTCGCGGTAGCCGACGATGGTCAGGTAGTGCCCACCCTCGTACGAGTGCGCCTTACCGTTGACGTCGGTGGCGGTGCCCTTGATGTTCGCCACGACCGGGTAGCCGTGGCTCAGGGCGCGCATGACGTCCGCCTGGAGGCGGTCCATCTCCGCGGGCTTGGCGGACGGGCCGGGGATCTCCCGCGTGCGGTAGAAGTCGGTCCCGTTCACCTTGTTGAGCACGCGCGTGGTCTCGTGCGCCGAGTTGGTGCCGTTCTCGGTGGTGCCCAGGCTCTTCGCCAGGTCGTACTGGCTCGGCGCGGGCCCACGCGCGGAGAGCGCGATGCGGGTCGCCGCCGGGGCGCAGAAGTAGTACGTGCTCTGCTCCTGGTAGCCGAAGCGGACCTGGGCGGCGGCCTTCGCCGGGACCGCCTTCTTGGCGGGGGCGGTGTGCTTCTTGGCGGTGTTCGCCGGCTTGCCGTCGGCCTTGGCGGCCACGGTGGCCGTCGCGGCGGGAGGCGCCGCGCTGGCCGGGTCGTTGGCGGCCTGGATAGCGGCCGGGCCGCCGACAGTGCCGGCGGCGAGTGCCAACCCAGCGGCGAACATGGCCGGCCGGTGGAGCCGGTTCCTGTCGATGGACGGCAGCCACCGATCGAGGACGTGCTTCATCACAGGGGAACCCTTTCGTTTGCTGGGGGATGGTCGCTCCGCGGCGGGCTCTTCGGCGAGGGCCACGGGCGGCGCTTGCGGCATCTCGTCGTACTGGCCGCGAACGCGAAGGCACGCTCGGTTGGGGTTCCGGCGTGCCGGGGATGTCAACCGGCCGGTAACCCGATCCATTCCCCGGGCCGGGACGTGGCCCGGGTCACTGGCTGGGCGCCCGACACCATGGGGCCATTGGGTCCGAATGCGCCGGACCGTCCGGGGTGGGCGGCCGGACCGCCGGGCCCGGGGCGGGCCGCCGCCCGGTGGGCACACCCCGGCCCGTCAAGCCATCGCGGCCGGTCCGTGCGGCCGCCATGCGGGCGGCCCGGGCGCCCGCGGGCGGCGGCCGGTCAGGTCACTGCACCGGTCCGTCGTGCTTTTTTGCCGTCACGTGCCAGAATCCGGCAACGGCCACCACAGCGCCCAGAAAGGCGACGAACGGCGGCATGATCGCGGCCGTGATGGCCAGCGCGAAGAACCCGATGACGATGGCCCAGAGGACCCTTGTGCCCCCACTCACGTACCACTCCCGTTGTCGTGCGGTAGTGGCCGGCGCAGGGGGCACCGGCGATGCGGGCATACGACCCGCCCAGGAGTAAACGAGCGACCACCCGGTGAGGTGGTCGTGTGGGGCGTTTTACGTAGTTTGGGACCGCGTGTCCGCCGCCCGCGGGAGAGAGATCAGGCGGCTGCTGCCGCGGCGGCGCGGCGGGAGCGGCGCCACTTCGTGACGATGATCGTGGTGGCTACCAGGCCGAGGCCGGCCGGGGCGATGGCGAACCAGTTGATGTCGCCGGGTGAGGCCACCGCGGCGCCCATGGCCGCGTAGCCGAAGGCGGACGGTATCGACGCCAGCACGCTGCCGACCAGGAACGGGCGCAGCCGCGCGCCGGTCGTGCCGTAGCCGTAGCTGATCAGGCCGAAGCCGCCGACCGGGAGCAGGCGTACGGTCACCACGCCGAGCACGCTCTGCCGGGCGAACCAGCCGTCGAGGCGGGCGAGGCGGCCGCGGACGCGTTCGGCGACGAAGTCTCGGCCAAGCGTGCGGCCGACGGTGAAGCCGAGCAGGGCGGCGAGCAGCGCGGCGCCGAGCGCGTAGCTGGCGCCGCCGACCGTGCCGAAGAGCGCGCCCCACGCGAAGGACACCAGCGTGCGGGGGACGAGTACCACCATCATCAGCGCGCCCACGACGACCGCCGCCGGTGGTGCGAGCGGGCCGAGGCGGTCGACCAGGCGGGGGGCGTCGGCCAGGTCGGGCTGGGGGAGCAGCAGCACGGTGAGGCCGAAGAGGACCAGGATCGCGAGCAGCAGCGTGAAGCGGGCCACCGACCGCTGCCGCAGGCGGGGCGCCAGCGCACGCAGGCGGGGGGCCGACGCTCGCAGGCGGGGGGCCAGCGCCCGCAGGCGGGCGATCACGAGGCCGCCGTCGCGGCCATGCGCTCCGCGCGGAGGCGGTCTGACCACGTGTCGTCGAGTGGGGGGAGCGAGTCGTAGCCGGTGGCCCAGCGCAGCAGCAGGTCGGCGATGGCCGGGTTGCGGGAGAGGGCGGGCCCGTGGGAGTACGTGCCGAGGAGCTTGCCGCGCCACGCGCCCTCGGTCGCGCCGTCGTTGCCGATGCCGGTGGTGACCCGGGCCAGCGGGGATACGCCGGCGCCAAGGTGGGTGCGGCCGCCGTGGTTTTCGAAGCCGGTCAGCGGAGGCAGGCCGAGCCGCGGGTCGATCGGGCCGCCGAGCTCGCCGACCGCGCGGGTGGGGCCCCGGTCGGAGTGGAAGTCGAGCAGGTTGAGGCCGGGGTACTGGGTGCCCTTGGCGAAGAACGAGCCGCCGAGCAGCTGGTAGCCGGCGCAGACCGCGAACACCACCGAGCCCTGCGCCACGGCGCGGTGCAGGCCGCCGTCGCCGATCAGCCGCTGGGCGGCGAGGGCCTGCGGGCCGTCTTCGCCGCCGCCGAGCAGGTAGATGTCGGCGGTGGTGGGCAGCGGCTGGTCGGAGCGCACCTCCAGCGTCTGCACCGGCAGCCCGCGCAGCGCGGCTCGGCGGGCGAGGATGAGCAGGTTGCCCCGGTCGCCGTACGTGGACAGCAGGTCGGGGTAGATCCAGACGATGCGGATGGTGCTGTCAGAGGACACGGTCGAGCTCCGCTCGGATGTCTTGGAACGCGGTGTAGTTGGCGATCACTTCCAGCCGGCCGGGCGGCACGAGCCGCACCGCCTCGCCGAAGGTACGTACGTGCTGGAACCGCACGTCGTTCACCTCGAGGCGTACCGCCAGGTCGTACGCACGGTCACCGGTGATGAGCACCTGGCGGCCGCGCAGCGGGCTGAAGTCGACGTCGAACAGCCACGACGTGTCGAGCCCGTCGGGGTCGCGCGCGTTGATCGAGAGCAGTGTCGGCGCGTTATCGGCCATGTCGAACGCCTCCAGCCAGCTCGCCGGGTTTTTGGCGAGCAGCAGCCGGATGTTGCGGCCGTCGCGGACCACCTGGGCGTACCGGCCGGCGACCGAGGCGACCGTGGAGAGGCGGGAGACCGCGTCGGTCGGGCGGACGCCGAACTGGGCCGCCACGGCGAGCGCGGTGGCCGCGTTGCCGAGGTTGACCCGGCCGGGGAGCTGGAGCGAGATCTTGTGCCAGGCGCCGCGCGGGTCGACCACGCCCTCGTCCTCGACCACCCACTGCGGCACCGGCCGGCGCAGCGAGCAGCCGGTGCACCACCACTGGTCGGCCTGGCGCTCGATCGGCGAGCCGCACTCGGGGCAAACCCATGAGTCGTCATGCCACCGCTGGCCGGCGCTAAACCACGTGACGGCGGGAGAACCGGCGGCGGCCCACACGACCATCGGGTCGTCGGCGTTGGCCACCACGTGCACGCCGGGGTGCTCGGCAAGCGCGGTGCGCCACATCTGGGCCATCATCGCGACCTCTTTGGCCCGGTCGAGCTGGTCACGGGAGAGGTTGAGCAGTGCCACCACGCGCGGCTCGGTGGCGACCAGCACCCTGGGCAGGTAGTGCTCGTCGACCTCCAGCACCGCGTACGGCGTCTGGCCGGCCTTGGCGAGCGCGGAGGTGTGGCCGGTCGGCATGTTGGCGCCGAACCCGTTTGTCGCGACCGGCCCGAGCACGCCCACGGCGGCCGCGGCGAGGCGGGTCGTGGTGGTCTTGCCGTTGGTGCCGGAGATCAGGGCGATCGCGCGCCCCGCGGCGAGGTGGGCGAGGAGGTCTGGGTCGATCTTGAGGCCGATCCAGCCGCCGATCACCGAACCGTCGCCGCGCCCAGCCGCTCGCGACAGGGCGGCCGCCGTGCGGGAGACCGAGCTGGCGACCTTCGCCCGCAGGGGCATCTTGCCGTCCGTCACGGAGGCGAGGTTACCAACGCAGTCTGGATCTCCACTCGACCGTCGGGAAACCGTCCGTCGCGCGCGATGTGTGTGGCGATACTCACCGTGAGCGATCAACGAAGCGTGAGTCCGAGTTCGACAGAGTGTCGCGACATTTAGGACAGTGGCCTTAACGACCGCTCATATTCTTGCGTGCCAAACTCGCTCCGTAAGATTCTCGTCACAGCGTGTGGAGAACGGCATCCGCTACAAACGTTGAGCCGGGTCGTTCACCCGGCCGCGCCGCCGAGACACGCCGAGCCCTGCCCGCTCGTCCGGTGCGGACCTTGGAGCCACACAACGGCATAGCGGGCGGGGACGGGGGACCCAGGATCTGCGGTCCCGACCCACGCCGGGGAGACCCGGCCGGGCTGAGGCCTTGGGGTGAAGCCGCCACGGCGGCCGGGCAATCCTTCCCGCCCGAACCCGACAGCTCACCTCGCAGGCGTGCCGGAGGGAACACATACCGTGCACGAACTCCGTTCGGGCCGGCACAGGCTGCCCGCGAAAAGGCGGGCCGGCCGGCTCGCGCTCGCCGTCGGGCTCTGCGTGTGCGCCGGCCAGCTGCTGGCCGGTCCCGCGCTCGCCGAAGCCGCGCCCGTGTCGACCACCACCGTCGCCGCCGCGCAGGCGGCCGCGTCGGTCACTCCACACGTGACGATCAAGCCGAACACCGCCCGCCTGCCGTGGGGCAACACGCTGGTGCTCACTGCCACGATCACCGACCCGAGCACCCGCAAGGCGGTCTGGGGCGGCACCGTCCAGTTCCAGGTGTGGAAGGGCGGGAAGTGGGTCAGCACCGGCACCCGTCCGGTCTACTCCACCGGCAAGTCGATCCTCTCCATCAAGCCGTACGAGAGCCGCATGTACCGGGCCGTCTACAGCGGACGTGGCTCGTACAAGGGGACGGTCACCGGCCGGACCTCGGTCGCGGTGATCGCCAGCCGGGCCAAGGTGCTCGCCGAAGCGCGCAAGCACATCGGCAAGCCGTACAAGTTCGGCGCCGTAGGACCCTCGGCTTTCGACTGCTCGGGCTTCACCAAGTACGTGTACAAGAAGGCCGCCGGGCGGGTGCTCCCGCACAAGGCGAACGACCAGCAGCGCTCGGGCACCGGCGTGGCGAAGAACAAGGCGCTCCCCGGCGACCTGATCGTGATCCGCTCCGGCTCGTACGGCACCCACGTCGGCATCTACGCCGGCGGCGGCTACATGTACGACTCGCCGCGCGCCGGTGTGCGGGTCGGCAAGCACAAGATCTGGTCGAGCAACTACGTGGTGCGCCGGCTCGCCTAGTCGCTCCACTTCCCTCCCCGGCACCGATACATCACCCCATCCCCCCAACGATCCAGGGCAAGCCCATCCGGGTTTGCCCTGGATCGTCTCTGGGGTCGGTTGCCCCCTCCGGCCTGTCGCCATCCGGACCCTCCACCGCCCTCCACCGCATTTGACGTGCGGTTTTGTCAAGGGGGTCACCCGAGCAACGCTGCGATTCCGGTTGCGAGTGGAGGGAAGTGGAGTACAGTGGGGCGCAGTGGCAGGGTTACTCACCGGAGGGACCCGCCGGCCCCGGGGGACAGCGGCTCCGCGAAAGCCGCCAGAGGCGAGGGGGTGGGCCGATGTTTCTCGGCACCCACACCCCGCGCCTGGACGAAAAGGGCCGGTTGATCCTTCCGGCGAAGTTTCGCGACGAGCTGGCGGGAGGTGTCGTGATCACAAAAGGGCAGGAGCGCTGCCTCTACGTCTTCCCAGCACCCGAGTTCCAGCGGATCGCGGGCCAGCTACGCGAGACGCCGATGACACACAAGGCGGCTCGGGCCTACAGCCGGGTGTTCTTCGCGAGCGCCCACGACGAGGTGCCCGACAAGCAGGGCCGGGTGACGATCCCGGGCCACCTGCGGGAGTACGCCGGGTTGAGCCGCGAACTCGTCGTGATCGGTGCGAGCAGCCGGGTGGAGATCTGGGACAAGCAAGCGTGGGACACCTATCTCTCCGAGAGCGAAGACGACTTCGCGGGCATCGAGGAGGGGGTGCTGCCCGGAGGACTCTAAGGGCTGGCAGACGCCGTACTGCGAGATCTCCAGCCGCTCCTGCACCTGACGTCTCTTCCCCGATGTCAGGCGCGTCCCGGCCTCCCCGCGAAGGAGGCTCACGGAAGAGCGGATGGGGATCTGGCAGTACGGCGCACGGTTCTTCGGGCACCGGGCGCATGGGCACACGGGCGGGTCACTGGGGGTCGAGATGGGGGAGCTGCGCGGCACGCACGTGCCGGTGCTGCTGGAGCGGTGCCTCGCGCTGCTCGCGCCCGCGCTCGACCGGGGTGACCGTACGACCGTGCACGTGGACGCCACCCTCGGGCTCGGCGGCCACGCGGAGGCGGTGCTCCGGGCGCATCCCCGGACCGTCCTGATCGGACTCGACCGGGACACCGAGGCGCTCGCGCACGCGCGGGCCCGGCTGGAGCCGTTCCGCGGGCGCGCGCACCTCGTGCACGCGGTCTACGACGAGCTGCCGCGGGTGCTCGACCTGCTCGACTACGAGCGGGTCGACGGGGTGCTCTTCGACCTCGGGGTGTCGTCCCTCCAGCTCGACGCGCCCGACCGCGGGTTCGCCTACGCGCAGGACGCGCCGCTGGACATGCGCATGGACCAGACCCGCGGCCGGACGGCCGAGGAGGTCGTCAACGAGTACGAGGCGCCCGAGCTGATCAGGGTGCTGCGGGTGTACGGCGAGGAGAAGTTCGCCGCACGGATCGCCGCGGCGATCGTGCGCGAGCGGGCGAAGGCGCCCATCACCTCGTCGGCACGGCTGGCCGCGCTGGTGCGGGACGCGATACCCGCGGCGGCGAGGCGCACCGGGGGGCACCCCGCCAAGAGAACGTTCCAAGCACTTCGCATCGAGGTAAACGGCGAGCTGGCCGCGCTGGAAAGGGCGCTGCCGTTCGCGCTCGACGCCCTCGCGCCGGGTGGCCGCGCGGTGGTCCTGTCCTACCACTCGCTGGAGGACCGGATCGCCAAGCGGGCGCTCGCCGCGCGGGCACGGAGCACCGGGCCGGTCGACCTGCCGGTCGAGCTGCCCGGCACCGGGCCGACGCTGCGGCTGCTCAGCCGCGGCGCCGAGCCACCGAGCGAGGAGGAGGTCGCGGCAAACCCGCGCGCCGCATCAGTGCGGCTGCGGGCCGCGGCCCGGATCGAAGAGGGGGAGGGGACATGAACGCCATCGGGAGCAGCAGGATCAAGACGACAGGAGCACCGCGGTCGGGGGGCCGGACCGCGGAGCGGGAACACCGGACGGTCGGCAACACCGCGCTGAAGACCGAGCCGATCGACACCGCGCGGGATTCCGCGGCGCCGGGGGGCGCACCGCGGGAGCGCAAGGTCGTGCCGTGGCTGCGGGTCGCGCCGCCGCTGCCGGTGGCGGTGCCGCGGGCACCGTTCATCGCGCTGATCCTGGTCGTCGTGGTCGGCGGCGTGCTGGGCATCCTCGTGGTCAACACGAAGATCAACGAGAACGCCTTCCGGCTGAGCGAGCTGCGCGAGCAGCAGTCCGCGCTCGACGTGCAGGAGCAGCAGCTCAAGCAGGAGATCGCGCGGGCCGAGGACCCGGGCAACCTCACCGCCCAGGCCCTCCGGCTGGGTCTCGTGCAGGGCACCCCGGTGCAGATCCGGCTGCCCGACGGCCGGGTGACCGGCATGATGACGCCCGCCACGCAGGCGCCGTCGATCACCAGCCAGCAGGGCACCGGCACCGGCACCGGCGAGCAGGCGGGTGGCACGGGCACCGGCCAGCAGGGCACCGGCGACCAGGCGGGCGGCACGGGTAACACCCAGCAGGGGACCGGCACCAACCAGCAGCCGACGGAGTAGGTCAGGATGCCGCAGCGGCCTTCGGGGTCTTCCGGGTCTGGTCCACGCGGAGCGGGCACGCGACGCGAGGACCAGACCCCAGGTGAGACAGTGCCGCGCCGGGGCAGCGACGAGCCCCGGCGCGGTTCCGCCCGTGGCACGGACGCCACGCGGCGGGGTGGAAAGCCCGACGACTCCGCGCGAGCGGAGCGAGCGTCGACCGGCGAAGCACCGGCGGAGCGCGGCTTCGGGATCTCCGAGGCGCGGGCGTACACGCCGCGCGGCCGCACGATGCGGGAGCGGACGCCGCGCACCGGGCGGACCGCCGATCCCTTCCGGCCGGCGCTGCAAGTGGTCGAGGGCGGCAAGCCGCGCAACGCCCGCCGCGCGCCTGGGGAGGAGCCCAAGCGGGCGGAGGCGCCACAGACTCCTCCGAGGGCCACGAAGAAAGCCGCCCCCTCGTCGGTACCCGGACCTCGAAAGCGCACGACGGCGGCGAAGGCGTCCGCGGCGGCGAAAAAGGCAGCGGCGCCGCGGAAGAGGGCGCCCGCGCGGCCGCGGCGCCCGCCGCGGCTGATGGACCAGCGGCGGCGGCTGCGCCTGGGCACGGTGCTGGCGCTCACGGTCTTCGCCACGATCGGGATCCGGATCGTGACACTCCAGTTCACCGAGTCGCCGGCCTTCGCGGCGAAGGGTCTGGAGACGCGGCTGGACCGGGTCGTCCTGCCCGCGCCGCGCGGCGCCATCTACGACCGGGGCGGTGCCGTGCTCGCGCAGAGCGTCGAGGCTCGCTATGTGGCGGTCGACCCGGAGCTCGCCACCGACCTGCCGAAGACGGCCGCCGCGCTCGAGCCGCTCATCGCCGTACCCAAGTCGGTGTTGATGACCAAGATGGCCAAGCGCAAGCAGCCCGGCGGTGGCCCGTCCCGCTTCGAGTACCTGGCGCGTGGTGTCTCCATCGCCGACGGCCGGCGGGTCGAGGCGCTCAACCTGCCAGGGATCATCGTCGACCGCGACGAGCAGCGCCAGGTGCCCGGCCAGGACCTCGCGGCCAGCATCATCGGCTTCACCAGCCAGGACCTCAACGGCCTGGAAGGGCTGGAGGCACGCTACGACGAGCTGCTGCGCGGTGTCGACGGCAAGCGGGTCTTCGAGGTGGGACAGGGCGCGCTCGACGCGGAGATCCCGGGCGGCTACAACCAGGAGACCAAGGCCCAGCCGGGCAGCTCGCTCCAGCTGACCATCGACCGCGACCTCCAGTACATGGTGCAGCGGACGCTTTTCGCCCGGATGCAGGAGGCGAAGGCGTACGTCGGCGCGGCGGTCGTGCTCGACGTGCGCAGCGGCGAGGTGCTGGCGCAGGCCAGCTACCCGACGTACGACGCCGCCCAGCCGCTGAAGAGCAAGCCCGAGGACCGCGAGGACACCGCGACGAGCTTCGTGGTCGACCCCGGCTCGGTGCACAAGGCGATCACCATCAGCGCCGCGCTGCAAGAGGGCGCGGTCAAGCCGACCGACACGTTCATGGTGGGGCCGAACGTGATCAAGGGCGACCAGCGCTTCAAGGACTCGCACACCAACTGGACGCCCCGGCGGATGAGCATCCCGGGCATCCTCGCGTACTCCTCCAACGTCGGCACCATCGCGATCGCCGACAAGCTGGGCAAGGAGAAGCTGTACGAGTACCAGAAGAAGTTCGGGCTCGGCACGGCGACCGGCGTCGGCGTGCCCGGCGAGGCGTCCGGCGCGCTGCTGCCACCGGAGGACTGGAGCGGCTCGGCGTACGGCTCGGTGCCGATCGGCCACAGCGTGGCGGTGACTCCGCTCCAGATGGCCGCGGCGTACGCGGCGATCGCCAACGACGGCACGTGGGTGCAGCCGCACCTGGTGAAGGAGACGATCGGCCCGGACGGCAAGCGCACGCCGGCCGCGCCGCCCACCAGGCGCCAGGTGATCACGCCGGAGACCGCCCGCGAGGTGCGCACGATGCTGGAGGCGGTGACCACCGTCAAGGGCGCCACGGGCGTCCACGCGGCGGTCGACGGCTACCGGGTGGCGGGCAAGACCGGCACCGGCTCGCGCGTGGTCAACGGCAAGTACGTGCCCGGCAGCGTCGCGTCGTTCGTCGGCATGGCGCCGGCGGACAACCCGCGCTACGTCATCGCGGTCTTCGCGCACGTGCCGGCCGGCGGGGGCGGCGAGGTCACCGCGCCGGCGTTCCACGACATGATGGGGTACGCGCTCACCCACTTCGGGGTACCGGTGAGCAGCGGGAAGCCGCCGAACTTTGTCGTCTACCCCTGAACCGCCGGACGTGCTGTACGGCCGGCGTGCCACCAACCGGTAGGGTCTGACGCCGTGCCTGGCAATCTCCGTCCGCGTACGGTGACACCGCGCCCCCTGGCCGGCCTCGCGGCGCTGGTTGGCGCCACCACGGCGGCTGACCTACTGATCGGCGGGGTGACGCACGCGAGCGGCGACGTACGGGCGGGCGACCTCTACGCGGCGCTGCCCGGCGCCCGGCGCCACGGGAGCGAGTTCGTGGCGGACGCGGCCCGCGCCGGTGCGGTGGCGGTGCTCACCGACCCGGCCGGCGCCCCCGCCGCGGCCGAGGCGGGGCTGCCGGCGATCGTGGTGGACCAGCCCCGGGAGGCGCTCGGCCCGATCGCCTCGGCCGTCTACGGCGACCCGACCGCGCACCTCACGGTCATCGGCGTCACCGGCACGGCCGGCAAGACCTCGACCGCGTACCTGGTGGAGAGCGGGCTGCGCGCCGCCGGCCACGTGACCGGGCTGATCGGCACCGTGGAGACGCGCCTGGGCGACCTGGTGGTCGACAGCGTCCGCACCACGCCCGAGGCGACCGACCTGCACGCGCTGCTCGCGACCGCCCGCGAGCGGGGTGTGACCGCCGTGGTGATGGAGGTGTCCAGCCACGCCCTCGCGATGGGCCGGGTCAGCGGGGTGCGCTTCGACGTCGGCGGGTATACCAACTTCGGCCTCGACCACCTCGACTTCCACGCGGACGCGGACGACTACTTCGCGGCCAAGGCGAAGCTCTTCGACGGCCGCTGCCGGGTGGAGATCCTCAACCTCGACGACCGGGCACTGACGCCGTTGATGAAGCCGGCGACGGTGACGTACTCGGCGGCGGGTTCGCCGGACGCCACCTGGCGGGCTGCCGACATTTCGGGCATAGCGTACGCCCAGCGGTTCACGGCGATCGGCCCGGACGGGCCCGTCGAAGCCGGCGTCTCCCTGCCCGGGCGGCACAACGTCGCCAACGCGCTGCTGGCCATCGCCGCGCTCGCCGCCACCGGCGTCGATCCGGCTACCGCCGCCCGCGGTGTGGCCGCCTGCCCCGGCGTTCCGGGGCGGCTGGAGCGGGTCGAGGCGCCCGGGCCGGTGCTCGGCGTCGTCGACTACGCGCACAAGCCGGACGCGATCGTCGCCGCGCTCGCCGCGCTGCGCGAGCTCGCCACCGGCCGGGTGTTCTGCGTGATCGGTGCCGGCGGCGACCGCGACAAGGCGAAGCGCCCGCTGATGGGCCGGGCCGCCGCCGAGGGCGCGGACGTCGTGGTGGTCACCGACGACAACCCGCGTACCGAGGACCCGGCGGCGATCCGGCGGGGCGTGCTGGACGGCGCGACGGGCGCCTCCGGCGCCGAGGTCTTCGAGGTCGCGGGGCGGCGGGCGGCGATCGACTTCGCGGTCGGCAAGGCGGCGCCGGGCGACATCGTCGCGGTGCTGGGCAAGGGACACGAACGCGGGCAGGAGGTCGGCGGCGAGGTGCTGCCCTTCGACGACCGGGTGGAGCTCGCCGCGGCGCTCGCGGAGGTGATGGCGTGATCACGTTGACGCTCGCGGAGGTGGCGGCCGCGGTCGGTGGCCGCCTGGAGGGCGCCGACCCCGAGGCCCGGGTCACCGGCACGGTGGAGTTCGACTCCCGCAAGGTGACGCCGGGCGGGCTGTTCGTGGCGTTCCCGGGCGAGAAGGTGGACGGTCACGACTACGCGGCGGGTGCGGTCGCGGCCGGCGCGGTCGCGGTGCTCGCGTCACATCCGGTGCCCGTGCCCGCGGTGCTGGTCGACGACCAGCGCGCCGCCATGGCCGCGCTGGCCCGGTACGTGGTCGACCGCCTGCCGGACCTGACGATCGTCGGGCTGACCGGCTCGTCCGGCAAGACCACGACCAAGGACCTCGTCGCCCAGCTGCTCACCCGGCTCGGCCCGACCGTGGCGACGGCCGGCTCGTTCAACAACGAGCTCGGCCACCCGTACACGGTGCTGCACGCCGACGAGAAGACCCGCTTCCTGGTGCTGGAGATGGGTGCCCGCGGCGTCGGCCACATCACCCACCTCTGCCAGGTCGCCCCGCCGAAGATCGGCGTGGTGATCAACGTGGGGGTGGCGCACATCGGCGAGTTCGGCTCGGTCGACGCGATCGCCGCGGCGAAGGGCGAGCTTGTCGAGGCGCTGCCGGCGGGTGGTGTCGCGGTGCTCAACGCGGACGACCCCCGGGTACGCGCGATGGCCGACCGCACCGCGGCCCGCGTCGTGCTGGCCGGAGAGGCGCCGGACGCGTCGGTGCGCGCGGCGGACGTCGTCGTGGACGCCGGTCGGGCGGCCTACACGCTGGTCACCCCCGACGGGGAGGCGCCCGTGCGGCTCGGCATCGCGGGCCGCCACCAGGTGGGCAACACGCTGCTCGCCGCGGCGGTCGCGCACGCGCTCGGCTTTCCGGCGGCCGAGCTGGGCGCCGCCCTCTCCGAGCTGCGGGTGGTTTCCGACCGCCGGATGGACGTCTTCGACCGTGCCGACGGTGTCACGGTCATCGACGACTCGTACAACGCCAACCCCTCCTCGATGGCGGCCGCGCTGCACGCGCTGGTCGGCATCGGCGCGGGTCGCCGCACGGTGGCGGTGCTGGGCTACATGGCCGAGCTGGGCGAGCACGAACGGGAAGGCCACGAGGAGGTCGGACGGCTCGCCGCGGAGCTCGGCGTCGACCGGCTGCTCGTGGTGGGCGATACCGCCGCGCCGATCCACGAGGGCGCGGTGGCGGTGGCGACGTGGGGAGGAGAGTCGGTGCTGGTTACCGATCAGAGCGCGGCCGTCGCGGCGCTGCGGCGCGAGCTGCGCTCCGGCGACGTCGTGCTGGTGAAGGGCTCGCGGTATCGCACGTGGGACGTGGTCGACTCGCTGCGCCCAGGGGCCGATTCGTGAGGGCGGTCATCGTCGCGGCCGCGGTCGCGTTCCTCGTGTCGCTCTTCGGCACCCCCATCGCCATCCGGGTCTTCACCGCGCTGAAGGCGGGACAGCCCATCCGCTCCATCGGCCCGGCGACCCACCAGGGCAAGAAGGGCACACCGACGATGGGCGGCGTGGCGTTCATCATCGCCACGTGCCTGGCGTACGTAGCCGGTCACGCCGCGCTCACCACCCTGCCCGAGGCGCAGATCGCCCAGGTCGGCCCGACCATCACCGCGCTGGTGCTGCTCGGGCTCTTCGTCTTCTGCGGCGCGGTCGGCTTCATCGACGACTACCTGAAGGTGCGGCGCCGCAACAGCGGTGGCCTCAGCGGCCGGTACAAACTGGTCGGGCAGGCGATCGTCGGCGGCGTCTTCGGCGTGGTCGCGCTCTACTTCCCGAGCACCAACACGGAGACCGTCGGCAGCACCGAGATCTCGTTCATCCGTGACATCGAGTGGTTCGACGTCACGAAGGTCGGCTCGGTCATCATCTTCATCTTCGTGGTGATGGCCGCCAGCAACGGCGTCAACCTCACCGACGGCCTCGACGGCCTCGCCACCGGCGCGTCGGTGATGGTGCTCGCCGCCTACGGGCTGATCGCCTTCTGGCAGTACCGCCACT
Organism: Phytohabitans sp. LZ39; assembly: GCF_059359075.1. Taxonomy (NCBI): domain Bacteria; kingdom Bacillati; phylum Actinomycetota; class Actinomycetes; order Micromonosporales; family Micromonosporaceae; genus Phytohabitans; species Phytohabitans sp. LZ39. The sequence goes on along the minus strand of NZ_JCADBM010000017.1, from coordinate 136,440 downwards.
GGTGCGCCGACCCGAGCTACACGGCCGACTACTGCTACGCCGTGCGAGATCCGCTGGAGATAGCGCTGATCGCCGGCGCCGCGGCCGGCGCCTGTGTCGGCTTCCTGTGGTGGAACACGTCGCCCGCCCGTATCTTCATGGGCGACACCGGCGCGCTGGGCCTCGGCGGCCTGATCGGCGGCTTGGCGATGGCGAGCCGCACGATGCTGCTGCTGCTCATCATCGGCGGCCTGTTCGTCATCATCACGATGTCGGTCGTGATCCAGGTGATCTCGTTCCGCACGACCGGCCGCCGCGTCTTCCGCATGTCGCCGCTGCAACACCATTTCGAGCTCGCCGGCTGGAGCGAGGTCAACATCGTGGTCCGCTTCTGGATCATCGCCGGCATCGGCGTCGCGATCGGCCTCGGCCTGTTCTACTCGGACTTCCTCACCGGCGTCAGCTAGCTACGATCCACTCGATTCGCTACCCGTCGTGGCGTTTCTTCGAGGCATATTTCGCCCATGTCCGCGTCAGCGGCGGACCGTATGCGCGGGCCGGGGCGGGCCGGGGCGGGTGGGCGTGACCAGCGGCGGACGGGTGAGGCCGCGGGAGCAGTGGTCGGGACCACGACGGACATCGCGGTAGCTCAAATCCAAAAGGGGGGTCGAAGCCACCCCCGACTCGAAAGCTCTCTAGAGCCCTGGGGCGACGACGGGCGACCAGACGCGGGCGTGGGCAGGAAGAAACGCGGCACGCGACACGCCCGAGCAGAAGCCGGGCTGTGCGTGTTGGAGCGCCGATGATAAGGGCGTGGGGGAGGACGACAAGGCCGAGGCCGGCCCGCTCGCGGTGCTGCGCGGGCTGCTCCAGCGACCCCTCGCGTCCTACTACCTCCTGATCTCCAGCGCGGCCCTGCTGCTGATCATCGGCCTCACGATGGTGTTCTCGGCGACCAGCGTGAAGGCGTACGCGACCAACGGCAACGCGTTCACGATGATCACGAAGCAGGCGGTGTTCGCCGCTATCGGGCTCGTCGCGTTCTGGGCCTGCCAGCGGCTGCCGGCGCGTACCTTCCGGGCGCTCGGCAAGCCGGTCCTCGGCACGGCGTTCGTGCTGCTGATCGTGCTCGACCTGCTCGTCGTGTACGGGCGGATGGCCCGGATCGAAGGCACCGTCTCGCTCGGGCCGATCCAGGCCGACCTGCTGTGGCTGTGGCTCGGCCCGATCCAGGTGCAGCCGTCCGAGCTGGCCAAGTTCGGCCTGGTCATGTGGGGCGCCGACCTGCTGGTCCGCAAGGGCGAGTCGCTCGGCTGGTGGCGTGAGCTGGCCACCCCGCTCTTCCCGGTCGTCGCGCTGCTGTTCGTGCTCGTCGGCTACAACGACCTCGGCACGATGCTCTGCCTCCTCGCGGTCGTGGTCGGCCTGCTGTGGGCGGTCGGCGTGCGGCTGCGGGTCTTCGGCACCCTCTCCGCGCTCGGCCTCGCCGGCATCGGCCTGCTCATCGCGGCCGCCTCGGTCGGCGGCGGCTCGGGTGAGGAGGGACAGCGAAACTACCGGTTCGAGCGGCTCACGTCGTTCTTCAACCCGCCGGAAAACTGCGACCAGTCCATTTGCTACCAGGCGCTCCAGGCGCGGCGGGCGATCGACCACGGCGGCTGGTTCGGCGTCGGGCTGGGCAAGAGCAGCTTCAAGTGGGGCTGGCTGCCGGCCGAGCACAACGACTTCATCTTCGCCGTCGTCGCCGAGGAGCTGGGCGTCGTCGGGTGTGTGGTGGTGCTGGCGCTGTTCGCCGTGTTGGCGTACACCGGCCTGCGCATCGCCCGCCGGGTCGACGACCCGTTCCGCCGGCTCGCCGCGGCGGCCGTGACCACCTGGCTGACCAGCCAGGCCATCATCAACATCGGCGGGGTGGTAGGGCTGCTGCCCATCACCGGCCTGCCGCTCCCGTTCATCTCCGACGGCGGGAGTGCCCTCGTGGTCACCCTCGCCGCGGTAGGCATGCTCGCCTCCTTCGCCCGCGCCGAGCCCGACGCGGCCCGAGCCCTGCACGCCCGTCCGCCCGCGAAATGGGTGCGGCTACTCTGGGCCCCGTTGCCACCGCTGCCGCCGGCGGCGAAGCCCGCGGCCGCCAAGCCGGCCGCCAAGGCCGCCACGGCGGCGGCACGGGCCGGTGCGGAGAGCGAGAGGAGACGGTGATGGGTGTGCTGCGGTCGGTCGTCCTGGCTGGAGGGGGGACCGGGGGCCACATCTACCCACTGCTCGCCTTCGCGGATTGCCTGCGCCGGCACGACCCGCACGTGCGGATCACCTGTGTGGGCACGCCGAAGGGCCTGGAAAACGAGCTGATCCCGCCGCACGGCTACGACCTGCGGCAGATCCCGGCCTACCAGCTCCCGCGCTCGGTCAACATGAACCTGCTGCGCACGCCCGACCGGATGTGGCGGTCGGCCCGCGCGGCGGGCAAGGTGATCGACGAAGTCAAGGCCGACGCGGTCGTCGGTTTCGGCGGGTACGTGTCGGTGCCGGCCTACCTCGCCGCCTGGCGCCGCGAGATGCCGATCGTGATCCACGAGGTCAACGTGCCGCCCGGCGTGGCCAACAGGATGGGCATGAAGTTCACCAAGCACGTCGCGGTGGGCTTCCCGCACCAGCCGGTGCAGTCCGAGGCGTTGCGCAAGGCGAAGGTGGTGGGCGTGCCGCTGCGCCGCTCGATCACCTCGCTCGACCGCACTGCGGCGCGCGACGCGGCGCGGGCGCACTTCGGGCTCCGCCCCGACCTGCCGGTGCTCTTCGTTTCCGGTGGCTCGCAGGGCGCCCGCTCGATCAACCTCGCGGTCGTCGGCGCCGCCAAGGAGCTGGCCCGCGCCGGCATCCAGGTGCTGCACGTGATCGGCGCCCGCAACGAGGCGGTGTCGCCGCCGAGCGACCTGCCCGTCCCGTACGTGACGCTGCCGTACCTGTCCGAAATGGAGCTTGGCTACGCGGCGGCCGACATGATGCTGTGCCGCGGCGGCGCGATGACGTGCGCCGAGGTGGCCGCGCTCGGGCTGCCCGCGGTGTACGTGCCGTACCCGCACAGCAACCAGGAGCAGAAGCGCAACGCGTTGCCGGTCGTGGAGGCCGGCGGCGGGCTGCTCGTCGACGACGGCGAGATGAGCCCGGACTGGATCGAAAGGACGGTGGTCCCGCTGGCACGCGACCCGCAGCGGCTGGCGGCGATGGGTGCCGCCGCGGCCGCGTACGGCCGGCGCGACGGCGACGAGGCGCTGCTCGACTTCGTGTACGAGGCGGTGGCCAGCCAGTGACCGACTTGACGGCCGAGGATCTGGGCTCGGTCCATCTCATCGGCGTGGGTGGCGTCGGGATGAGCGGGCTGGCCCGGCTCCTGCTCACCCGCGGCATCCCGGTCTCCGGCAGCGAGCTGCGTGAGTGGCCGTCGCTGGCCGGGCTGCGCGCGCTCGGCGGCACCGTACACATGACACACGAAGCGTCCAATCTGGACGGTGTGGACACGGTCGTCTACTCCACCGCGATCCCGCAGGACCACATCGAGCTGGTCGAGGCGCGCCGGCGCGGGCTGCGCGTGCTGCACCGGGCCGAGGCGCTCGCCGCGACGATGACCGGGCGGCGGGCGATCGCGGTGGCCGGCACGCACGGCAAGACCACCACCACCTCGATGGCCACGCTGATCCTCCAGCAGGCCGGTGAGGACCCGTCGTTCGTCATCGGCGGCGAGATCTCCGAGGCCGGCTCCAACGGGCACCACGGCACCGGCGCGTACTTCGTGGTCGAGGCCGACGAGAGCGACCGCTCGTTCCTGCTCTACCGGCCGTACGTCGCCATCATCACCAACATCGACGCCGACCACCTCAACACGTACGGCGACCTGGCCGGGCTCTCCGCCGCGTTCGCGGAGTTCGCGCGGCTGGTGCGGCCGGGCGGGTTCGTGGTCACCTGCGCCGACAACCCGGGCACCCGCGCGCTGGCCGACCTGCTGCGCGGCGAGGGGCGCACGGTGTACACGTACGGCGAGGCGGAAGACGCCGACCTGCGCCTGACCGACGTCGTGTCCTCGGTAGACGGTGTGCGCTACCAGGCCACATTGGACGGTAAGCCGCTCGGCACGGTCACGCTGCCGGTGCCCGGTCGCCACCTCGGTCTCAACAGCGCCGCCGCGGTGCTCACCGCGATCCGGCTCGACCTGCCGCTGGAGGCCGCGGTGCGCGCGCTCGCGGCGTTTCCGGGCGTGCGGCGGCGCTTCGAGCGCAAGGGCGTCGCGGCCGGCGTGGCGGTGTACGACGAGTACGCGTACCACCCGACGTCGATGACCGCCGCGCTGCACACACTGCGCGAGGTGGCCGCGGGCGGGCGGCTGATCGTGGTCTTCCAGCCCTACCGGGTCTACCGCACCCGCGACCTCCAGGCCGAGCTCGCCACCGCGCTGGGCATCGCCGACGAGGTGGTCATCCTGGAGGTCTTCGGTCCGGGGGAGGTGCGCCAGCCCGGCGAGGGCGGCGTCGCGCTGACCGCCGCCGTCGACCTGCCCGCCGGCGCCAAGGTCTTCGTGCCGTCCTGGGAGGACGTGCCCGCCGAAGTGGTGCGGCGCGCCAAGCCGGGAGACGTGGTCGTCACGATGGGCGCCCCGCCCATCTCCCTGATGGGCGACGAGCTGCTCGCCGCCCTGGAGCCGCAGGCGTGAGCCCCGTGATCAAAGCTCCTCTCAAGCAGTTGGAGCTGCTTGAGAGGAGCTTTGATCACTCCACGCGGAGCGCGGCGTGACCGCACCGGGGAGTCGTGGCGGCGGGCCGACCAGGGCGCGGCGGTGGCGGCTTGTCAGGGCACGTTCCGACGCCGTGCCGGCCTCGGCCCGGCGCTTCATGGCCCGGGCCCGCCAGCGGCGGCTGCGGGCCGCGATGCCGTGGGCCACGATCGGGGCGGTGCTGGCCCTCGCCGGGCTGGTCACCTGGATCGTGTACGGCACGGGCGTCTTCGGCGTCCGCGACGTGCGGGTGTCCGGCACCGCGATCCTCTCCGCCGAGGAGGTGCGGCAGATCGCCGACGTGCGAGACGGCGTCCCGCTGGCCCGCGTCGACCTCGGCGCCATCGAGGAGCGGCTGGCCGGGCTCGCGCCCGTCGACCGGGTGATCGCCTCCCGCGACTGGCCCGGCACGATCGCGATCGACGTCGTCGAGCGCACGCCCGTGGCGGTGGTGCCGCAGGGCAAGAAGTTCGTGCTGGTCGACAAGCACGGCGTCGCGTTCCACACCGTCTCCGCGCGGCCCGGCGGGCTGCCGCTGGCCCGGGTACCCAGTCCTGGTCCGGACGACGCCGCCACCCGATCGGCGCTGGAGGTGCTGGCGGCGCTCAGCCCGCAGCTGGCCAAGCAGCTGTCCGCCGTGGTCGTGAAGGGCCCGGCCGAGATCGAGCTGGAGCTGCGCGGCGGCCGGCTGATCGTGTGGGGCGACGCCAGCCAGAGCGACGCGAAGTCCGAGGTGGCGACCGCGCTGTTGAAGCGCAAAGGCGACCGGATCGACGTGAGCGCGCCGGAAGTAGTCACGATCCGATAGATCGCCCGGCGTGTCGGTCCTTGGATCGCGCCCTAGCTCCGCATACGTTGCCGGAGAGGATCAGTAGTTGACATAACTCTAAGCCTCTAGTAGAGGGTGAGGGTTACGCCTTCGCTCATCGGACCCTGGCACCAAACCTGGGAGGGAAGGCCACCTGATGACACCACCGCACAACTATCTAGCGGTCATCAAGGTCGTCGGCATCGGCGGTGGCGGCGTCAACGCGGTCAACCGCATGATCGAGGTGGGCCTGAAGGGCGTCGAGTTCATCGCGATCAACACCGACGCACAGGCGCTGTTGATGAGCGACGCCGACGTCAAGCTCGACGTCGGCCGCGAGCTGACCCGGGGTCTCGGCGCGGGCGCCAACCCCGATGTCGGCAAGAACGCCGCCGAAGACCACCGCGACGAGATCGAAGAGGTACTCAAGGGCGCCGACATGGTGTTCGTGACCTGCGGCGAGGGCGGTGGCACCGGCACCGGCGGCGCGCCGGTCGTGGCGCAGATCGCCCGCAAGCTGGGCGCGCTGACCATCGGCGTGGTGACCCGGCCGTTCTCGTTCGAGGGCAAGCGGCGCCAGGTGCAGGCCGAGTCCGGCATCGACGAGCTGCGCAACCAGTGCGACACCCTCATCGTGATCCCCAACGACCGGCTGCTGGCGCTCGGCGACCGCGGGATCTCCATGATGGACGCGTTCCGGCAGGCCGACCAGGTGCTGCTCTCCGGTGTACAGGGCATCACCGACCTGATCACCACGCCCGGCCTGATCAACCTCGACTTCGCCGACGTCAAGAGCGTGATGAGCGGCGCGGGCAGCGCGCTGATGGGCATCGGCAGCGCCCGCGGCGACAGCCGCGCGGTGGAGGCGGCCGAGAAGGCGATCTCCAGCCCGCTGCTGGAGCAGAGCATGGACGGCGCGCGCGGCGTGCTGCTCTCCATCGCGGGTGGCTCCGACCTCGGTCTGTTCGAGATCAACGACGCGGCCCAGCTGGTGACCGACGCGGCCCACCCCGACGCCAACATCATCTTCGGCGCGGTCATCGACGACGCGCTCGGCGACGAGGTGCGGGTGACCGTGATCGCGGCCGGCTTCGACGGTGGCACACCGGCGTACAAGCCGGCCGAGGCGCCGCGCAAGGTCGTGCCCCGGGTGGAGACCCCGCTGCCCACCAGCGCTCCGCCGGTCTCGCCGGCCCCGCCGCCGCCCGCCCGCCGCGTGCTCTTCGACGACGTCGACGTGCCCGACTTCCTCAAGAACGGTTCCTGATCCACTCTGTGAGCGTGAGCGAGTGAGTTGGCGCGGCGGGGGATCTGGACGGACCCGCCCACCTCCCCAAGCCGCAGGCGACCGCCGACGGAGTCGGGGTTTCGGGGTGGCGGAGGAAGACGTCGCCTTCGGCGCCGCACGAGCGAGCGAACCAGGAGGCACGGTGCGCGAAGAGGAGATCGCGGCCGGGCTCTCGGCCGTACGTGAACGCATCGCCGCCGCCTGCGCGGCCGCCCGTCGTGACCCCGCCGAGGTGACGCTGGTGGTGGTCACCAAGACCTACCCGGCCAGCGACGTCCAGGTGCTCGCCCATCTGGGCGTCACCGACGTGGGGGAAAACCGCGACCAGGAGGCTGCGCCCAAGGCGGCCGCCGCGCAGGCCCTGGGTGCCCAGGTGCGGTGGCACTTCGTCGGCCAGCTCCAGCGCAACAAGTGCCGCTCGGTCGTGGAGTACGCCGACGTGGTGCACTCGGTCGACGGCGTGCGGCTGGCCCGCGCGCTCGGCGGGGCGGCCGAGCGCCACCGCGAGCGTCCGCTCGACGTGCTGGTGCAGGTGAGCATCGACGGCGACCCTGCCCGGGGTGGCGCGGTGGTCGGTTCCACTGTGGACCCGGATCGCGACTTCGACCGGGTGGCGGTGACCATCGCCGAGGCTTCGCGGCTGCGGCTGGCCGGCGTCATGGCGGTCGCGCCCCTGCACTGGGCGGCCGAGGCGGCGTTCGAGCGGCTGGGCGAGGTGTCCGCGCGGCTGCGGGCGGCCCACCCGGAGGCCACCGCCGTCTCGGCCGGCATGAGCGCCGATCTCGAGCCGGCGATCGCGCACGGCGCGACACACGTAAGGATCGGCAGCGCGGTGCTCGGAACCCGTCCCAAGCTGCGGTAGCCTGGCGGCCGGGCACCGAACTACACCATTGTTATTCGTGGTTCCTCAGAGGGGCCTCAGGCCGGTGTGCGGGATACGCGACGTGGCACGCCAGGGGGCGCGTGCCGCCCGGCGGAGGGAGGTGAGCGCATGAGCGCTCTGCGCAAGGCGGGGGTTTGGCTCGGTCTCGTCGAGGAAGAGGACGACGACCGTTCATACGACGACGGCTACGAGAGCAAGAGCCGCTACCGCGAAAGCGGCGGCTACCGTGATCGCGAACCGCGGGACGGCTGGGAGAGCCGCACGAGCCGGTACGCGGAGGAGTTCGCCGACGAGGACGAGGAGATCGACGAGCAGCCGCCGCCGCGTACGCGGTCACGGTTGGGTGAGCGGGTGCCGGTCGAGCGGTCACCGTCGCGGAGCGAGCGCGAGTCCCGGGGGGACCTCGAGCGGCTGGACGGCGAGCGGGCGAGTGTCCGCTCGATCACCCGGCCGAGCGCGCCGGAGCCGGTCGCGTATCCGACTCGGGAAAACCTGGCGCTCGCGCCCCAGGTGCAGCTCCGCGAGCGGGCCGTGGTGGCCGACGAAGACCAGCGCTACCAGATCACCACGCTCCACCCGACCACCTACCGGGAGGCGCGGACCATCGGCGAGCACTTCCGCGACGGCGTACCTGTGATCATTAATCTCACCGAGATGGACGAGGCGGACGCCCGCCGACTGGTCGATTTCGCCGCCGGTTTGGCGTTCGGACTGCGCGGTACGATCGAGCGCGTGACCAACCGGGTGTTCCTGCTCTCTCCGGCCAACGTCCAGGTCACCGCGGAGGACAAGGCCAAGATCGCCGAGGGCGGGTTCTTCACCCTGAGCTGATAACCCGACCGAGGGACCTTGCCTGCCGTGCTGTCGATCACCCTACAAGTCGTCTACCTGGTGCTTTACGGCTTTTTCTTGACCCTTCTTGCCCGGTTTGTCCTAGGGGCGGTGCTCCAGTACGGCCGCCGCTGGCAGCCCAGCCGGGGGGCCTCGGCGGCACTGGAGTCCGTGTGGACCGTCACCGATCCCCCCTTGCGGGCGTTGAGGCGTGTGATCCCACCACTGCGAATTGGTACTGTCAGCTTCGACCTAGCCTCCCTTGTGTTGCTGGTTATTCTGTTCGTGCTGATGTACGTGGTAGGGCGGTTGATCACTAGCTGAACAGCTGGTGACCAGCCGCTACGCGGCCTCAACTGACCCGAGGAGTTTCGATGCCGCTCACCCCGGCCGACGTTCACAACGTCGCCTTCAAGAAGCCTCCGATCGGCAAGCGGGGGTACGACGAGGAGGAGGTCGACGCCTTCCTTGACGAGGTTGAGCGCGAACTCGCTCGTCTGATCGAAGAGAACAACGAGCTCCGTGCCCAGGTAGAGCGCGGTGGCGGCGGTCGTGGCGGCGCTCCAGCCGGCCCGGGTGCCGACCCGCGGCTGGCCGCCGAGCTCAACGACATGAAGGCCCAGCTTGACCGCGTCCAGCGGGACAAGGCGGCCGCCGAGCAGGCGGCCCGGGCCATGCAGGCCGAGCTCGAGCAGGTCCGCTCGCAGGGCGGTCCGGTGGTGGGTGGCGACGGCGAGCAGCAGGCCCTTCGGGTCCTGATGATGGCCCAGCGCACCGCCGACGACCACGTGGCGGACGCCCGGCGCGAGGCCGACAAGCTGCTCTCCGACGCGCGTTCCAAGGCGGAGGAGGTCACGCGCGAGGCGCGGGCCAAGGCCGACGCCCTGGAGCGGGACGCCCGGCAGCGGCACCAGGAGGCGATGGGCGGGCTCGACGCCAAGCGCACCGCGCTCCAAAAGCACATCGAGGAGCTCAAGCAGTTCGAGCGCGAGTACCGCACTCGGCTCAAGGCCTACCTGGAGAGCCAGCTGCGCGACCTGGACGGTCGTGGGCAGGGTCTCGAGGCGGAGATGAGCCGGGCGGATGGCAACCGGGCCGTCGGTGGTTCCGGTGGCCTGGCCACGGCTGGCTCCTACGGCGGTGGCCGTGCGGGCGCGCTCGAGAGCCGGTAAACCACCAATACGAGAGAAAAGCCGTTTCATGCGGCGGGGGTGAGCTGTGATCGTCGGAAGTCTGCTGCTCATCCTCGTCGCCGTCACGCTGCTCGTGCTCGGCCTGGCCAACGGGTCGAGCGCGCTGCTGATCAGCTCCATCGCGGCGAGCCTGCTGGCCGCCGTCGCATTGGTCGTCGGTGCCCGCCAGGCCGCCGCCGCCCGTGCGGACGCCGGCTACGCCGACGACGACGAGCGCGAGCGTGCCGGCGACGAGGCCGAGGAAGCCGAATGGGAGCGCCGGGCACTGACCGCCGCCCGCCCGACCGAGCCGCTCGCCCGCCGCTCCGGCCCGGTCTTCGCGCCACCGGCCCGCCAGTCCGACAGCACCATGCTCTTCGAGTCGCCGGTCGCGGTGGCCGAGCCCGACGTCGAGTACCAGGCCCACCAGCCGCTCGACACGCGCCAGCCGCTCGACTACCCGCCGGCTGACTACGCGCCGCCGCAGCGCCCGGCCGACATCGCCGACGCCGACGAGACCACGGCCGACATCCTCGACGAGGACGACCCGCCGGACGAGCCCGCCGCGCAGTACGTCTCGCCCGCCGACGCCGCCCGCATCGCCCGCATGACAGCCGACGTCCTGGTGATCGACGGCCGCCCGCGCTACCACCTGGCCGGCTGCGTCCACCTGCTCGGCCGCGAGAGCGAGCCACTCCCGGTCGGCGAAGCGGTCGAGCTCGGCTTCAGCCCCTGTGGCCGCTGCGAGCCCGACAGCGCGTTGCTCGCCGACGCCCGCCGCGTCTAGACCGTCGGGGCAGACGCGTCCAGACCTCAGGGGCAGACGCCTCCAGACCTCAAGAGCAGATTTGCCCGGGTCCGCGTCACCTGCGGACCGCCGCTCCCGCCGGAGACCGCTGCGGCCGGCGGCTCGCCAGAGCTCGCCGAAACCCCCGCCCTCCGCTGCCAGCTCCGCGCGCCAAGCCCAGCCCGAGGCCGTCCGTGGCGAAAAATGGCCCCTATGGGGGCACAAATTCGCCACGGACGGCTTTCGCCACCCCCGCGCGCACCGTAGGCACTCCAAGTGCGGCCCCCGGCGATCGCGGCGACGGGTGCGGGAGCGCCTGCCGAGGAGATCACCGCCCCGCTTGCTCTTCCCCATCTCTGCGGCGGCCCGGGGTCTGGGGCCGGAGGCCCCAGGGTCTTGGGGCTTGCACCGCGGACCCGCCGGCCCGCGGGAGCGTGCGGTCTCCAGCTGACGCGGACGCGGGCATATATAAAAGGGCGGATCTAAAGCACTATCCGATCCCGCGTCGACCGTCGTGCCGGCAGAATGAGGCATGGTCACGCGGCCTGACGCCATCGCTGTGCCGGTCCGGGTAAAGCCCGGCGCCGCTCGGGCGCGCGTGGGCGGGCGGCACGATGGGCCGTTCGGGCCGGCGGTGGTCATCGCGGTGCACGCGCCGCCGGTCGACGGGCGGGCCACCGAGGCGGCCCGGCGGGCGCTGGCCGAGGCGCTCGGGGTGCGACCGGCGCAGGTCACGCTGCGGTCGGGTGCGGCCAGCCGTGACAAGCTCTTCGAGGTGACCGGGGTGGCCGACCTGGCCGGCCGGCTCGACGCACTCCGCGAGACCCCCTAGTGACGGACCGGCTGGACGTCGCCCTGCTCGTGGGCGCGGTCGTCGTGCTCGTGGCCGTCGGCGCGGTGCGCCTCTCCACCCGCGTCGGTCTGCCCAGCCTCCTTGTCTACCTGGCGATCGGTGTCGCGCTGGGGGAGTCGGGGCTGGGCATCGAGTTCGAAAACGCGGAGCTCACCCGCACGCTCGGCTTCTGCGCGCTCATCGTGATCATCGCGGAGGGTGGGCTGACCGCGCGGTGGGGCATGCTCCGGCCGGTGCTCGGCGTCTCGGCCACGCTCGCCACGCTGGGGGTGCTGGCCAGCTCGGCCATCGTGGGGGTCGCGGTCTACCTCGTGCTCGACCTCGACTGGCGGCTCGCCCTCCTCTACGGGGCGGTGCTCTCCTCGACCGACGCGGCGGCGGTCTTCGCCACCCTCCGCCGTCTGCGCCTGCCACCCCGGTTGGTGGCGACGCTCGAGGCCGAGTCCGGCATGAACGACGCGCCCGCCGTCCTCCTCGTCGTCCTCCTGTCCACGAACCCGATCGGCGGCGGCCACCCCTGGTGGTACGAGGTGCTGGTCGTCGCCTACGAGCTGGCGACCGGCGCGGCGATCGGCTACCTGGTCGGGATCGGCGGGCGGTGGACACTCCGCCGGGCCGCGCTCCCGTCGGCCGGCCTCTACCCCATCGCCGCCGTGGGGCTCACCGTGCTCGCCTACGCCGCCGGCGCCGTCGCGCACGCCTCCGGATTCCTCGCGGTGTACGTCGCCGGCGTGGTGCTCGGCAACGCCCGGCTGCCACACCGGCAGGCGATCCTGGGGTTCGCCGACGGGCTGGCGTGGCTGGCGCAGATCGGGCTCTTCGTGCTCCTCGGGCTGCTCGTCTCGCCGGGGCGGCTGGGCGACGCGCTGGTGCCTGCGATCGTGACCGGCCTGGCGCTGGTGCTGCTCGCCCGGCCGCTGTCGGTGGCGCTGTCCGCGATGCCGTTTCGGGTGGGGGTGCGCGACCAGGCGTTCCTGTCGTGGGCCGGGCTGCGCGGCGCGGTGCCGATCGTGCTCGCGACCGTGCCGCTCTCCGCCGGGGTCGAGGGTGCCACCCAGCTCTTCGACGTGGTGTTCGTGCTGGTCGTGATCTACACGCTGGTGCAGGGCGGCACGCTCGCGCCGGTCGCCCGCGTGCTCCGGGTCACCGCGCCGGGTGAGGCCGCCGAGATCCATGTGGACAGTGCCCCGCTCGAACACATGCGCGCCGACCTGCTCCAGATGGAGGTGCCGGCAGGCTCGCGGCTGGCCGGGGTGCACCTCGACGAGCTGCGCCTGCCGGTCGGCGCGTCGGTCACGCTGGTGCTGCGCGACGGGGTCGGCTTCGTGCCCGGCCCGGACACCCGGCTCAAGGTCGGCGACAGCCTGTTGATCGTGGCCACCGCCCAGGTACGCGACGCGGCCGAACGGCGCCTGCGCGCGGTGAGCCGCCGGGGCAGGTTGGCGAAGTGGTTTCACGAGTACGGCGACGATCGCGACGATTGATCGACTAGAGTGTCCTTTGCCCGGTTTGTGGGTTTAGCAGCCTCTGAATTGGGTACGAGCGGTGCGGCATGTTGTCGGACGTCTTCACGTTCCGTATTCTTGCCAGCCACCGGAGTGCGCGGCGTCCGCCGCGCGCCCGTTTTGCAAGTGGGGGAACGCGATGGCCGAGCGGGCGAAAGCCGCACGCAAGGCGGCATCGAAGGGCGGTGCGAGCACACGCACCGGAGGCACTCGGGCCGCGGCGCAGCGTACCGCGAACGTGCCCGCGACCAAGGCACCGGCCGCGAAGAAGGCGGCCGCGGGACCGGCCCGCACCGGGGCGGCGGCGGCCAGAAACGGCGGCGGCACCCCGGCGAAGAAGGCCACGAGCGCCCGCAAGGCATCGTCCGGTCCGGCGCGCGCCGGCACCTCCACCAGCAAGACGGCGGCGAAGAAGGCACCCGCGAAGCCGGCCGCGAGCGGGCGGTCGAGCACCCCGGCGAAGGCCGCGGCGCCCGCGAAGGCCGCGGCTGGTTCCGCGAAGGCTGCGGCGCCCGCGAAGGCTGCGGCGCCCGCGAAGGCCGCGGCTGGCTCCGCGAAGGCCGCCCGTCCCGCGAAGGCGGCTGGTCCTGTGAAGGCGGCCGGCTCCGCGAAGGCCGCTCCTCCCGCGAAGGCCGTGCCTCCCGCGAAGGCGGCTGGCTCCGCGAAGGCGGCGGTGAAGAAGGCCCCGGCCAAGGGCGCCGGCAAGGTCGCGGCGCCGGCCAAGACCACTGGCAAGATCGCGACTCCGGCCAAGGTCGCGACGCGCACTACCAAGAAGGTGGCGGGAAAGAAGGCCACCCCGACCAAGGCCGCGCCCAGGAAGACGGCGAAGTCCGCGCCCCCGAAGCTGATTGAAGAGACAAAGCCGGCTAAAGCCACGAAGACCACTGGCACCGCCAAGGCGACGCAAGCCGCGAAGCGCGCCGAAGCGGTCGGAGCGCCAGCAGCCGCGAAGGCCGCCGGAGCCGCGAAGAAGGCCGCCGCCACGGCGACCACCACCAAGAAGTCCGCCGCGCGGAAGGGGGCGGCGCGAGCCGTACCCCCGGAAACCCCCGCCGCGACCGCGACCCCACCGACCACGGTGACCGGCGCGGGCGCACCACCACAGACACCGGCGCCCACCCCGGCGCCGGCGGAGGCCGTGGCTCCGGCCCACCCGGCCGGCAGTGCTGCGAGCACCACGACACCGACCGCGGCCACCCAGGCCCCGCCTATCGCCGCGGACACCGCGGCCAAGGGAGCGACGATGGCGAAGCCAGCTGACACCAAGACCGCCACCAGCCGCAAGCCGGCGAAGGGGACCCGCAGCGCCGCGGAGACCGAGAAGATCCGGGCCGCCCTGGCAGGGCGCCGGGACGAACTGCAAGCCGAGTACGATCAGACGCTGAGCGAGATCACCGAGCTTCAGCGCGAGCGGCTCACCGACTCGGCCGGCGACGACCAGGCCGACACGGGCACGAAGACGTTCGAGCGGGAGCAGGAGATTTCCCTCGCAAACGGCATTCTCGACCGGATCAGTCAGGTGGAGCGTGCGCTGGAGCGGCTCGACGAGGGCAATTACGGCTGGTGCGAGCGGTGCGGCAACCCGATCCCGGTGGAGCGGCTCGCCGCCTTCCCGTCGGCGACGCTGTGCGTGACGTGCAAACAGTTGGAGGAGCGGCGCTGAGCGCGGAGACGGAAGAAGCGGTTGGCGAGCGTCCGGCACCGCCGGCACGACGGCGGGCGGTGTGGATCCTGCTCGCCACCGCCGCCGTCTCGGTGCTCGTCGACCAGAGCACCAAGCAGCTCGCACTCTCCTATTTGGAAGACAGCGAACCGGTCCGCCTGCTGGGCGGTGCCGTCTACCTCAGCCTGACCCGCAACAGCGGGGCGGCGTTCAGCCTCGGCAGCGACTACACGTTCGTGTTTCCGCTGATCACCTGCGGTGTGATCGCGTGGATCGTGTGGATGGCGCTGCGCCTGCGTTCGGTGCCGTGGGGCGTCGCGCTGGGCCTTGTGCTCGGCGGCGCGCTGGGTAACGCGGCCGACCGGGTCTTCCGCGCGCCGAGCCCGTTCCAGGGGCACGTGGTCGACATGGTGAGCCTCTTCGACCCGCACGGCCAGGTGTGGCCGATCTTCAACGCGGCCGACTCGTCGCTGGTCTGCGGCGTGGTCCTGGCCATCGCACTCGAGTTCACCGGCCGCCAGCGCGACGGCACGAGGGTAAAGGGCAAATGACCACCCGTTCCGTACCCGTCCCGGACGGGCTCGACGGCCTGCGCCTGGACCAGGCCGTGTCCCGCCTCTTCGGGCTGTCGCGCAGCGCCGCGGCCGCGCTGGTGGAGGCGGGCAACGCGCTCGTCGACGGGGTGCCGCGGCCCAAGGCCGACAAGGTCACCGCCGGCTCGTGGCTGGAGGTCACGCTGCCCGCGCCGCCGGCCGCCGTCGAGGTGGTGCCGCAGGCCGTGCCGGGGCTGCGGGTGATCTACGCGGACGACGACATCGTCGTCGTGGACAAGCCGGTCGGCGTGGCCGCGCACCCGAGTCCAGGGTGGACGGGTCCGACCGTGATCGGCGGCCTCGCCGCGATCGGCCACCGCATCTCCACCAGCGGCGCGGCCGAGCGGCAGGGCGTTGTGCACCGCCTCGACGTCGGCACGACCGGCGTGATGGTGGTGGCCAAGAGTGAGCACGCGTACACGGTGCTGAAGCGGGCCTTCAAGGAGCGCGAGGTCGAAAAGCGATACCACGCGCTGGTGCAGGGGCACCTCGACCCGCTGCGCGGCACCATCGACGCGCCGATCGACCGCCACCCCACCCACGACTACAAGTGGGCGGTGATGTCGGGCGGTAAGCCGAGCATCACGCACTATGACACGTTGGAAGCGTTTCCGGCCGCAAGCCTCGTCGATGTGCGGCTGGAAACCGGCCGTACGCACCAGATCCGGGTCCACTTCTCGGCCATGCGGCACCCGTGCGTCGGTGACCTGACGTACGGCGCGGATCCGACGCTCGCTGCCCGATTGGGTCTGACCAGGCAATGGCTGCACGCCCGTGCGCTCAGCTTCCTCCACCCCCGTACGGGGGAAGAAGTTCGCTTCGTCAGCGACTACCCTGATGACCTGGCGCACGCGCTGGACACGCTCCGTGACGCCGCCTGACCACACGGGTCGAGGGCCGAAGACATTCGAGGGAGAGCTACGCCGTGCGCACTGGCGACTTGCTGCGCCGGTTGGACAGCCGGTTGCTGCCGCCGCTGGCAAAGGCGATGTCGCGGCTGGCGCAGGGGCGCCTGCGGATGCGGGTGCTGACCAGCGCCGCGCTGCTCTCGTCGACAGCCGTGCTGCTGACCGCCGTGTGGGCGGCCGACCGGGGCGCGCCCGGCGGCGATCCGACGGTCGGTGACGTCGTGCGGGTCGGCGTGGGCGACGGCCAGTCGATCCCCGGATACGTCGCGTCGAGCCGCAAGGAGCTCGCCCAGCTCGTCGCCACGCCACCGTCCACGGGAGACACGTACGCGCTGGTCACCCTCACGGAGTACCTGGCGCCGGACCGGCTCACCCCGGTGCTGGCGGACGCCTCGGTCGCACAGGTCTTTGGCCGGGTGCCGCTGGCGCAGACCCAGACGCAGATCGTCCACATTCCCGCGGTGCGGATCCCCACCGACGTGGTCGCCGGCATGGCCGAGATCGCCGAGCGCAAGGAGACCGAGGCCGCCGAGTACCGGATGCTGAGCAGCAAGCTGACCGGCGACGGCGAGCGGGAGCGGCAGCTGCGCCAGGTGTACGACAGCGGCGCGGCGGTGGCGATCGCCGAGGCGACCGCGTACCGGTCGAAGTGCTCGTGCGTGTACGCGGCGGTGATTCGTGCCACACCGTCCGCTCTGGAGCAGATCTCCACCCGTTCCGAGGTGCGCGCGGTCGACCCGGCTCCCGAGGTGCGCCGCCTCGACCGGGCCGTGTTCCTGCCGCCGCTGCCCGAGCAGGACGACGTCGTCCGGCCGCCGGCCGACACCGCGCTGCCGACACCCGACCCGACCGCGCCGGCCACGTTCGCTGCCGTCCCGGAGCCGAGCGACAGCGCCGCACCGCCCGAGCCGGCCGTGACCAGCGAGGCGCCGGCCTCGCCCGCCCCGACGACCGCGGAGCCGGCGGAGACCACACCGCCCGCGTCGCCGCCGCCACCGACCGAGCCGGCGACCTCGCCCGCGGCCCCGCAGTGACCTCACGTGCGGTAGCGGTCACTCCGTGCGGCAGCATCCCGGATCACAGACGGCGCGTTGAACTATTGGCCGGCGGGGTTCGTGTCTGGACCGGGTGGCCAGGAAGGAACCGGAAGTGACGCACTGTGTGTGCTTCGCTCGTTGGGCAGATGGTGTGGTCTCAACGAGGATTTGTTCGTAGCCTGTCAGGGCGGGACCGATATGGCGCTGGGAGGGCCGAGCCGTGGAGGGCACCGAGACCGGCTGGGGCCGGCCTGCGGAACCAGCGCCGCGTTGGCGGGCGCTGCTCGACCGTGCCCGAGGCGGCCGAAATGGTGAACAGACGGACGTAGATTTCGATCCGCGCGGGCGCCGGGCGCCGAGCCCGCTGGACGGCCGCGACGACGACGGACCCGCCTTCGACCTGCCACCGCCCCGCCCGCTCGACGGCGGATACGACGACCGGTGGGACGACCAGCGCGGTGGCGACGGCCGTGGCTACGACGGCGGCCGCGGGTTCGAGGGTCCGCCGCCGCGCCCCCGGGGGGCGAACGGCGCGGCCAACGGCACCAACGGCCGCGGCCGCGGCGGCTACGCCCCGCCGGGCGGATACGGCAGCCCGGTGGCGTACGGGAGCCCGGTCGACTATCCCGAGGACGGCTACCCGCCGGACGCGCGCTACGCCGACCAGCGTTACCCCGAGGGTCGCTACGGCGACGGCGGCGGGCGCCGGCCCGAGCCGCCGCGCTACCCGGCCGAGCCGGGCTACCCGGGTCCCGACCCGCGCATGGCGGCGCGGCCCGGCCCGGCGGTCGTGCGCGAGCCGGCCCCGCGCGAGCCCATGCCGCGTGAGCCGGTCCAGCGTGATCCGGCGCCCCGGCCGGTGTCGTCGCCCGGTGGATACAGCCGGTGGGCCGAGCTCGAGGGCGGGTGGCAGCCACCGGCGCCGCCCCGGTCCGCGCCACCGCCGCCCCCGCCGCCCCCGCCGGCACCGCCGCCGGACAACGGCTACGTGCCACAGGTGGAGTTCCGGCAGTCCCGCCCCGACGCGGAGGTGGAGCGGGCGGTCAGTGTGCTCCGGCGCGACCTCGGCATGCCCAAGGTGCTCGCGTTCGCCAACCCCAAGGGCGGCGTGCACAAGACCACCGCGACGGTGCTCGCCGCCGCGACCGTGGGCAGCGTGCGCGGGCGCGGCGTGCTCGCCTGGGACGACAACGAGCTGCGCGGCACCCTCGGCCTGCGGGCCGGCAGCGCGCGGCACGCCCGCACGATCCGGCATCTGATCGCCGACCTGGCCGACGTCGAGGCCCGCCACGGGTTGGAGCTCAAGGAGGAGCTCGACGACTACCTGCGGCACGCCTCCGACGGCTCGTACGACGTGCTGGCCGGTGAGGAGAGCCCGCGGTTCGCGCAGCGCCTCGACCAGTACACGGTGCGCCGGGTGCTGGAGCTGCTCCGCCGCACCCACGACGTGATCTGCGTCGACACCGGCAACAACGTGGAGAGCGCCAACTGGCAGACCGTGCTACAGGCCGCCGACCAGCTGGTCATCACCACGGTGCCGCGCGAGGACGCCGCGTTCACCGCCGACTGGATGCTCGACCTGCTCGACGAGGTGGGCATGGGCGAGCTGGCGGCCAACGCGGTGACGCTGCTCTCCTGCCCGACGCCCGGCCACTCGCCGCTGCTGGAAGACCTGGCCCGGCACTTCTCCACGCGTACCCGGGCGGTGGCCGTCGTGCCGTACGACCCGGCGCTGGAGACCGGCTCCTCGATCGAGTACAACCAGCTCCAGCCGGACACCCGGTCGGCCTGGCTCAAGGCGGCCTCGGTGATGCTGGAGCCGTTCGTCCGTTAGCTCCGCAAGTCTCCGGTGGCGTGATCCAGATGGCACGCTTCGGTGCCGTGTCAGCCGTGTCTGCCGTCGTACCCGCGGGCTAGGCTCGCCTCGAACTGACATTGGGAGGGGGCAGGGTGTCGGAGCCGTCTTACGTGCATCTTCACGTACACACCGAGTACTCGATGCTCGACGGCGCCGCGCGGCTCAAGGATCTTTTCAGCGAGGCCAGGCGGCTGGAGATGCCGGCCCTCGCGATGACCGACCACGGCAACCTCTTCGGTGCCTACGACTTCTTCAAGCAGGCCACCGCCGCCGGCGTCAAGCCGATCATCGGTCTCGAGGCCTACCTGACACCGGGCACCGACCGGCGCGATCGCACCCGCGTGCGGTGGGCCGACGGCGGGGAAAACGACGTCTCCGGCGGTGGCGCCTACACGCACATGACGATGCTCGCCACCGACGCCGGCGGCCTGCAAAATCTCTTCCGCCTCGGGTCGTATTCGAGCCTGGAGGGCTACTTCTACAAGCCGCGCGCCGACCGCGAGCTGCTCCATCGATACGCCAAGGGCATCATCGCCACCACCGGCTGCCCGTCCGGCGAGATCCAGACCTGGCTGCGCATCGGCGACTTCGAGAAGGCGTGCGCGTCGGCGGCCGAGTTCCGCGACATCTTCGGCCCGGACAATTTCTACCTGGAGCTGATGGACCACGGGCTCGACATCGAGACCCGCGTCCGCGAAGACCTGATCCGGCTCGGCAAGCGGCTCAACCTCAAGCCGGTCGCCACCAACGACCTGCACTACACGTTCGACCGCGACGCCGACGCGCACGAGGTGCTGCTCTGCGTGCAGTCCGGCTCGACGATGGCCGACCCCAAGCGGTTCAAGTTCGACGCCCGCGACTTCTACCTCAAGTCGCCGGCCGAGATGCGCAAGCTGTGGGACGCCGAGGTGCCCGGCGCCTGCGACCACACGCTGGAGATCGCCGAAAAGATCGGCGACTACTCGGCGCTGTTCGCCGCGCGTAACCTCATGCCGCAGTTCCCGGTGCCGGCGGGTGAGACCGAGGAGTCGTTCCTGCGCAAGGAGGTCATGCGCGGGCTGGAGCGGCGCTTCCCCAGCGGCGTGCCCGACGACCGGCGCGCCCAGGCGGAGTACGAGCTGGACGTCATCATCAAGATGGGCTTCCCGGGCTACTTCCTGGTGACCGCCGACCTCGTGGCGTACGCGAAGCGTGAGGGCATCCGGGTCGGCCCGGGCCGCGGATCGGCGGCGGGCGCGCTCATCGCGTACGCGCTGGGCATCACCGAGCTCGACCCGATGCAGCACGGCCTGCTGTTCGAGCGGTTCCTCAACCCCGACCGCATCTCGATGCCCGACATCGACATGGACTTCGACGAGCGCCGGCGCGGCGACATGATCCGGTACGCGACGGAGAAGTACGGCGAGGAGCGGGTCGCGCAGATCATCACGTACGGCACGATCAAGGCGAAGGCCGCGATCAAGGACGCGGCCCGGGTGCTCGGTTACCCGTTCGCGATGGGCGACAAGATCACCAAGGCGATGCCGCCGGCGGTGATGGGCAAGGACATCCCGCTCGGCGGCATCTTCGACTCCAGCCACCCGCGCTACCCCGAGGCGGTCGAGTTCCGCCAGCTCTACGACGGCGACGCCGAGGTGCAAAAGATCGTCGACACCGCCAAGGGCCTCGAAGGGCTCAAGCGGCAGTGGGGCGTGCACGCGGCCGGCGTGATCCTTTCCCGCGACCCGCTCGTCGACGTGCTGCCGATCCACAAGCGCGAGCAGGACGGCGCGATCATCACCCAGTGGGACATGGGCGCCTGCGAGTCCATCGGCCTGCTCAAGATGGACTTCCTGGGCCTGCGAAACCTCACGATCCTCGATGATTGCCTCGACGCGATCCGTGACAACCGCGGCATCGACCTGGTGCTCGAAGACCTGCCGCTCGACGACAAGCCGACCTACGAGCTGCTCGCCCGCGGCGACACGCTCGGCGTCTTCCAGTTCGACGGCGGGCCGATGCGGGCGCTGCTGCGCTCGATGGTCCCGGACAACTTCGAAGACATCTCCGCCGTGGGCGCGCTCTACCGCCCCGGCCCGATGGGCGCCAACGCGCACAACGACTACGCCGACCGTAAGAACAACCGCAAGCCGGTCGTGCCGATCCACCCCGAGCTGGCCGACTCGCTGAAAGACATCCTGGGCGACACCTACGGGCTGATCGTCTACCAGGAGCAGGTCATGGCGATCGCGCAGAAGGTGGCCGGCTACACGCTCGGCAAAGCAGACCTGCTGCGCCGCGCGATGGGCAAGAAGAAGAAGGAGATCCTCGACAAGGAGTTCGCGCCCTTCGCCGCCGGCATGAAGGACAACGGCTACTCCGACGCGGCGATCAAGACGCTGTGGGACATCCTCGTCCCGTTCTCCGACTACGCGTTCAACAAGGCACACTCCGCGGCGTACGGCGTGGTGTCCTACTGGACCGCCTACCTCAAGGCCAACTACCCCGCCGAGTACATGAGCGGCTTGCTCACGAGCGTCGGCGACGACAAGGACAAGTCCGCGGTCTACCTGGCCGAGTGCCGGCGCATGGGCATCAAGGTGCTGCCGCCCGACGTCAACGAGTCGATGGCCCGGTTCGCCGCCGTGGGGGAGGACATCCGCTTCGGCCTGGCCGCGGTGCGCAACGTCGGCACCAACGTGGTCGAGGCGATCATGCGGTGCCGCAAGGAAAAGGGCGCGTACACCGACTTCTACGACTTCCTGCGCAAGGTCGACGCCGTGGCCTGCAACAAGAAGACCATCGAATCGCTGATCAAGGCGGGCGCGTTCGACTCGATGGGCCACCCGCGCAAGGGCCTGCTCGCGGTGCACGCCGACGCGATCGACTCGTTCCTCGACATCAAGAAAAACGAGGCGATCGGGCAGTACGACCTCTTCGGCGACGCGTTCGGCGGCGGTGACGACGCGGCCGGCGGCGGCATGGTGGTCACACCGCAGATCCCGGCCGGCGAGTGGGACAAGGGCGACCTGCTCACGTTCGAGCGCGAGATGCTCGGCCTCTACGTCTCCGACCACCCGCTCTTCGGCGTCGAGCACGTGCTCAGCGCCGCCGCCGACATGTCCATCTCCGCGCTCGCCGAGGAGGGCTCGGTCGGCGACGGCGCGGTGGTCACCCTCGCCGGCATCCTCTCCGGCGTGCAGCGGCGCATCACCAAGCAGGGGCGGGCCTGGGCCTCGGCCACGCTGGAAGACCTGGGCGGCGCCGTCGAGGTGCTGTTCTTCCCCAACACGTACGAGATCGTCGGGCAGTACATCGCCGAGGACGCGATCGTCGTGGTGAAGGGCCGGGTCGACCGGCGCGACGACCAGCCGCGGCTGATGGCCATGGACATGTCACTGCCCGACATCACCGCGGCCGACGAGATCAAGCCGGTCGTGCTGGCGCTGCCGCCGTCGCGGTGCACGCCGCCGATGGTCGAGCGCCTGCGCGAGGTGTTGAGCAGCCACCCGGGCAAGGCCGAGGTGCACGTCAAGCTCGTCAACGGCTCACGCGCCACGCTGCTGCGGCTCGGCCCCACCCGGGTCGCGCCGACCACCGCGCTGATGGCCGACCTCAAGGCACTCCTCGGCCCCGCCGCGGTCGCGGGCTGATGTGCCGGTGGCCGCTCGGGCCTGAGAGGATCGGGCCGTGAGCGAGCATCCGAATGGGCGGCCCGAGCCGAAGCGCAAGGGGTGGCCCACGGCGCTGGTCGGCCTCGTTCTGGCGCTCGTTCTGGCCGCTCTCGGCGCGCCGCTCGGCTGGCTGTGGACGGCGCTGGCCCCCGACGTGCCCCTGATCAAGACCGAGGGCGGCGCCCGCCTGACCGACCCGCAGCCGGAGGAGTTCGTGGCCGCGGACGGGTGGTTCACGCTGCTCGGGCTGGGCTTCGGCATCCTCGCGGCCATCGTGGTCTGGGCGCTGCTGCGCCGCCACCGCGGCCCGGTCCTGCTGCTCGGCCTGACGGTGGGCACCGTCGGCGCGGCGCTCGTCGCCTGGTGGGTGGGCACGCTCGCGCACGGCGACTTCGAGCGGCTGGCCGCGAGCGCGCCGGTCGGCACCCCGCTCAGCCAGCCGGCCGAGCTGCGGGCCGGCGGGTTCGAGTGGTTGTGGGGGTTCGTCCCGACGCTCCAGGGCGACGTCCTGCTGCCGGCGTTCGGTGCCGTGGTCATGTACACGCTGCTGGCCGGCTGGTCCCGCTACCCCTCGCTGGTGCCCGAGCCCGAGCCGGCGGCGCCCCTCGCGCTGGAGGCCGCCCCGGAGCTGGTGGCCGACCACGCCTGGCAGCCTCCGCCGGACGTGCCGCGCCTGCCGGCGGGCCCCGACTGGCGCCCCCAGCCGCTCAACGGCATGGGCATCGACGGCCCGGCGAAGGACCCGATGCCCGGCGCCGGCCCCTGGGCCTCCCCACCGCACGGCCCCGCCGCGCCACCCAGCTGAGGTCCGCCGACCGCGAAGATCCAACCCAAGATCAAGATATGGGCTACCGCGACGTCCGCCGTGGTCCATGCCGTTGCTCCCGCGGCCTCACCCGTCCGCCGCTGGTCACGCTGACGGTGTGTGCGGCGCACGAGGCGAGATCTCGGTGAGTTAGGGCGCCTCGACTTTCGGAGTTCGCTCCTGTCGGGTTGTTGGTGGTTGCGGTTAGTGCGCCTCCGGCGGGGCCTCGGGCTCCGGACGGGGCCGCCTGGCCCTTGTTCGCGTTCTTGGTGGCCGTGGCCCGCCAGCCGCCGTCTGATCGTTGCGCCCGCCGCGGCCCCGCGTCTCCCAGGTGACGGGACGATCGGCTCAGGATTTGGACGGCGCGGTGATCGTTAGCCCGAAACCCGTGTGACACGCGGGCACGGACGCGGGTTTTGGGCTAACGATCACCGAAGCGTGGTGGGCACCGGGCTTGCGAAGCCTTGCCCCCAAGATCTCGAAGCCCGGCCCCCGGGCTGGTGACGCTGCGTCAGGATGCTGGCGGTGGTGGGGGCTTGTCCCGCGGAGCTGGCAGTGGACGGCCGGGGGTTTCGGCTCGCCCCGCGAGCCGCCGGCCGGGAGCGGTGCCCGCGGGAGCATGCGGTCCGCAGCTGACGCGGACCTGGGAAAATCTGCCTCGAAGCACCGCCACGACGGACAGCGCCGCCGACCCCGAAGCTCTAGTTGGCGCTGATCGGGACGGCCAGCTCGGCCAAGGGGACGGGCACGGCCCGCACGCGGCCGAGCAGGGCGGCCTCCCTGTTGAGGAGGCGCAGCTCGGAGCGGAGGCGGGCGGCCGTGTCGTCGGCCGCCAGCAGGCGCTGGCGGTCTTCGACGGTGAGCGCGGCCGTGGCGGCGACGAGGTGGGACAGGACGGTGGGGTCTTCGGGCAGCTGCTCGCTGACCTCGGCCAGGTCGACAGTGTCGTCGGTGTCGCCGTCGGCGCGCATCAGGCGCAGGTAGCGCCGGAACACCGACAGCACCCGCGGGGCCAGCAGGTCGGCGAGGTCTTCCTGCCCGCCCGGCTCGGGAAGCCACTCGACCTCGCCGGTCAGGTAGGGCTGGGAGTCGCTGTCGACGTCGGTGAGGCGGAAGCGGCGGCGGCCGACGGTGACGATGTCGAACCGCCCGTCGGGCAGCTCGGTCACCTGGCGCAGCTCCGCCGTGCACCCCACCTCGTGCAGGCTCACGTCGGCGGCCGGCGCGCTCGCGCCGGGGGCGGTGGAGAGCGGGGCCTCCCACCCGCGGCGGATCGCCACCACGCCGAACTCGCGGGGCGTGCCGTCGGGCAGCGCGACAAGGTGGCGCACCAGCTCGCGGTAGCGCTCCTCGAAGATGTGCAGGGGAAGGACGAGACCGGGGAAGAGCACAGTGCCCAACGGAAAGACCGGCAGCCGCGGACTCATCCAGAAAGCCTAACGGAGGAATCTCAAGGCCTGGACCGGCCGGACGGGCGCGCCGGGGTGCCACAAACCGCCGCATAGACTCGGTACGTGCTCAACCGGATCGACCTGCGCGGCGGTGCCACCGACCCGCGCGGCCTGCTGCCCCGTGCCCAGCTCGACGTCTCCGCCGCGGTGGAGACGATCCGCCCGGTCGTGGAGGCGGTGCGCGAGCATGGGTTCGCCGCGGTCCGGGAGGCGACCGAGCGCTTCGACGGGGTGCGGCTGGAGCGGCTTCGGGTGCCGGCCGAGGCGATCGAGGCCGCGGCAGCCCATCTCGACCCCGAGGTGCGGGCCGCGCTGACCGAGGCGATCACCCGGGCCCGCAAGGTGCACACCGACCAGCGGCGCGCCGACGTGACCACGCAGGTGGTGCCGGGCGGCACGGTCACCGAGCGGTGGGTGCCGGTGAGCCGCGTGGGGCTGTATGTGCCGGGTGGCCTCGCGATGTACCCGTCGACCGTGGTCATGAACGTCGTGCCCGCCCAGGTCGCCGGCGTCGAGGGCCTGGTGATCACCAGCCCGCCCCAGGTCGACAACGGCGGGCTGCCCGACGCGCGGGTGCTCGCCGCGTGCGCGCTGCTCGGCGTCGACGAGGTCTACTCGGTCGGCGGCGCCCAGGCCATCGCCATGCTGGCGTATGGCGTGGAGGGCCACTGCGAGCCGGTCGACATGATCACCGGGCCGGGCAATATCTGGGTCACCGCGGCCAAGCGGCTGCTCCGCGGGGTGGTGGGCATCGACGCCGAGGCCGGCCCGACCGAGATCGCGATCCTCGCCGACGACACCGCCGACCCGGTGCACGTGGCCGCCGACCTGATCAGCCAGGCCGAGCACGACCCGCTCGCCGCGAGCGTGCTCGTCACGCCCTCCGCGGCGCTGGTCGAGGCGGTCGAGGTCGAGCTGACTCGCCAGGTGGCCGCCACCAAGCACGCCGGCCGCATCACCGAGGCGCTGACCGGTCCGCAGTCGGGCGCCGTGCTCGTCGACGACCTGGAGCAGGGCCTGCGCGTGGTGGACGCCTACGCGGCCGAGCACCTGGAGGTCCAGACCGTCGACGCGCGGGCCTGGGCGCTCCGCGTCCGCAACGCCGGCGCGGTCTTCGTCGGCGCGTGGTCACCGGTGTCGCTCGGCGACTACCTCGCCGGGTCCAACCACGTGCTCCCCACCGGCGGCTGCGCACGCCACTCCTCGGGGCTGTCGGTGCAGTCGTTCCTACGCGGCATCCACGTGATCGAGTACGGCGAGGCGGCCCTGCGCGACGTGGCCGGCAAGGTGGTCACGCTCGCCAACGTCGAAGACCTGCCGGCGCACGGCCAAGCGGTGGAGGCGCGGTTCAGGTGAGTCTCCCCATCCGCGACGACCTGCGCGGGCTCACGCCTTATGGCGCGCCTCAGCTCGACGTGCCGGTCCGGCTCAACACCAACGAAAACTCGTACCCCGTGCCCGACGCGGTGGTCGAGGCGATCGGCAAGGCGCTCCAGGCCGAGCTGCGCGACCTCAACCGCTACCCCGACCGCGACGCGGTCGCGCTGCGGGCCGACCTCGCCGCCTACCTGGGGCACGGGCTCACCGGCGAGCGGGTCTGGGCCGCCAACGGGTCCAACGAGATCCAGCAGCAGCTGCTCCAGGTCTTCGCCGGCCCGGGGCGCACCGCGCTCGGCTTCACCCCGGCCTACTCGATGCATCCGCTCCTCGCCAAGGGCACCGGCACGGCCTGGGTCGACGGCTACCGGGCCGAAGACTTCGGGCTCAGCGCGGCCCACGCGGTCGAGCAGGTCGAGCGCCACCGCCCCGACATCGTGTTCCTCTGCTCGCCCAACAACCCTACCGGCACCGCCCTCGACCCGGCCGTGGTCACCGCTGTGCTCGACGCGGCGCGCGGGATGGTGGTGGTCGACGAGGCGTACGCGGAGTTCGCCCGGCCCGGCACCCCGAGCGCGCTGAGCGTGCTGCCCGGCCACCCGCGGCTCGTGGTGACCCGCACGATGAGCAAGGCGTTCGGGTTCGCCGGCGGGCGGCTGGGCTACCTCGCGGCCGACCCCGAGGTGGTCGACGCGGTGCAGCTCGTGCGCCTGCCGTACCATCTCTCCTCGCTCACCCAGGCCGCCGCCCGCGCGGCGCTCGCCCACCGCGGCGCGCTGCTGGCCACCGTCGAGGCGATCAAAGAGCAGCGCGACCGCATCGTCACCACGCTCCGGTCGCGCGGCTTCCGGGTCGCCGACAGCGACGCCAATTTCGTCTTGTACTCCACCGGTGGCGACCAGAAAAAGGCATGGCGTGAGCTGCTCGACCGTGGTGTGCTCGTGCGCGATGTCGGCCTGCCCGGCTGGCTGCGCGTGACCGCTGGGACGCCCGCGGAGACGGACGCCTTCCTTTCGTCAGTGGAGGTCCTTCCTTGAGTCGCACCGCCCGCATCGAGCGGATCACCAAAGAGACCAAGGTGCTCGTCGAGATCGACCTCGACGGCAGCGGCAAGGGCGAGATCAGCACCGGGGTCGGCTTCTACGACCACATGCTCAACCAGATCGCGCGGCACGGCGGCTTCGACCTGACCGTCAACACCGTCGGCGACCTGGAGATCGACGCGCATCACACGATGGAGGACACCGCGCTCGCGCTGGGCGCGGCGTTCGCGGAGGCGCTCGGCGACAAGGCGGGCATCCGGCGGTACGGCTCGGCCGTCGTCCCCATGGACGAGGTGCTCGTGCAGGCCGCGGTCGACCTGTCCGGCCGGCCGTACGTGGTGCACGACGAGCCCGCCCTCGCCCCGTACATCGGGCCGGTCTACCCGACGAGCATGACCCGCCACGTGTGGGAGTCGTTCGGCCAGGCGGCGAAGGTGACGCTGCACGTGACCGTGCTGCGGGCCGCCCGCCCCGGCGGCCACCCCGACGCGCACCACGTGGTCGAGGGCCAGTTCAAGGCGGTGGCGAGGGCCCTGCGCGAGGCGACCTCGATCGACCCGCGTGCGGCGGGTGCGGTGCCGAGCACCAAGGGGACGCTGTGAGCTCCGTCGCCCCGGTCGCCCTGTTCGCACTCGCCGGCGTGCTGGCCGGTGGCGCATGGTCTTTGCACAAGCAGGGTGCCGCGCGGGCCGCGGTCGGCGTCGTCGCGGTGCTCGCCGCGCTCGCGGCCGGCGGTGGCCTGTTGTGGCTGATGCCGGGGGAGGGCTGACATGGCGCCCAGCGTGGTGGTCCTCGACTACGGCTCGGGCAACCTGCGCTCCGCCGAGCGGGCCCTGGCGCGGGCTGGCGGCGACGTGACGGTCACGCCCGACCTCGACGCGGCCGCCGCCGCGGACGGCCTCGTCGTGCCGGGTGTCGGTGCGTTCGCGGCGTGCATGGCCGGCGTCGACAAGCTGGGCGCCGGGCCGGTCATCGCCGAGCGGGTCGCCGCCGGGCGTCCGGTGCTCGGCATCTGCGTCGGCGCCCAGATCCTCTTCGAGTACGGCGACGAGCACGGCACCGTCACCCAAGGCATCGGCCTGATCCCCGGCGGCGTGACCCGGCTGCCCGCCGAGCGCGTGCCGCACATGGGGTGGAACACTGTCGAGCCGGCCGCCGGCTCGGTGCTCTTCGCCGGGATGGCGCCGGGCACGCGGTTCTACTTCGTCCACTCGTACGCGGCTTTCGGCTCGGGTCCGGGCGTGACCACGTGCACGCACGACGTGCCGTTCGTGGCGGCGGTCGAGCGGGGCTCGCTGTCGGCGACCCAGTTCCACCCGGAAAAGTCCGGCGACGCCGGTGCGGCGCTGCTGCGCAACTGGGTCGGGACGCTCGCCGGTGTCGCGTCCGGGGTGTCGGGTGGTGTCGCGTCGGCGCCGGGGGCGCCCGGGGTGTCGGGTGGTGTCGCGTCGGCGCCCGGGGTGCCCGGGGTGTCTGGCGGTGTCTAAGGAGCGGGCCAGACGCCGGGCCGAGCGGGAGGCGCTCGCGGCCCGGGAAAAGGCGAAGGCCGCTCGCCGGCGCCAGCGCCGTGACGCGCTGCGCCGCCTCAAGCCCACCCTGCCGCGCCGCCGCCGCACCGGCACCCTGCTCGCCCGCCGCAGCCGGGCGCAGCGGGCCGGCATCGTGGCGGTCTCCGCGGTGCTGATCGCCGCCACCTGGTTCCTCGTCGATCCGCTCGGCCTGCGCCTGGTGCTGATCGTCCTGCTTATGCTCGTCCTCCCGGCCGTCGTGGTGATCGCGCTCGGCCGCCGTACCTGATCGTTTTTGGAGCCTCCGTGAGCCTTGTCCTCCTCCCCGCCGTCGACGTCGCGGGCGGCCAGGCCGTCCGTCTCGTGCAGGGCGCCGCCGGCAGCGAGACCGTCTACGGCGACCCGCTCGACGCCGCCCTCGCCTGGCAGCGCGACGGCGCCTCGTGGGTCCACCTCGTCGACCTGGACGCCGCGTTCGGCCGGGGCTCCAACGCGGAGCAGCTGGCGGAGGTCGTGGGCCGGCTCGACGTCGACGTGGAGCTGTCCGGTGGCATCCGCGACGACGAGTCGCTGCGCCGCGCGCTCGACACCGGCGCTGCCCGGGTCAACATCGGCACCGCCGCGCTGGAAAACCCTGAGTGGTGCGACCGGGTCGTGTCCGAGTACGGCGAGCGGGTCGCCATAGGGCTCGACGTCCGCGGCCACACCCTCTCGGCGCGCGGGTGGACCAAGGACGGCGGCGACCTCTTCGAGGTGCTGGAACGGCTGGAGAAGGCCGGCTGCCAGCGGTACGTGCTCACCGACGTGCACCGCGACGGCACGCTCACCGGCCCCAACCTCGACCTGCTCCGCGAGGTCTGCGCCCGCACCGACCGCCCGGTCATCGCCAGCGGTGGTGTGTCCACACTGGACGACCTGCGCGCGCTCGCCGGCCTGGAGTCCGAAGGCGTCGAGGGTGTCATCGTCGGCAAGGCGCTGTACGCGGGGGCGTTCACGGTGCCGGAGGCGCTGGCGGCACTGGCATGAGCGTGGCCGTGCGGGTGATTCCCTGCCTCGACGTGGACGCCGGCCGGGTGGTCAAGGGCGTCAACTTCGTCGACCTGCGCGACGCGGGCGACCCGGTCGAGCTGGCCGCCGCCTACGACGCGGCCGGCGCCGACGAGCTGACGTTCCTCGACGTGACCGCCTCGTCCGACGACCGCGGCACGATGCTCGACGTGGTGCGGCGCACCGCCGAGTCCGTCTTCATCCCGCTCACCGTCGGCGGGGGAGTCCGCTCGGTGGACAATGTGGACACTCTGCTCCGCGCCGGCGCCGACAAGGTGGGCGTCAACACCGCGGCGATCGCCCGCCCTTCACTCATAGCGGAGATCGCCGACCGGTTCGGCAACCAGGTGCTGGTGCTCTCGCTCGACGTGCGCGCCACACCCGACACGCCGAGCGGCTACGAGGTCACCACCCACGGCGGCCGGCGCGGCACCGGCATCGACGCGGTCGACTGGGCGCGGCGCGGCGCCGAGCTCGGCGCCGGCGAGATCCTGCTCAACTCGATGGACGCCGACGGCACCAAGGCCGGCTTCGACCTGCCGCTCATCCGCGCGGTCCGCGAGGTCGTCGAGATCCCGGTCATCGCCAGCGGCGGCGCCGGCGAGCGCGCCCACTTCCCGCCCGCGGTCGAGGCCGGCGCCGACGCGGTACTGGCGGCCAGCGTGTTCCACTTCGGCGAGCTGACGATCGGCGAGGTGAAGGAGACCCTGCGCGAGGCCGGCAACCCCGTGCGCTGACCCGCGGCTCAGCGCCATGACCCGGCCCGGCGTGGCCCGGCCCGGCGTGGCCCGGCCCGGCGTGGCCCGGCCCGGCGTGGCCCGGCCCGGCCGTTGACCCGTGGCCCAGCGGCCGGCCCGGCGCGGCCCGAGCCGGCCCGAGCCGGCGTGGCCCGAGCGGACCCGGGCCGGGCCCGGTCCGAGCCGGCCCGGCAGCGGTGAAGCCGGATTGAAGCACGGCCGTGGTACTGATCCGTTCATGCAGATCGCGATCGTGCTCTACCCGGGCCTGACGGCACTGGACGCCATCGGGCCCTACGAGGTGCTGCGGCTGCTGCCCGACGCCGAGGTACGGTTCGTCGCGGCGGAGCCCGGGCCGGTCGTCGCCGACAGCGGTGTGCTCTTCCTCGGCGCCACCCACGGCTACGCCGAGACGCCCCGACCGGACGTCGTGCTCGTCCCCGGGTCCGGCCCGCGAACCGCGACGACGATGGCCGACACCGCGCTGGGCGACTGGCTGCGGCAGGTACACGAGACCACACAGTGGACGACGTCGGTCTGCACCGGCGCGCTGATCCTCGCCGCCGCCGGCATCCTCGACGGGCAGCCAGCCACGACCCACTGGAACGTCGTCCGCGCCTTGGCGGCCATGGGCGCCGAGCCGCGTCCGGGGGAGCGGATCGTGCGGGCCGGCAAGGTGGTCACCGCCGCGGGCGTCTCCGCCGGCATCGACCTCGGCCTGTGGCTCGCCGGGGAGATCGCCGGCCGGGAGCACGCGGAGACGATCCAGCTGTACATCGAGTACGACCCGGATCCGCCCTTCGACGCCGGCCACCCGAGCAAGGCGAGCGCGGCCGTCCTAGGCAACGCCAAGGCGCTCGGCAGGAGGGTCGCGGTCAATCCGTCCGAGGCCCGCGCGGTGGCCACGGTCGCCTGGCGGCGGGTACTCACCAAGTTTCGCGAACGGCGGGGTGTGTCATGACGGGATTTCCCACCGACCCGGCGGGGCTGCCGGAGGCGACCGGGCCGGCGTTGCTGGAGCTGGCTCACGGCGACACCTTCGACCTGCGGATCGGTCCGGTGGCCAAGCGGCTCGGCGACGCCACCGTGCGCATGCTCGGCTACAACGGCTCGATCCCCGGCCCGACCCTCAAGGTGCCGCAGGGCGCCGAGATCCAGGTCGACGTCACCAACCGCGGCGACCTGGACACCACCGTCCACTGGCACGGCCTGCGCCTGGACAACAGGTACGACGGCGTGCCGCACGAGACACAGGCGCCCATCCCGGTGGGCGGCGGCTTCAGCTACCGGATCCAGTTTCCCGACCCCGGCCTGTACTGGTACCACCCGCACATCCGCGAGGACTACACCCAGGAGCTGGGCCTGTACGGCAACATCCTGGTGGTGCCCGCCGAGCCCGATTACTGGCCGCCGGTCGACCGGGAGTTCGTCCTCACGCTCGACGACCTGCTCGTCGAGGACGGCGCGATCGCCCCGTTCAGCACCACCGAGATCACGCACGTGGCCATGGGGCGCTACGGCACCGTGCTCCTGGTGGCGGGACAGACCGACCTCCAGCTGACCGCCGGCGCCGGCGACGTGGTGCGGCTGTGGCTCACGAACACGGCCAACACCCGGGTGTTCAACGTCCGCCTGCCGGGGGCCTGGATGAAGCTTGTCGGCGGCGACAGCGGCCGGATGGAACGCGCCGAGCTGGTCGACGAGGTGCTGCTGGCGCCGTCCGAGCGGGCGGTCGTCGACGTCCTCCTGGACCGGCCGGGCGAGCTGGCGTTGGAGCACCACACGCCGGGCCGGGTGCACCGCCTCGCCGCCGTGAAGGTGGGTGAGCGGCCGGCGGCGCCGTCGGTCGCCGCGCGTTTCGCGGTGCCGCGCGAAGCCCCGGAGCTGCGCGCCGAGCGGCAGCGGCTCGCCCGGTGGATCGCCGCCCCGCCGGACAAGACCCTGGCGCTCGTCGCCGAGATGGACGGCCAGGGCCATCACCATCATCACCATCACCACGGTCACGGCGACGGCGGCGGCATCGAGTGGGAAGACGAGATGGTGGACGTCAACCGGCAGACCACCACGGCCAACATGCGGTGGCGGATCGTCGACCGCGGCACCGGCGCTGCCAACGCCGAGATCGACTGGCGTTTCACCGTGGGTGAGCGAGTCAAGATCCGACTGGTGAACGAGATGGACTCCGACCATCCCATGCACCACCCGTTCCACATCCACGGCGCCGGCCGTTTCCTGGTGCTCACGCGCGACGGGGAGGTCGAGCCCAACCTCGTCTGGAAGGACACCGTGCTGATACGCACCGGGGAGGTCGTCGACATCCTCCTCGACGTGACCAACCCCGGGCTCTGGATGGCCCACTGCCACATCGCCGAACACATGCAGGGCGGCATGATGTTCAGCTTCGAGGTCACCCGCGACGCCGTAGCCGGCTGACCGCCGCCGCGGCTGACCGGTCCCAGCCGCGAAGCCGCGGCTGGCTGACCGGCGAGTGCCGCCAAAAGCCGCGGCTGACTGAGTGGTCGGTCAGGGGGCGAAGGCCGCGCGCACCGCCGCCGCGTAGTCGGGCTCGGTCAGGGTCCAGGTGGCGCTTGGGCCGGGTGGGCGGCTCCGGGTCAGGATGCCGTGCATGGTGTCGACGGTGCTGGAGAGGCCCGACCGCGGACGCGTGCGCCAGAGTGTCTCGCCGGTGGCCGTCAGGCGGAAGAAGCCATCCTGGACGGTGACCAGGTCGGCGCCGCACAAGCGCTGGATCGCGCTCTCCACCTCGTCGCGGGCGGGGATTGCATCCTGCAAATGCTCAGCGGTGGCGAGCAGCCCGGCCAGCGGGACGCCTTCGGGCCGGCGCGTGTTGGGTGACCTCAGGTGCCGGCCGGAGCCGCCGCCGATGACCACCGAGACGAAGATCCAAGCGTCGCTCCTATCCCAACCCGCCTCCGCCATGGCGACATCTTGCCTTGGTGGGCCCGCCTCCCGGAAGTCCATGTGATTTGCTGATCAGTATGCTGCTTCCTCGATCCGCGGACGCCACCCTCCACGATGGACAGTTCTTGCTGGCCGAGGGGGCCGGCCTCGGCGGGCCACCGGCGATCACCGCTCTGGTGCGTGAGCTGCTGCCCCTTCCGCTGAGCGACGGATCAGACCTGACTTTCCGGGTCGTAGCGGACGGGAGCCTGGGCGCCGAGGGATACCACCTGTCGGTCACCCCGGACGGGGTAACCGCGACCGCCGCGACCGAAGACGGGCTGCGCTGGGCGGTCCAGTCGCTCCTCCAGCTCGTGCCGGCCGGAGAGCCGCGCCGGCTGCCGTGCGTCGAGGTCACCGACCGCCCCGCGTACCCGTGGCGCGGCTCGCTGCTCGACGTCGCCCGCTGGTGCCACCCGATGCCGTTCCTGCGGCGGTACGTCGACCTGCTCGCCATGCACAAGCTCAACACCCTCCACCTGCACCTGACCGACGACCAGGGGTGGCGCTTCGAGGTGCGCAAGTACCCCCGGCTCACCGAGGTGGGCGGCTTCCGCCGCGAGTCACCGGCCGGGCACGCGCGGGAGGGGCGCTCCGACGGTGTACCCCACGGGGGTTTCTACACGCAGCGGGAGCTGAGCGACCTCGTCGCGTACGCCGCGCGGCGCGGGGTGCGGATCATGCCGGAGATCGACCTGCCCGGCCACACCCAGTCGGCGATCGCCGCCTACCCCGAGCTGGGCAACCTGCCCGGCCGCCAGCTCGAGACGCGTACCACATGGGGCATCTCGTCCCACATCCTCAACCTCTCCGACGCCACGCGCAGCTTCGTGCTCGACGTGCTCGACGAGGTGGTCGAGGTGTTCCCGTTCGAGTACGTGCACGTCGGCGGCGACGAGGTGCCCACCGAGGAGTGGCGGGCCAGCCCCGACGCGCTCGCCCGCGCGGCCGAGCTGGGCCTGGGCGACGTGGCCGACCTTCAGGGGTGGTTCACCGGGCTGCTCGCGGAGCACCTGGCCGCGCGCGGCCGCAAGGTGGGCGTGTGGGACGAGCTCGTCGACCGGCAGGCACCGCCCGGCGCCACGGTCTTCGCGTGGCAGGGCGAGCGCCGGGTGGGCGTGGCGCTGGCCGCCGGCCACCCGACCGTCGCGGCGCCGCAGAGCCATACGTACCTCGACTGGGCCGAGACGGTGGACGACCCGGACGAGCCGCTCGCGATCAACGGCCCGCTCCCGCTGGAGAAGGTGTACGGCTACCGGCCCGACGACGGCGTGATCGGCGTGCAGGGGCAGGTGTGGAGCGAGTACCTGCCGACGACCGACCTGGTGGAGTGGCGGGCGTTTCCGCGGCTGGCGGCGATCGCCGAGCTGGGGTGGAGCGGGCCGGGCGGCGACTTCGGCGAGTTTCGGCAGCGGCTAGCGGGCCACCTCGGCCGGCTCGACCGCATGGGGGTCCGCTACCGGCCGCTCTGACACCGTGAAGAGCGGGATGAACACGTGCGCGAGCGGCCCGATCGCCACCGCGTAGAGCACCGTCCCCACGCCCACGGTCCCGCCCAACAGCCAGCCCACCGCGAGCACCGTCACCTCGATCACCGTGCGCACCACGCGGATCGAGCGGCCCGGCTTCAGCGCCACGAAGCCGGTCATCAGCCCGTCCCGCGGCCCCGGGCCGAGGCGCGCGCCGATGTAGAGGCCGGTCGCGACGCCGTTGAGCACGATGCCGCCCACGAGAAACGCGATGCGTAGGGCGAGCGGCTCGGCGGTGGGCAGCACGGCCAGCAGCGCGTCCACGGCGAGGCCGATCACGACGACATTGGCCACCGTGCCGATGCCGGGGCGCTGGCGCAGCGGGATCCAGAGCAGCAGCACGGCCGCGCCGACCAGGATCACGATCCAGCCGAACCGCAGGCCGGTGACCTCGGAAAGCCCCTGGTGGAACACGTCCCACGGGTCGAGGCCGAGCCGCGACTCGATCATCAGGGCCATGCTGGCGCCGTAGAGCACCAGCCCGGCGAAGAGCTGTGTCAGCCGGCGAGTGGCCCGCTCGATCGTGAACATGGTGTCCACTCTCCGGCCAGATTGGTATCCTCACCAATGGCCAATCTTGGGAGGGTGGCATGACCAGCACCGTCAGAGGGAGCCAGCTCGCGCGCCTGCTCGGCCATTGGCACGCGCTGCCGGGCCGCCGGCGCAACCCCGACTACGCCGCGCTCGCGGGCGCAATCCGGGGCCTGCTCGCCGACGGGCGCCTGCCGCTGGGTGTGCGACTCGCGGCCGAGCGCGAGCTCGCCGACGCACTCAAGGTGAGCCGCACCACGGTGACCGCGGCCTACCGGGAGCTGCGCGAGTCGGGCCACCTCACCAGCCGGCGTGGGGCCGGCAGCTGGACCACGCTCCCCGGCGGGCACAAGGTGGCCAGCTCGGGCCTGTGGACCCCGCAGGACGACCTCGACATGATCGACCTCGGGTGCGCCGCGCTCGCCGCCCCGCCCGAGCTGATGCCGGCCGCCGCGGCCGCCGCGCAGGGCCTCCACCGCTACCTGTCCGGTGCCGGCTACCACCCCACCGGCATCATCGAGCTGCGCGAGGCGGTGGCCCGGGGGTACACCGAGCGGGGCCTCCCCACCAGCCCCGACCAGATCATGGTCACCAGCGGCACCCAGCACGCCCTCGACCTGGTGCTGCGGCTGATGGCGCCGCCCGGCGCGCCGGTGCTCCTGGAGTCGCCCACCTATCCCAACGCGCTTGCCGCACTGTCCGCGCGGCGCGCGCGGATCGCCACCCACGGCCTCGACACCGGCGAGGGGTGGGACGCCGACCTGCTGCTCGACGGCCTGCGGCAGACCCGGCCACGGCTGGCTTACCTGATCCCCGAGTTCCAGAACCCCACCGGCCACCTCATGCCAGCCGGGCTGCGCGAGCGCGTCGTGGCGGCCGCACACGCCGCCGGCACCGACCTGGTGATCGACGAGTCCTTTGTAGACCTCCCACTCGACGGCACCGAAATGCCGCCGCCGGTCGCCTGCTACGACCGCCATTCGCGGGTGGTCTCGATCGGCGGGATGAGCAAGCCCTACTGGGGCGGCCTCCGCATCGGCTGGGTGCGCGCCTCGGCCCCACTGGTGCAGCGGCTGGCCGCGCTGCGGGTCGGCGTCGACATGGCCAGCCCGGTGCTCGACCAGCTCGTGGCCGTGCAGCTGCTGGAGCTCGCCGACGTCATCGTGCCGCAGCGCCGTCGCCAGCTCGCCGAGCAGCGCGACGCGCTCGTCGCGGCCCTCCGGCGCGAGCTGCCCGAGTGGGGCATCCGCGTGCCGAGCGGCGGCGTGACACTCTGGGCCGAGCTCGACGGCCCGGTCTCGAGCGCCCTCTCCCGCGCGGCCGAGGAGGTCGGCGTGCGGCTGGCGCCCGGCCCGCGCTTCGGGGTCGACGGCACGCTGGAGCGGTTCGTCCGCCTCCCGTTCACGCTGCCCGCCTCCGACCTCGAAGACGCGGTCAAGCGCCTGGCCGCCGTCCGCTACGACCTCGACCGCACCCGCCGTCCACAGTGGCGCGAGCCGGCGATCCTCACCTGACAGATTTGAGGTCCAGGCCGCTGCTCTCGCGGCCTCACCGAGGCCTTGCCCGGTCAGCGTCGCCGCTCGTCGTGGCGCTGCTTGGAGGCAGATTCTTTCCCAGATCCGCGTCAGCTGCGGACCGTATGCGCGGGGTCCCCGGGGAAACGTGGAGCGCAGCGGAGCGTTTTCTTGGGGTGCTTTCCCGCGGGCACCGTTCCCGGCCGGCGGCTCGCCAGGGCGAGCCGAAATCCCCGGCCGTCCACTGCCAGGTCCGCGGGACAAGCCCCAACCTGCGACATCCCGACCCGCCGTCCAGGTCCAGATTGTTGGCCGGTATTTCGGTGCTGGCCAGAGCGGGTGTCGCCGGTTCGGCACGGTCGCGCGAGAGGTGGTCTGGGGTGCCTGTGGTGCGTTAGGTGTCCAGGGTGGTGCCGCAAGGCCTTGATCGGCGACGAGGATGGGGCAAGTCCCGGTGATCGTGGTCGTTCAGACCCCCTGGAGGGGGTCCAGATGACCACGATCTACAACACGGCCCGCCGATCAAGGGACCTGTGCGAGCGGAGGCCTGGGTGCGGCCTGACCAGCACCAAAACACCGGCCATCGATCAAGGGGCAAGGCTTCGCAAGCCCGGTGCCCACCACGCTTCGGTGATCGTTAGCCCAAAACCCGCGTCCGTGCCGGCGTGTCACACGGGTTCCGGGCTAACGATCATGACGCATCCCGGATGCTGAGCCACCTCCCCAAACAGTGGGAAAGTCGGCCGGTGACCCGCCGGTCCTTGTGTTTCGCGGCCCGGTCAACCCCTCAGCCGCAGCCAGCGGGCGAAGCCCGGCCATGCCGTATGCCGTCGTCCTCCCGCACGGAGAGCAGACCAGCGCCACGGCCTCCACACCACGACAAAACGCGCCGATCAGACGGCGGCTGGCGGCCCCGGCGCTGCGCCGCTCACACCGTCGCGGCGGTTACTCGCGGCGACGAAACGCCCGTTGCTTCCTGGAGCGCCCATCCAGCAGACATTGTGGACAAACGTCGACAGCCGCCTGGCGCGAGCCCAATCCAGCCGCCCTCGCGTCCTCCCCTCCGGTTGCGCGAGGTGAGCGTGACCAGCGGCGGACGGGTGAGGCCGCGGGAGCAACGGCATGGACCACGACGGGCGTCGCGGTAGCTCAAATCTCTGTCTATATAAGGGATTCAGGGATCGAAGCTGTCTTCGGATCGGTCGAGGGCGAGCCCAGGCGGATGCCCACCTGGGCTCGCCCTCCACGTCGGTCAGATCTCGGCGAGGCTGCCTTCGTACATCTTGTCGATCTCGCCGGTGAAGTTGGCCTCCACCACGCGGCGCTTGATCTTCATGGACGGGGTCATCTCCCCGTCTTCGATCGTGAGATCACGGTGCAGGATCGTGAACTTCTTGACTGTCTCCCACCGGTTGAGCTTGGCGTTCAGCTCCTCGACGTAGCCGGCCACCATCGCCCGGGCCTCGGGCGAGCCGGCGATCTCGGCGTAGGTCTTGCCGGCGTGCGGGCCGCCGGCCGCCCACCCCACGATCGCGTCGGGGTCGAGGGTGACCAGCATCGTGCAGAAGTTGCGGCCCTGGGTGATCACGACCACCTGCGACGTGTACGGGCACAGCGCCTTGAACATGCCCTCGATGTGCGACGGTGCGATGTACTTGCCGCCGGACGTCTTGACCAGGTCCTTCTTGCGGTCGGTGATGCGCAGGAAGCCGTCCGGGTCGAGCTCGCCGATGTCGCCGGTGCGGAAGAAGCCGTCGTCGGTGAACGCGGCGGCCGTCTCCTCGGGCAGGTTGTGGTAGCCGCGCATGACCGGCTTGCCGCGCAGCAGGATCTCACCGTCTTCGGCGATCTTGCATTCGAGGTCGCCCAGCGCGGGGCCGCACGTGCCGATCTTGACCCAGTCGCGCCGGTTGACGAAGTTGCCGGCGCTGGTCTCGGTGAGCCCGTACCCCTCGCCGATCGGTAGGCCCGCCGCCGCGAAGAACTCGGCGATCGGCACCGACAGCGGCGCCGCGCCGGAGACGAGCTTGTGGATGCGGCCGCCGAGGCGGGCCTGGAGCTTGCTGAAGACGAGGCGGTTGGCGAGGCCGTACCGCATCGCGAGGCCGCGCGGCACCGGCTTGCCGGCCTGCTCCAGCGCCACCTTCTGCTTGCCGGTGCGCACCGCCCACGCGAAGATCTTCGCCTTGGCGCCGCCCGCGTCCTGGGCCGACGACACCGCGCGGTTGTACACCTTCTCGAAGATGCGCGGCGCGCCGCACATCAGCGTGGGCTTGACCACCGCGAGGTTGTCGACGAGCTTGTCGAGGCGGCCGTCCACATAGGTCGGCATGCCGACGTGGATGATGCCGGTGATCAGCGTCTTGCCGAACGAGTGGGAGAGGGGCAGCCACAGGTACTGGAGGTCTTCCGGCTCCATCAGGCCCGGTCCGGCCTGCGCGACCGCCTCCCAGCACCACCCGCCGTGCAGCAGCTCGACGCCCTTGGGGCGCCCGGTGGTGCCCGACGTGTAGATCAGCGTGGCCAGGTGGTCGTGGGTGATGCCCTCCACGATCTTTTCGATCATGTCGGGCTCCGCCTTCAACCGCTCGGCGCCCACTTCCTCCAGGTCGGCGAGTGTGGTCTGCGGTGGCGCGGCGGCCGGATCGGCCGGGCCGTCGATGAGCACGACGTGCTTGACGGCCGGCACGCTGGCGCCGGCTAGCTTGCCCGCCTGGGTGGCGTTTTCGGCGATGACGACGGTCGAGCCCGAGTCGCCGATGATGTACGCGACGTCTTCCGGCTCGGTCGTCGGGTAGACCGTGGTGGTCGCGCCGCCCGCGCACATGACGCCGAGGTCGGCCAGCACCCACTCCAGCCGGGTGTTGGAGATGATGGCGACGCGGTCTTCCATGCCGACGCCGAGCCCGATCAGCCCGGCGGCGATCGCCTTGGACCGGCGGCCGATCTCCGACCACTTCAGCCAGACCGGCCCGGAGTCGTCCGGCGCGGGATGGGCCAGTGCCTCGCGGTCGGGAGTCGCCGCGACGCGTTTCAGGAACATGTCCGGTATGGACCGGTAGGGGATATCAAGAGACATAGCTGGGGGCCGCCTCACAAGTCAACAACGTGACCGCCGTCACGCTAGTGTGTTACTGAACGGTAGTGGTGGACCGGCCCTGTCGCCAAGACCCACCGACCTCCCATCCACATCGTGTCTCGGCCCACCACGCCGACTGGGGTTGCGGGGGCGGTGGGACTGGGGGACCATGGGTGGGCCGGTTGCTGTTGAGCTTTCGGAAGTGATCCCGGCCTTTCTCCGGACGGTGGGAGGTCGGGTTTCGCGCTTTCTGGGATCGTCATAGGCGCAGCTCGGTGATCTTCTTGATCAAGGGATCGATTCGCTTTCGCCAGTCCCCGCCCGCGCCGTAGGACCAGGCTATGCAGTCGGCGGCTGCCAATAATGGCTCCTCGTGTCACGTAACTGTGCATATGACAGCTCCTTGAGCGAAGGCATCGCTTTGCGAGCCTTGGCGATGGTTTCCCGGTCCCGGTGATCCTGGCCGTCCATCGATTCCAGGATCAAGGAGCGTGCCGATGCCCGAGTGATCGTCAGATCGCCGAGGAGCTGCTAGAGGCAGGCCTCTCGCGCCGCGACGGCGGGTCCGTCGCAAAGGTAGATCCTCCCGCGCGCCCGGCTTGTCGCGATGACGCCCAGAATCTCCCGGCGGCGGGAGTCTCGCTCTTTCACCATGTGCACGCGCCGCTGCCCGGGTTTGGCGAATCCGCGCAGGATCGTCCGAGCCTTTGGTAAATCGGCTGGTTCGTAGATCGCCGCACAAAGCAGATATGTGCCGTGGCGTTCGGACTCGTCGACGAAGACGTGCACCGCGCCATCTTGGCAGAGCTTCAGGAACCAAACTGTCCGCCGGGCATTTGTGATTTAGCCAAAATGAACGGTCGCACCCTATCGTTCTATAGACAGGGTGCGACCGATCGTCCGGTGCGTTTTGGGACTAGTCGTCGTCCCCGCCACGACCCTTGCCGCTGCGGTCGTCGTCTCCGCCGCGACCGCTGTCGTCGTCTCCGCCGCGACCGCTGTCGTCGTCTCCGCCGCGGCCGCTGTCGTCGTCTCCGCCGCGGCCGCTGTCGTCGTCTCCGCCGCGGCCGCTGTCGTCGCGGTCGTCGTCTCGGTCGGACTTGACGATGGCGCCGGTCTCGCGGTCGACGTAGACCTTGTGCTCCACGCCGCCCTTCACGATCTCGATCTTCCAGGTCGGCCGGCCGTGCTCGAACTCCCGTTCGGTGTCGACCACCGTGCCGCCGCCGGTGGTGGCGAGCGCGATGTCGATCGCCCGGTCGCGGCCGATCGCGTCGGCGGCGGGCGCCGTCGACGTCGGGTCGTCCGACGGGGATGACGCAGACGCCGAGACTGCCACGCCGAAGCCGTCGTCCGCGGCGCCTCCGGTGAGCGCCGCACCCGCCGCCGCCCCGGTCGCGACGATCCCGGCGGCGGCCACCGCGCTGACCAGTACCAGCAATGTCTTGCGTGCCATGACGTACCTCCTTGTCGACATGAGGTTCGCCCGACGCGGCCTAGGGGCGCGCTGTGGCAACGCTAAGGCCGCGCTAAGAGCGCGGCGGCTGAGGCTACGGCCGCGCCAAGAGCTCCAGCGTCACCACCGCGCCACCGGTCGGGGAGTTGGACAGGCGCAGGACCCGCCCGGCGCGGCGGGCGATGTCCAGGCCGAGGCCGGTGGAGCCGGCGCCGCTCTCGCCCCGCTCGCCAGCACCCGCGGGCAGCCCGGGGCCCTCGTCGGTGACGGTCAGCACGCCGTCGCCGCCG
Organism: Phytohabitans sp. LZ39; assembly: GCF_059359075.1. Lineage (NCBI taxonomy): Bacteria > Bacillati > Actinomycetota > Actinomycetes > Micromonosporales > Micromonosporaceae > Phytohabitans > Phytohabitans sp. LZ39. Next base: position 94,529 of record NZ_JCADBM010000017.1, on the reverse strand, counting down.
AGGCTCACCCCGAACGGTGTGCCGTCCGGCGTGTGCGCGAAGACGTTGCCGAGCAGGGCGTCCACGGCCGCGGCCAGGTCGTCGGCCGCGACCGGCACCGGGAGCGGGCCGTCCACCAGGTCGAGGCGGACGTCGCGGCCGGTGTCCTCGGCGAGCACCGCCCAGAACGCCACCCGGTCGCGGACCACCGCCGCGGCGTCGCACCCGCCGGCCGCCGGTGCCGAGTGGCGGGCGGCGCGGATGAGGCCGCTCACCGCGCGTTCGACGGCGTCGACGCCGGCGGTCACGCGGGCGGCCTCGGCCGGGTCGGCCAGGGCCTCGGCCTCCAGGCGGAGCGCGGTCAGCGGCGTACGCAGGCGGTGCGAGAGGTCGGCGACCTGCTCGCGTTCCTCGCGCAGCAGGTCCTGGATGCGGCCGGCGAGGTGGTTGAGGGCGCCGGCCACGTCGCGCAGCTCGGCCGGGCCGGACGGCGTGGCGCGCGCGGAGAGCTCGGCGCCGGCGAGGCGGTGGGACACAGTGGACAGTTCGGTGATGGAGGCGACGAGCGAGCGGGCCAGCCGGTCGGCGACGAAAAGACCGACCAGCACCAGCGCCACGCCGAGCGCGGCCAGCACCAGCCAGGCGCGGGTCACGCCGCGGGAGAGCTCCTCCGCCGTCACGAACGTGCGCAGCACCACCGTGCCGTCGTCGCGACCCTGGACGCTCACGACGATCTCGCGGCCGCCGTCGACCTTCACGGTCAGGCTCCGGCCGCGCGCCGCCAGCTCCACCGCCGGGGTACGCGGAGCCGGCGCGCCCACCGACGAGCCGTCCGGGAGGTACACGGTGACCGGGCGGCCGGCGCCCGACGCGAGCGAGGCGAGGCCGGCTCGGTCGGTGGTGGCGGCCAGCGGCACCAGGCCCTGCACGTCGGCGGTGGCCGTGACCACCGCGCGGTCCTGCGCCACCGCCCGCACCAGCACGGCGAGCGGCACCAGGAACGCGACAAGCACCAGGCACGCCGTCGCGGTGACGAGCAGCGCGAGCCGCCGCCTCACGAAGGCCCCGGCGCCGACAGGCGCACGCCAACACCCCGCACCGTGTGGAGGTAGCGCGGCTCCTGCGCGGTCTCGCCCAGCTTGCGGCGCAGCCACGAGAGGTGCACGTCGACGGTCTTGTCCGCCCCGCCGTACGGCACCTGCCACACCTCGGTCAGCAGCTCCCGCTTCGTCACCACCTGCCCGGCGCGGGCCGCGAGGTGGTGCAGCAGGTCGAACTCCCGTGGCGTCAGATCGAGCGCCGCCCCCGCCAGCGTCGCCTCCCGCGACCGCGGGTCGACCCGCAGCTCACCGACGAGCACGGCCGACTCGCCCGGGTCGCCGGCCCCGCGCCGCAGCACCGCGCGCACCCGGGCGTCGAGCTGCGCCGCCGTGAACGGCTTAACCACGTAGTCGTCCGCCCCCGCGTCGAGTCCACGCACGATCTCCGCCTCGTCGTCACGTGCGGTGGCGATGATGACCGGCACCGCGCTCACGCCGCGCAGCATGCGGAGCAGCTCGAGCCCGTCGAGGTCGGGCAGGCCCAGGTCGAGCACCACGAGGTCGGGGCGCTCCTGGAGCGCGGTCTGAAGCCCGCTCATGGCGGTGTGCGCGGCGGCCACCGCGTGCCCGCGCTCGCGCAGCGCCCGGATCAGCGGCGTGCGGATCGCGAGATCGTCTTCGATGAGCAGCAGGCGGGCCACACCAGGCAACCTATCCTGCACCCGCACGCCGCGGGACCTGCGTTAACCCTCCCTTAGCGTCGCCCGGCGCCCGCCTTAACGGCGGGCAGGGCATAGTCGGGGAATGCGTAGCCGCGCCGCGTTCGCGATGGTGGGTTGGCTCGTCGCGGCGGCGGTCGCGACGGTCGCCGGCCTCGGCGCGGTGCGGGTGATCGGCGACGGCATCACCGGCACGGCCGCGACCACCCTCACCGAGGAGGAGGTCGCCGAGGCCCTCGCGTCACCGGTGCCGCCGACCACCGCCGGCCCGCGGCCGACCCCGTCGACCACCGCCGGCGCGGGCACCCTCCTCACCCACGACGCCGGCCGCGTCGTGGCCACCTGCGGCGGTGGCCTCGTCACGCTCGTCTCGTGGTCGCCCGCCCAGGGATACCAGGTCACCGACTACGAGAAGGGCCCCGCCGAGGAGGCGGAGGTGACCTTCGACCGGGGCGGCGAGGGGCACGGCAGCGGCGAGGTCGAGCTGCACATCGCCTGCCGCGCCGGCACCCCGGCGATCACCCGCGTCGACGACTAGCCAAAGACAGGGATTTGAGCTGCCGCGATGCCCGTCGTGGTCCAGGCCGCCGCTCCCGCGCCTCACCCTGGTTTCTTGGGTCGCGGTTTTTCGAACCCGCGGGCACTCAGACGCCGAGCTTGGCGGAGCGGAGAAACGCGGCCATCTCGGGGGTGCCGTCGACCTGCACCCGGGCGGCCCGCTGGCGGCCGCTCAGGAAGATCGCCAGCTCGCCGGGCGCGCCCACCAGGCGTACCTGGGCGCCGCCGGAGCCGGCGGTCGTCTCGCCGTACCCGGGTGCCTGGACGCGCACGGCGGCGCGCACCCGGCGCAGGGCGAGCCTGGCCACCCCCTTGGCCCGCCGCCACAGGGCCTCCTGCTGCTCGCGGGGCAGCTCGCGCGGGCGCCAACCGGGGCGGCCGCGGCGGACGTCCTCGTGGTGGATGAAGAACTCCATCGTGTTCGCCGCCGCGTCGGCGAGCGGGTTGCTCACCAGGCTCCACCACGGTGCCGCGCGGACCATGTCGACAAGCTCCGGGTAGGGCCGGGTGGCCAGCGACGTGCGCACCCGCTCGGAGTGGCGGCGCAGCGGGCCGATGAGGATGCCGGCTGCCGCGTCGGGGCGGCGTTCCCGCATCACCAGGTGGGCGGCCAGGTCGCGTGCCGTCCAGCCCTCGCACAGCGTGGGCGCGTCGGGGCCGACCGCGATCAGCAGGTCGGCGAGGAGCTGCCGTTCACTCTGGGCATAGCGGGCCATGCGCCCCAAGTTAGCGCGTGTGACGGCTGACACAGCGGATAAGCGGTCGCCACCAGGCGTTTCCTCCGGTAAGGATAGAGAAGACCAAATAGTGCTTACGGGGGAGTGGTGGCGGAGAGTACCAGCCGGGATGTGTTGGTCCAGGGCCTGCGCATCCTGGGGCGCGCGATCCGCGAAGAGCGCCGCATCTTCGCCGTCTCGGTCGTCGGCAGTGGCGCGTTCGGCCTGCTCACGATCGCCGGTGCGTATGTGGTCGGCGCGATCGTCGGCGACATCGTGGTGCCCGCGGTGGAGGACGGTGAGGCGGACACCGGCCTGCTCTTCCTCGTGGCGGCGGCGCTCGTCGGGCTGAGCCTGCTCAAGGTCGGCTCGATCTTCGCGCGGCGGCTGGGTGCGGCGTTCATGCAGTACCGGCTCCAGGCGTCGTACCGCCGCCAGGTCACCCGCCGCTACCTGGAGCTGCCGGTCGCGTGGCACCAGCGCAACGCCACCGGCACGCTGCTCTCCAACGCCAACTCCGACGTCGAGGCGACCTGGTTTCCGATCGCGCCGCTGCCGTTCGCGGTGGGCACCCTCATCATGCTGGCCGGCGCGTTCGTGTCGCTCTTCGCCACCGACTGGGTGCTCGCGCTGGTCGGCGCGGCCATCTTCCCCGCGCTCTTCGCCCTCAACGTGGTTTACTCCCGCCGCATGGCGCCCCGCCAGACCCGCGCCCAGGCGCTGCGCGGCGAGGTGAGCGCGATCGCGCACGAGAGCTTCGACGGCGCGCTCGTGGTCAAGACGATGGGCCGCGAGGCCGAGGAGACCGCCCGCTTCGCCACCCGCGCGGCCGAGCTGCGCGACTCGCTCATCGCGGTGGGGCGGCTGCGCGGCGTCTTCGACCCGATGCTGGAGACGCTGCCCAGCCTCGGCACGCTCGCCGTGCTCCTGGTCGGCGCCTGGCGGCTGCGGCAGGGCGCGGTGACGGTCACCGAGCTGGTGAGCGTCGCGTTCCTGTTCACGGTGCTGGCGTTTCCGGTGCGGGCGATCGGCTGGGTGCTCGCCGAGCTGCCGCGCAGCGTCGCCGGGTGGGAGCGGGTGCAGCGGGTGCTGACCGCGGACGGCGAGATGCCCTACGGCGCCCGCGCCCGGGGCGGTCGCGGCACGCCCGCGACGCTGCGCTTCGACTCAGTCCACTTCGGATACGAGGACGCGCCCGTCCTTTCGGATGTCTCCTTTACGGTGCCGGCGGGGCGGACCGTGGCGCTGGTCGGACCGACCGGCTCGGGCAAGTCGACGATCGCGTCGCTCGCGGCGCGCCTCGTCGACCCCGCGCACGGCACCGTCTTCCTCGACGACACGCCGCTGACCGCGCTGACCGCCGAGTCGCTGGCCGAGACGATCGCGCTGGTGCCGCAGGTGCCGTTCGTCTTCGACGACAGCGTGCGGGCCAACGTCACGCTCGACCGCCCCGGCGTCTCCGACGAAGACGTGTGGGCGGCGCTGCGGATGGCACAGGCGGAGGGCTTCGTCGCCAGCCTGCCAGAGGGGCTCGACACCCACGTCGGCGAGCGCGGCGCCACGCTCTCCGGCGGGCAGCGGCAGCGGCTCACGCTCTCCCGGGCGCTCGCCGGCCGGCCCGGCCTGCTCGTGCTCGACGACGCCACGAGCGCGGTCGACCCGCGCGTGGAGGCGGCGATCCTCGGCTCGCTGCGGGCCGCCGACCCGCCCGCCACGATCCTCGTCGTCGCGTACCGCCGAGCCACCATCGCCCTCGCCGACGAGGTGGTCTACGTCGAGCACGGCCGGGTGGTGGCGACCGGCACGCACCCGGAGCTGCTGGCCACCGTGCCCGGGTACGCCGACCTCGTCACCGCGTACGAGAAGGCCGAAGCGGAGCGGGAGCGCGAGCGGGCCTACGAGGAAGTCGCATGAGCGCCTGGGCCACCATGCGCCGCGGCCTGGCGCTCTCACCCGAGCTGCGCACCGGCCTGGCCGGCACCCTCGCGCTCGCCGTCGTGTCGATGGTGGGGCGGGCGGCCGTGCCCGTCGCGATCCAGCAGGGCATCGACCGCGGCCTCCGCGCGCCCGGTGGCCCGGACATCGGCGTGGTGAGCACCGTCGTCGGGATCACCGCCGCCGTGCTCGTGGTCACCACGCTCTGCGGCTACCTGATGATGCGCCGCCTCTTCACGGTCAGCGAGACCGCGCTGGCCAACGTGCGGGTGCGCACCTTCCGCCACGTGCACGACCTGTCGATGCTCCACCAGCAGTCGGAGCGGCGCGGCTCGCTCGTCTCCCGGGTGACCAGCGACGTCGACCAGATCACCCAGTTCCTCCAGTGGGGCGGCGTGATCCTGCTGGTCAGCACCGGCCAGGTCGTGGTCACCGTGGTCGTGATGGCCGTGTACTCGTGGCAGCTCACGCTCGTGGTCTTCGCCGCGTTCCTGCCCGCGGTGGCGGTGATCCGGGGCTTCCAGAAGCGCCTCGCCGGCGCGTACGGGATCGTGCGCCAGCGCATGGGCGCGATGCTGGCGGCCATCTCGGAGAGCGTGGTGGGCGCGGCGGTCATCCGCGCGTACGGCGTCTCCGGCCGCACCGCCGGCAAGCTTGACGCGACCATCGACGCGCAGCGGCGGGCGCAGAGCCGGGCGATGACGCTGAGCGTGACGAGCTTCTCGACCGGCGAGCTGGCGTCCGGCCTGGCCCTCGGTTCGGTGGTGGTCGTGGGTGTGCTGCTCGGCGTCGACGGCACGCTGACGGTGGGGCAGCTGACCGCGTTCCTCTTCCTCGTCGCGCTCTTCGTGCAGCCGGTGCAGATCGCCACCGAGGTGCTCAACGAGGCGCAGAACGCGATCGCCGGCTGGCGCCGCGTCCTCGACGTGCTCGACCTCGAACCCGACGTGGCCGACCCGGCCAAGGAGGGCGTCGACCTGCCGCCCGGCCCGCTCGGCATCCGCTTCGCCGGCGTCTCGTACGCCTACCCCGGCGGCCCCACCGTACTGTCCGATGTGGACGTGGAAATCGCGCCGAAGTCGCGGGTGGCGGTCGTGGGCGAGACGGGGAGCGGCAAGACCACGTTCGCGAAGCTGCTCACCCGCCTCATGGACCCGTCGACGGGCGAGGTGCTGCTGTCGGACGCGCCGCTCGACCGGGTGCGCTTCAACTCGTTGCGCAGCCGCGTGGTGATGGTGCCGCAGGACGGGTTCCTCTTCGACGCGACGGTGGCCGACAACGTGCGCTTCGGCCGCCCGGGGCTGGGCTCCGACGGGCTGGCGCTGGCCTTCGCCGAGCTGGGCCTCGCCGACTGGGTCGAGGGCCTGCCGATGGGCCTGGCCACACCGGTCGGCGAGCGCGGCGAGGCGCTGAGCGTGGGCGAGCGGCAGCTGGTGGCGCTGGCCCGCGCGTACGTGGCCGACCCCGACCTGCTCGTGCTCGACGAGGCGACCAGCGCCGTCGACCCGGCGACCGAGGTGCGGCTCCAGCGCACGCTCGACGCGGTGACCCGCGGCCGCACCACGGTGGCGATCGCCCACCGCCTCTCCACGGCCCAGGCCGCCGACGAGGTCATCGTCGTCGACAAGGGCCGCATCGTGCAGCGCGGCCCGCACACCGAGCTGGTCAAGGAACGCGGCTCGGTCTACGCGAGGCTCTACGCCTCCTGGCTCGAACAAACCCGATAACCCAAGCAAATTTGCCCACGTCCGCGTCAGCTGAAGACCGTATGCTCCCGCGGGCCGCCGGCTCCGCCGTGCAAGCCCAAACCTCCGGGCTGCCCCAAGAGGGCAGCCCTCTTGGGCGTGAATTCCGCGGAGGGCTCCCGTGTCACCGGCCAGGCGTGTAGAGGGCTGCCCTCTTGGGTGCGGCGGGTCGGGTGCGGGTGGGCTTGACCCGCGGGCCCGGCAGCGGACGGCCGGGGGTTTCGGCTCGCTCTGCGAGCCGCCGGCCGGGAGCGGTGCCCGCGGGAGCATACGGTCTGCCGCTGACGCGGACGTGGGCAAATCGGTAAATACGCGACCGGGGCCTTACCCGCACGGCCCTCCCAAGCTTGCGTGGCCGGCCCCGGTCGCGGGCTCAGGGTGTGACGGCGCAGCGGCGGCAGAGCACGGGGTGGAGCAGGCGGGCCAGGTCGGCGCGGTCGGCGACCGGGCGGGGAAAGGCGAGCCGGGCCCGGTATTCGCGGCCGGGCGCGCCGAGGGCCACCACGAAGCCGTAGCGGTCGAGGCGCACCACCCGCGGCGGCGGGCCGTCCGGGCCGGTGTGGCCGCTGCCGGCGAGCTGCCGCTGGATGAACTCGGCCATCTCCGGCACGTGGTGGTCGGCGAGGTCGGTCAGCAGGTCCCACTCGACGGCCTGGAGCGGGTCGGGCTCGGCCGCGGCGTACTCGTCGGGATCGATGTCCCGGATGCGGCCGCCCACCTCCAGGCGGACCTCGGCCGGCTCCATGCGGAAGAGCACCTGGCCGCGGCCCACGTCGAGCAGGTCGCCGACGGGGTCGATGTCGACGAAGTCCTGCGCGGCCTGGCGGGCCTCGACGCCGGTGAGCGGGGCGGCCCAGCCGGAGACCCATACGCGGCCGAGCGTCGGCGAGCCGGCCACCGGGGGCACGTCCTGCACGTCGAGCACCACGGCCACGTCGTCGGTGCCCTCGGCCGGGCGCAGGGAGTCGGCGAGCTCGCCACCCGCCGGTACGAGCATCAGCACCCGCCCGGCCGCGTCGGTGGCGTGCCGCACCCGGTGCGGGCTGGGCCGGCAGGCGATGTGCGCGGTGCCGGGGAGCCGGCCGGCGGCCAGGGTGCGGGCGACCTCGGCGGGGGTGGGCTGCATGTCGGGGACCTCCGGCGGTCGGTTAGGTTAGGCTTAGTAAGGGCAGGCTAACCTACTCGAACGGAGTCGTCCACGTGAACCAGGCTCGACCCAAGGCGCGCATCTCGCGGGCGCTCGGCATCCCGCTGACGCGCAAGGACACCAAGTACTTCGAGCGCCGTCCATATCCGCCGGGTGTGCACGGGCGGTCGCGCCGCAAGACCTCCGACTACCAGGTGCGTCTGCTGGAGAAGCAGCGGCTGCGCTTCCAGTACAACATCAGCGAGAAGCAGATGCGCCGCACCTTCGCCGAGGCGCACCGCAGCACCGCCAAGACCGGTGACCTGCTCGTCTCGCTGCTCGAACGCCGCCTGGACGCGGTGGTCTTCCGCGCCGGGCTGGCCCGCACCATCTACCAGGCGCGCCAGGTCGTCGCGCACGGCCACATCACCGTGGACGGCGCCAAGGTGGACCGCCCCTCGTACCGGCTGCGGCCCGGCCAGGTCGTGCGGGTGCGCGAGTCGAGCCGGCAGAAGCCGCCGTTTCAGATCGCGGCCGCCGGCGCGCACGTGGACGGCCCGACCGCGCCGTACCTGTCGACCGACCTGCCCGAGCTGACCACCACGCTGCTGCGCGAGCCGGAGCGCCGCGAGGTGCCGGTGATCTGCGACGAGCAGCTGGTGGTGGAGTTCTACTCGCGCTGAGCGGCGTGGGGGGCGCCCAGGTCTCCGTTGACGTACCGCTGGACGTTGGGCGCCACCGCCGCGACCACGACCTCGACCGGGGCGGAGGCCAGCGGCTCGAGCTTGAGCACGTAGCGGATCATGGCCAACCCGGCCATCTGCGACGCGACAAGGCTGGCCCGCAGCGGCGCCTCCGCCGGGTCGGTGGTGAGCTTGGGCAGTACGTGGCGGATCATCTGCGTGGTCACGAACTCGCGCAGCAGGCGGGCGGTCCACTCGTTGGAGACCGCCGAGCGCATCAGCGCCACCCCGCCCACCCCGGCCGGCGAGTCCCAGATGCGGAGGAAGAACCGCACCAGCCGCTCGCCGATCTCGTCCGGCCCGCCGGAGAGCACCTGCGGGAGCACCTCGCCCGGGTCGATCGGGAAGTTCATGCACGCCTTGAAGAGCTGCTCCTTGGTCCCGAAATAGTGATGGACCAGCGCCGGATCCACACCGGCGCTGGTCGCTATCCCGCGGATGGAGGCCGCCTCGAAGCCCCGCTCGGCGAACGCGTCCCGAGCCGCCGTGAGGATGGACTCACGGGTGTCCGGGTTACCAGGGCGGCGTCCGGTCCGTCGTGCCATGTGCGTCCTTGTTCCTTGCTTCTCGTCAAGCGGTGCGGCGGCGCAGCGTGGCGGCGGCCAACACGAGGGCGACCACGACGCATCCCGCGACGATGCCGAGGTCACGCCAGAGGGTGGCCGTCGCGTCCGCGTTGGCGCCAACCTCCTGGAGGGCCTCCACCGCGTACGACAGCGGCAGCACGTCGCTGATCGCCTCCAGCCAACCCGCCATCTGCTCCCGGGACACGAACAGCCCACACAGCAGGATCTGTGGGACCGCCACGACTGGCATGAACTGTACGGCCTGGAACTCGGTACGTGCGAAGGCGCTACAGAACAGGCCGAGCGCCACGCCGAGCACCGCGTTGACGACCGCGATCAGGATGACCAGCCCGGTGCTGCCCGCCGTGTCGAGGTCGAAGAGCCAGTAGGCCAGCCCGGCCGCCACCGACGCCTGCACGGCCGCGGCGATGCCGAACGCGATCCCGTAGCCGAACAGCAGGTCGAGCCTGCCGAGCGGGGTGGTCAGCAGGCGCTCGAGCGTGCCGGTGGTGCGCTCGCGGAGCATCGCGATGCTCGTCACCAGGAACATGATCACGAACGGGAACACGCCGAGCATGATCAGCGCGATGCGGTCGAAGATCATGGGCTGGTCGTCGAACATGAAGTAGAGCAGGGCGAGCAGCAGCGCCGGCACGACGACGAGCATGGCGATCGTGCGCGGGTCGTGCAGCAGCTGGCGCAGGATGCGGGTGATCGTCGCGCCGAGGATGCGTGGGCTCATGCCGCCACCTGCCTTGCCTGGCGAAGCATGCGCGCTCCGCTTCGCTGCGCGCTCATGCCGCCACCTGTGCCTTGATGAGCCGGAGGAACGCCTCGTCGAGGTCGTCGGTGCCGGCCCTCTCGCGCACCGCCGAGGGGGTGTCGTCGGCGATCAGCGCGCCCTCGCGGATCAGCAGGAGGCGCTCGCACCGCCCCGCCTCGTCCATCACGTGGCTGGAGACCAGGATGGTCGCGCCCCGGCCGGCCAGGTCGTGAAACTGCTTCCACAGCTCGTCGCGGAGGACCGGATCCTGCCCGACGGTCGGCTCGTCGAGCACCAGCAGCTCCGGCTCACCCATGATCGCGCAGGCGAGCGAGGCCCGGCTGCGCTGGCCGCCGGAGAGGGTGCCGACCAGCTGGGTGGCCGCCTTCGCCAACCCGACGTCGGCGATCGCTTGGTCGGCGGTGGCCCGGTCGTAGCCGTAGAGCGCGGCGAAGTAGCGCGCGTTTTCCCGGACGGTGAGGTCGGCGTAGACGCTCGGGGCCTGGGTGAGGTAGCCGACCTTGCTGCGCAGCGGCGCCGACCCGGCCGGCTCGCCGAGCACCTCGATCGAGCCCGACTTGACGACCTGGACGCCCACGATCGCCCGCATGAGGGTGGTCTTGCCGCTGCCGCTGGGGCCGAGGAGCCCGGTCACGCTGCCCCGCGGGATCGAGCACGTGAGCCCGTGCAGCACCCGTCTCTTACCGCGCTCGACAACGAGGTCCCGGACCTCGATCGCGCTGGTCATGATGCCTCCCAAAAACTCATCACCTGATGAACTCAACGCTAGATGAAATCTTGGCCCAGCTCAAGTCGGGCTTTTCGCGGCCTTGACTTCGAGTGGGCTCGAACTGGAAGTCTGTGGACATGACGATGACGGTCAGCGAGGCCGCTGAGCAGGTCGGCCTCACCACGTACACGCTGCGGTGGTACGAGCAGGAGGGCCTGGTCGAGCCGGTCGGCCGCGACTCGGCGGGCCGGCGGCGGTACACCCAGCAGGACCTCGACTGGCTGATCCTGCTGACCCGGCTGCGGCGCACGGGGATGCCGGTGCGGGACATGCGCCAGTACGCGGAGCTGGCCCGGGAGGGCGACAGCACGTTAGGCGCCCGCCGCCGCCTCTTCGAGGCGCACCGCGACCGGGTGCTGGCCCGCATCGCCGAGCTCGAGGAGGACCTGAAGGTCCTCAACTACAAGATCGAGGTGTACGGGAAGATGGAGCAGGAGCTCTGCTGACCGCCGGATGCACATGGTGCGGGGCCAGCCCACTGGGCTGGCCCCGGCCGCTTTCTGGAGAGGTTTCTTCCTAGAGCGCTTTCTTCTGGTGCGGTGGCCAAAAACGTTGGCCGGCTTCGCCGGCCCGGGTGAGCGACGGCCGAAGGCCACCGCTCACCCGGTGAAGGCTTGTTACCACCGCACTAGAGTGCGAGCACCCGGTCGAGGAAGTCGCGGTAGCGGCGCATGGCCACCCGCAACGCCTCGGTGTCCGGAGTCTCCGACTGCCGGCGCGGGTCAAGGTCGACCTGCTCGTCCAGCAGCCGCTCACCGAGCGCGTGCACCGCGCTGGCGACGAGGGCCTGCGCCTGCGCGACCGCCGCCGACGGGTCGTCGACGAAGTTCGCCTTGATCAGGTGCCAGTCCTCCCGGAACCGCTCCGCGGCCTCCTCACTCCAGACCGCGATGTGCGTCTCGGCGAGATCGCCCGGCCTGAGCTGGGTGGCCACCGCGTGATCGTCACCGTGCGCCACCCCCTCGCCGAGCACCGCGAGCGCGGCGGGCGCCCCGGCTCCGACGAGCTCCTCCGCACGGTCGCCCTCGTCACCCTCCGCGTCGACCTCTTCGACAGCGGCGGCGGTGGCTTCTTCCGCCGCCTCGTCCTCGACGGTGATGTCGTCGGCGGCCTCAGCGTCGACCCCGGCCTCGCCATCGGTTGCGGCTTCCGCGTCCGCTGCGGTCTCGCCGTCGGCTTCGGCCTCGGTGTCGGCGGTCGCGGCGGTGACCTCGGCGTCGGCCCGGTCGTCGGTGTCGGCGGCGGCGATGGTCTCGACCTCGTCGTCGCTGTCGGCGGTGGCCTCGCTGTCGGCGGCGGTGGTGGCCTCGGCGTCGGTGGTGGCCTCGTCGTCGGTGTCGGCCTCGGCCTCGGTGTCTGCCGCGGCGAGGATGCCGACCGCGGGAACGTCGTCGGCGGGCGGGGTCCCCCAGTCGTGGTCGTCACCACCGGCCGGCGGGCTGGCCCAGTCGTGGTCGTCGCCGCTGGGCGGACCGCTGGCCGTCAGCGGCGCGACGACCGGCTCCGGGTTGGACCAATCCTTGCCCAACAGCCCGGCGGATGGGCTGACCTCCCGCTCGGCGGCGGCATCTGTGGGTTGAATGATGTCCTCCTCACTGAGTTTCTCTTCAACCGCCCCATCCACCGGCTCCGCCCACGCGTCGGCGAGGGCCGCCCCGTTGATGCCGGGCACGGCCTCAGCGGGAACATCAGCAGGCGAAAGCGGCGTGGAATGCGCGGCAAGCGCGCCAACCTCGACCGGCTGGTCGAGGTCGAGGTCGGGGTCACCACCGGCGCCGTCGCCCGCCCACTCGTCCGCGGTGGCGTCCCCTTCGTCAGCAGCGGATTCGAGAACGCCGCCGTCCCCCTCCGCCCCGGCGTCGGCCGCGCCGGCTTCCGAGCCTCCGTCGTCGGTGCGAGCCTTGGCTTCCGATCCTTCGTCGTCGGTGTCCGCCTCGGCTTCCGGCCCTTCGTCGTCGGCGGAGTCCGTCTCGGCGACGACGCCGTCACCATCAAGGGCGGCCGCCGCCTCGTCGCCGCTCGCCTCGCCCTCGGCCAGACCCGCGCCGGCGTCCACCTCGGACTCACTTTCCGCGGCGGCGTCGGAGTCGCTCTCCGCGGTTGCGTCCGCGTCGGGCTCACTTTCCGCGGCGGCGTCGGCGACGCCTTCTGCGGTGGCGTCGGCTTCGGAGTCGGTCGCGGCGGCTTCGGCGTCCGAGACGGCCGCCGCTTCGGTGTCGGTGTCCCCTGTGGACTCCGCGTCGGTGGTGAGGCCCGCGACCGGCTCGCCCGCGTCGGCCTCCGGCTCGGTGGCGGCCTCGGACTCCGGCTTCGCCTCTACCGCGGCGTCCACCTCCGGTGCGATGGCCGCTCCGGACTCAGGCTCGGTCTCGGCGGCACCCTCCACTTCGGCCCCGGCCTCGGTGAGTGCTTGGGCCTCGGTGTCGGCTTCCGCGAGTGCGTCGCCCTCAGCATCGGCAGAGGGCTCGGCGTCCACTCCATCGACGGCGTCTGCCTCGTCGGTGGTGACGTCCTGTTCGACCGCGTCTGCTCCGTCGCCGGCGTCTGGCTCGGCGAGGGCGTCCGCCTCCTCGGCAGCGTCCCCCTCCTCGGCAGCGTCCCCCTCCTCGGCAGCGTCCCCCTCCTCGGCAGCGTCCGCCTCGTCGGCGGTGCTCGCTTCAACGACGGTGTCTGCCTCGCCATCGGCATCCGCGTCCGCGGGGGTGCTGCTGGCCTCGCCGGCTTCCGGCGTGTCGGTGTCCAAGGCCTCGGCCACTGTGGCGTCAGCGTCCACACCGGACTCGGCTTCGGCATCCGCGGTGTCGGCTTCGGCCGTGGGCTCGGCTTCGTCTTCGGCCTCTGGATCGGTATCGGTCTCGGCCGTGGGCTCAGTTTCGTCTTCGGCGGCTGCCAGGTCGGCGGTCAGGGCCGCGTCGGCATCCGGCTCGGTGTCCTCCGTGCCAGCCGGCTCTTCGAGCGTGGTGGCCGATGCGTCGGGGTCGGCGGCGGTGTCCGCACCGGGCTCGTCCGCTGGCTCCGCCGCGGCGTCCAACTCGTCCACCGTCGCCGGGTCCGCCGTAGCCTCGACCGAGGAGTCCGTCTCGGCCGTCTCGTCGGCTCCGGCATCGAGCTCGGTGCCGCCGTCCGCGTCGGCCTCAACCGTGGCTTCGGCTTCAGCGTCCGGTGTCACCGCGTCCGTCGGCTCGGTGTCCTCGGCCACGTCCGGCTCGGCGGCCAGATCCGCCTCGGGCTGGTCCGCGCCGTCGGTCTCGGCGTCCACATCGGTGTCCACCGCGGCGTCGGCGTCCGCACTCGCCTCAGGGTCGAGCACGGCGTCGGCCTCCGCCTCCGTGTCGGCTTCCGCGTCGGTGTCCGATCCGGCGTCGGTGTCGAGCGCCGCATCGGCGCCCGCGCCCGCGTCTGGGGCGAGCGCGGCTTTGCTCTCAGCCTGGGGCGCCGCCGCCTCGGTCTCGGCCTCCGGCGCCGTGTCGGGCTCGGCCGCCGTCTCGGTGTCCGTCGTGGCCTCAGGTGCGGGCGTCGGATCGATGTCCGTCGTGGCGTCGGGAACGGGCGTCGGGTCGTCGTCTGTGGTCAGCGCCGCGTCCGCCGGCGCGGCGGCCAGGTCTGGCGAGGCGTCCGCCTCGCTCGCGGGCTCAGCCGCCGGGTCGGCCTCCAGTGTCGCCGCGCTGGCCGCCGGGTCAGCGGCGTCGGCCTCCGGGTCCAGCGTCGCGTCCGCCTCGCTCGCGGGCTCCGGCGCCGGGTTGGCCTCCAGCGTCGCTGGGCTGGCGTCCGGGTCGGCGGCGTCGGCCTCCGGGCTCATGGCGGCGCCGGCCTCCAGCGTCGCCGCGCTGGCCGCCGGGTCAGCGGCGTCGGCCTCCGGGTCCAGCGTCGCGTCCGCCTCGCTCGCGGGCTCAGCCGCCGGGTCGGCCTCCAGCGTCGCCGCGCTGGCGTCCGGGTCGGCGGCGTCGGCCTCCGCGTCGGGGGTGGCTTCAGTGGACGGGACGGTGTCCGGGTCTGTGCCGGCGGGCGGGAGGGTGTCGGGAGCGGATACGGCGTCAGGGGCCGTGGGGGCGTCGAGGACGGGCGGGGCGAGGGCGTCAGGGGCGGCCGGGCTCGGGGTGGAGGCTTCGATCAGCTGGCTGGCGATCGGTGGCAGCGGGGACTCCTCGGCCCGGTCGCGGGGGACGATGATCGGGATTTCGGTCGTCGGCTCGTTGATGGCCGACGTCTGGTCGGAGGGCGGGCGCTGGCCGGGCAACAACCCGGCTGGTACCACAGGGATTGCGGCTGTGGTCTCGGTGTCGGCGTGCTCGGAACCTGGCATGGGGGTGGGCTGCATGGCGTGGTGTCCTCCGTCCGCTCGGCTGGGCCCCGGCGAGCGGACGCCGGGGTGCCCGGTGCGCCCGTACGCGATCTTCGGCGGCGCAGCCCACGGGAAGGCGGACATGACGCCGAACCGTTGCGATAGTGGCCCAGCCTGACAACTGGGCACCCCGCCGGAGACCCTGGCGGCGCACCGACAACCTACCGTCCGGCGCTCCTTCGCACAGCCCCCGGAAGAGCACCGATTCCGGTGCGGAACAATTGGACACCGTGGCACTACCCGAACCGCCGAGAAGGCCGTCCGCACTCGACCCGATGATCGCCGCGCGGCTGCGCCGTAACGATGCCGGCCTCGTGGCCGCGATCGTGCGTGAGGAGAGCACCGGCGACGTGCTCATGATGGCGTGGATGGACGACGAGGCGCTGCATCGCACCCTCACGACGGGGCGGGCCACCTACTGGTCGCGCAGCCGCCAGGAGTACTGGGTGAAGGGCGAGACGTCGGGCCACCACCAGTACGTGAAGGCGGTGTCGCTCGACTGTGACGGCGACACCGTGCTGGTCACCGTCGAGCAGGTGGGCGCCGCCTGCCACACCGGCAACCACACGTGCTTCTTCGACGAGCTGCCGGTCAAGACGGGAGCGTCCGCATGACCACCGGAGCGGTCAGTCCAGACCTCGCCACGTTCCGCGGTCTCGCCGCTACCCGCCGCGTGGTGCCGGTGACCCGGCGGCTGCTGGCCGACGGAGAGACGCCCATCGGGGTCTACCGCAAGCTCGCCGGCGGCTCCGGCACGTTCCTGCTGGAGTCGGCCGAGCAGGGGGCGGGCACCGCGTGGTCGCGCTACTCGTTCATCGGCGTGCGCAGCGCCGCCACCCTTGTCGAGCGGGACGGGCGGGCCGTGTGGCTGGGCGCCCCACCCGCCGGCGTGCCGACCGAGGGTGAGGTGGTCGACGTGCTCAAGCAGACGGTCGCCGCCCTCACCAACAACGAGCCGCCGGAAGGCCTGCCGCCGCTCACCGGCGGGATGGTCGGCTACCTGGGCTACGACCTGGTGCGCCGCTTCGAGCGCCTACCCACCCTGGCCGAAGACGACCTGGGGCTGCCCGAGCTCGGCATGATGCTCGCCACCGACCTCGTGGTGCTCGACCACTACGAGGGCGCCGCCATCCTGGTGGCCAACGCGATCGTCCAGGGCGACGACGCCGACGCCGCGTACCACCACGCGGTCGGGCGCCTCGACGCGATGACCACCGCCCTCTCCCGCCCCATCCCGCCGATGATCTCCACAGTGGACAGCCCGCCGGCGGGCGAGGTCCGCAGCCGCACGGAGGCCGGGGCGTACCCGAAGGCGGTCGAGGTGGCCAAGGAGGCGATCCGGGCGGGCGAGTGCTTCCAGATCGTGGTGGCGCAGCGCTTCGAGCGGGAGACCACCGCCGACCCGCTGGACGTCTACCGGGTGCTGCGCACGACCAACCCCAGCCCGTACATGTACCTGCTCCGCTTCGACGACTTCGACATCGTCGGCTCCTCGCCCGAGGCGCACCTCAAGGTGACCGGGCGGACGGCACTGCTGCACCCCATCGCGGGCACCCGGCCGCGCGGCGCGACCCCGGAGGAAGACGGTGGCCTCGCCGCCGAGCTGATCTCCGACCCCAAGGAGCGGGCCGAGCACGTGATGCTCGTCGACCTCGGCCGCAACGACCTCGGGCGGGTCTGCCGGCCGGGCACGGTGGAGGTGCCGGAGTTCGCGACCATCGAGCGCTACAGCCACGTGATGCACATCGTGTCCACCGTGGTCGGTGAGCTGCGCGCGGACCAGACGGCGTTCGACGCGCTGGCCGCCACCTTCCCGGCCGGTACGCTCTCCGGCGCGCCCAAGGTGCGGGCCATGGAGATCATCGAGGAGCTGGAGCCGACCCGCCGCGGGCTGTACGGGGGCACGGTCGGCTACTTCGGCTTCGGCGGCGACATGGACATGGCGATCGCGATCCGCACCGCGCTGATCCGCGGCGGCCGCGCCTACGTGCAGGCGGGCGCGGGGATCGTCGCCGACTCCGACCCGGCGGCGGAGGAGCGGGAGACCCGGAGCAAGGCGGCCGCCGTGCTGGCCGCCATCGCCGCGGCGGAGACGTTGAAACCGGCCCGATGAACGAGCGACGCCAGCTGGCCTATACCGTCGTCCTCTGCCTCGCCGGCGCCGGGCTGGCGCTCTTCGCGGCCACCCGCACCTGGGCGGTCGACGTCGTCGCGCGGCCCGAGCCGCTGCCACCCACCCGCACGGCGCAGACCGGGGGTGACCTGCTGCCCTGGCTGCCGCCCCTGGCGGTCGTCGGGCTCGCCGGGGCCGGCGCGGTCGTGGCCACCCGTCGCGCGGTGCGGCGCTGGCTCGGCGTACTCCTGCTGCTTGTGGGTCTTGGGGTCACGGCCGGCGGCGCCTACGGTCTCGGCGAGACCACCGCGTGGGCCCTGGCCTGCGTGGCCGGTGGGCTGTCGCTCGCCGCGGGCGGCGCGGCCGCCGCCGTGCGCGGGCCTTCCTGGCCGGGCCTGGGTACCCGCTACGAGCGCGCGGCGCGGCGGCCGGCCGACGGCCCGACGGCGGCCTGGGACGCGCTCGACCGCGGCGAAGACCCGACGCTGAGCTGACTGACCAGGCGGCGCACCTCGTCGTGGTGCAGGGCGCGGGCCCGGTCGGCGCAGATGGCCTCCCAGGCGTTGCGCTGGGCGGTGCGCACCCGGGCGTCCCCGACGACGACGCGCTCGACCGTGTCGATCACGCCGACAGCCATCGAAAGGACGGAACGGGGTATCTCGACAAGGCCGCCGGTGTTTTGTGTGCTCATGGTCGCGCTCCGGGACTCGGGTGACGGGCACCGTCGAACAGTCTGCCTGAAGATGATCGTGCGGGAGGTGTGTTTCGGGTCGGTGACCCGACGGTCAAGTGTCCGGCAACAGCCCGGACAGATGGCCATCGCATGGCCGGAACGTGACGCGGCGAACAATGCGCCGGGCAGTGCTGATCGCGCTCGCTTCGCTCGCTGATGCCCGACTGGCCGGCGCGATCCGGCCTCGTCGCTGCGCTCCTCGGGACGGATCTTGCCGACCAGCTCGGGCAGTGCTGATCGCGCTCGCTTCGCTCGCTGATGCCCGACTGGCCGGCGCGATCCGGCCTCGTCGCTGCGCTCCTCGGGACGGATCTTGCCGACCAGCTCGGGCATTATGCCCGAGTCCAACCCGTGAGGCGTGCCATACCCCGGACTCGGACACGTCCGTGGCGCCCCCTAGCATCGGGCGAATGACACCCGGAAAGGGGAGTCCGTTGGTGACTGCTGAGCATGCGTACGCGGAAGACGAGGGCGGCAAGCCGGCCGCCGGGGGACCCGCGAGTGTGCTCGACGAGATCCTCGCCGGTGTGCGGGAGGACGTCGAGCTGCGACAACAGCGGGTGTCGCTGGAGCGGGTCAAGGAGCTCGCGGCCGCCGCTCCACCACCGCTCGACGCCTACGCGGCACTGCGCCGCCCCGGCGTGGGCGTGATCGCCGAGGTCAAGCGCTCGTCCCCGTCCAAGGGGCAGCTGGCCGAGATCCCGGACCCGGCCGACCTGGCCACGGAGTACGCGGCGGGCGGCGCCCGGTGCATCAGCGTGCTCACCGAGGGGCGGTGGTTCGGCGGCTCGCTGGACGACCTCGTCTCGGTGCGGGCCGCGGTCGGCGTGCCGGTGCTGCGGAAGGACTTCGTCGTCTCCAGCTACCAGGTGCACGAGGCCCGCGCGCACGGTGCCGACCTGGTGCTGCTGATCGTGGCGGCGCTGGAGCAGAAGGTGCTGACCGGCCTGCTGGAGCGGATCGAGTCGCTCGGCATGACCGCGCTCGTCGAGGTGCACACCGAGGAGGAGGCCGACCGCGCGCTGGAGGCCGGCGCCCAGGTCATCGGCGTCAACGCGCGCAACCTGCGCACCCTCGAGGTCGACCGCTCGGTCTTCGAGCGGATCGCGCCCGGCCTGCCCAACAGCGTCGTGAAGATCGCGGAGTCGGGCGTGCGCGGGCCGCACGACCTGATCCGGTACGCGTCGGCCGGCGCCGACGCCGTGCTCGTGGGTGAGGGCCTGGTCACCAAGAAGAGCCCCCGCGACGCGGTGGCCGAGCTGGTCAACGCGGGCAACCACCCCGCCACACCCAGGCCGGTGCGATGAACGCCTCAGCCGCGCTTCCGGCGCGGCACCGACCGGAAGGTGAAGGACGGTGAACGCCTCAGCCGCCGGCCTCCTGCCGGACGTCAGCGGGCACTTCGGGCGGTTCGGCGGGCGCTTCGTGCCCGAGGCGCTCATCGCGGCGCTCGACCAGCTCGACGTGGCCTACCGGCACGCGATGGCCGACGAGGCGTTCCAGGCCGAGTTCGGGCGGCTGCTGCGCGACTACGCGGGCGTGCCGTCGATGCTCTACCGCGCCGACCGGTTCTCCGCGGCGGCCGGCGCGCGGATCTACCTCAAGCGCGAAGACCTCAACCACACCGGCGCGCACAAGGTGCGCAACGTGCTCGGCCAGGCGCTGCTCACCAAGCGGATGGGCAAGACGCGGGTGATCGCCGAGACCGGCGCCGGCCAGCACGGGGTGGCCACCGCCACGGCGGCCGCGCTGATGGACCTGGAGTGCGTCGTCTACATGGGCGAGGTCGACACCGAGCGCCAGGCGCTCAACGTCGCCCGCATGAAGATGCTCGGCGCCACGGTCGTCCCGGTGAAGACTGGCTCCCGCACGCTCAAGGACGCGATCAACGAGGCGCTCCGCGACTGGGTGTCCACTGTAGACGACACGCACTACCTGCTGGGCACGGCGGCCGGGCCGCACCCGTTCCCGGGCATGGTGCGCGACTTCGTGCGCGGCATCGGCGTGGAGGCGCGCCAGCAGTTCCTCGACCAGACCGGCACGCTGCCCGACGCGGTCGCCGCCTGCGTGGGTGGCGGGTCCAACGCGATCGGCATCTTCCACGCGTTCGTGGGTGACGAGGGCGTCCGGCTGTTCGGGTTCGAGGGCGGCGGCGAGGGCGTCACCACCGACCGCCACTCGGCGCGCTTCAGCGGCGGCTCGCCCGGCGTGCTGCACGGCGCCCGGACGTACGTGCTCCAGGACGCGGACGGGCAGACCGTCGAGTCGTACTCGATCTCTGCGGGCCTCGACTATCCGAGCGTGGGGCCGGAGCACGCCTGGCTGCACGAGGCCGGGCGGGCGAAGTACCTGCCGGTGACCGACGCCGAGGCGATGCACGCGTTCCAGCTGCTCTGCCGCACCGAGGGCATCATCCCGGCGATCGAGAGCGCGCACGGGCTGGCCGGCGCGCTGGCCATCGCGCCGGCGCTCGCCGCGGAGCTCGGCCGCGAGCCGACCATCATCGTCAACCTGTCGGGTCGGGGGGACAAAGACGTGGAGACCGCGGGTTCCTACTTCGGGATCTTGGACGCATGAGCCTCACCGAGGTCTTCGAGAAGGCGCGGGCCGAGGGGCGCGCGGTGGCGATCGGGTGCATGCCGGCCGGCTTCCCGACCGTCGAGGGCAGCATCGCCGCGATGGTCGCGATGGCCGAGGCGGGCATCGACGTGATCGAGGTCGAGCTGCCGTACTCGGATCCGGTCATGGACGGTCCGGTTATCCAGAAGGCGAGCGACATCGCGCTCGCCGGCGGCGTCCGCACCCAGGACACGCTCCGGGCCATCGAGGCCGTGGCCGGCACCGGGGTGCCGGTGGTGCTGATGACCTACTGGAACCCGATCGAGCGGTACGGCGTGGACGCCTTCGCCCGCGACCTCGCCGCCGCCGGGGGCACCGGTCTCATCACGCCCGACCTCATCCCGGACGAGGCGGGGGAGTGGCTGGCCGCGTCCGACGCGTACCAGCTCGACCGCACGTTTCTGGTCTCGCCGTCGTCGACCGACGCCCGCCTCGCGATGACCGTGGGGCACTGCCGCGGCTTCGTCTACGCGACCGCCGTCATGGGCGTCACGGGCGCCCGCGACCAGACGTCGGCCGCGGCGCCCGCGCTCGTCGCCCGGGTCCGGGCGGTCACCGACCTGCCGGTCGGCGTGGGTCTGGGGGTACGCGACGGCGCGCAGGCCGCCGAGGTCGGCTCCTTCGCCGACGGGGTGATCGTGGGCAGCGCACTGGTCCGGTGCGTGCTGGAAGCGCCCGACGAGGCCGCCGGGCTGGCGTCCCTGCGCGCGCTCAGCGCCGACCTGGCCCGCGGCGTGCGGGCCGTCAAGCGGGAGGCCTGAGTTTGACGGATCGCTCGGTCGCGCAGCGCTTGAAGGCGACGTCTTCCCTCGGCGGCGGTCTGCGGTGGTCGAGGTCCGCGTCGCCTCAGTCCAGACGCCGCCGCGCTAGCCTCCCTCGCGATCTAGGCCGCGAC
The DNA here is from genome assembly GCF_059359075.1 of Phytohabitans sp. LZ39. Classification (NCBI taxonomy): domain Bacteria; kingdom Bacillati; phylum Actinomycetota; class Actinomycetes; order Micromonosporales; family Micromonosporaceae; genus Phytohabitans; species Phytohabitans sp. LZ39. The sequence goes on along the minus strand of NZ_JCADBM010000017.1, from coordinate 73,147 downwards.
CGCGGTGAGCGGCTCGGCGGCTTCGGGGATCTCCGGCTCGCTGTCGCGCAGCACGTGGCGCAGCACACCGGAGTGGCCGGCCACCGCGTCCGCGATCGCCGCGCGGGCGACCGGGGTCATCGGCTCGGGCAGCATCGAGGGGTCGTGCCAGGACAGCCGGCTGATCCGGCCGGGTGAGTTGACGCTCGCCTCGCCGCCGTCGATCTGGCCGCGGAAGACGTACTTGAGCACGTCGGGCATGTCTTCGCCACAGGTGTTGCCGGTCAGCTCGTAGACGCCGACCAGGTCGACCATGTGGGTCTCCAGACCGGTCTCCTCGCGGATGTCGCGGATCGCCGCGTGGACCGGGCTCTCGGCCTGGCGGATGCGACCGCCGGGCAGGCACCACAGCCGGTGCCCCTGACTTTGCTGGCAGAGCAGCACGCGGCCGGCGGCGTCGGTGATGACGGCGGCCACCGCGGAGGTCAAAGAGCTCATGGACAAAGAGCGTACGACTGCCCAACGGAGAAGTCAGCCGTCGTTCACCGACAAACCATGCCCGATTTGGGCGTGACCGGGCTAACGCGAGCGCGGCCCGCGACGGTAGCGTGTGCACCCGTGACAATCGCCGCAATCCCGAGCCCCAGCTCAGCGGTCTGGGAGCTCGGTCCGATCCCGATCCGGGCATACGCTCTCTGCATCGTCCTCGGCATCGCCGTCGCCTGCGCGGTGACCGAGTTCCGGCTGCGCCGCCGCGGCGGGCCGCCGTGGGCGGTCCTCGACATCGCGGTGTGGGCGGTGCCGTTCGGCATCGTCGGCGCCCGGCTCTACCACGTCATCACGTCGCCGCAGGACTACTTCGGCGAGGGCGGCAGCCCGGCTGACGCGTTCAAGATCTGGGAGGGTGGCCTCGGCGTCTGGGGCGCGGTCGCCGGTGGCGTGCTCGGCGGCTGGATCGCCTGCCGCCAGCTCGGCATCCCGCTGACCGTCGTCGCCGACGCGGTGGCACCGGGCCTGCCCCTCGCGCAGGCGGTCGGCCGGGTGGGCAACTGGTTCAACAACGAGCTGTACGGCGGCGTCACCACCCTGCCCTGGGGCCTCAAGATCCACCAGATGGACCCGGAAAACCCGGGCCACGCCCTCAAGGACCAAAACGGCGACCCCATCCTCGAGCCCGACCTCTACCACCCCACGTTCCTCTACGAGGCGCTGTGGAACATCGGGGTCGCGGTGCTGGTGCTGCTCGTCGACCGCCGGTTCAAGCTGGGCAAGGGGCGGGCCTTCGCGCTCTACGTGATGGGCTACACGGTCGGCCGGTTCTGGATCGAGCTGATGCGCACCGACGAGGCCAACGACATCGCGGGCGTGCGGGTCAACGTGTACGTCTCGGTGCTGCTCTTCCTCGGTGCCCTGCTCTACTTCGTGCGCACCCGCGGCTTCCAGGAGTTCCTCGTGCCCCGGGACGCGCCGGCGCTCGCCCCGGTCGGCGGCGGGAGCACCGACGTCTCGCAGCGGGACGTCTCCGGCGGCGCGGCCGAGCGGGCGGCGGCCAAGCCCAGCGGCTACCGCGTGGTGACCGAGGAGCAGTACCTGCGGTACAAGGAGACCGGCGACCTGCCACCCGACGACGAGCCGGCCGGCGACTCGGGCGACCTGCTCGATGACTTCGCGGACGACGAGACGATCGAGCGCACCGGCGACGTGGCGATCACCGAGGACCCCGGCGACGATGACGACGACGCCGAGAAGGCGGACGGCGCGTCCGACCCCGGCGCTTCCGCGGACGGCGACAATGGCCCCGCCGGCGACGCCGACCCGCCGGACCGCGCGGTCACCTCCAAAGACGACCGCTGAGGCACGAGACTAGGGGGCGCCACCGATGCGTACGGCTGTGGTCGTCGGGGCGGGCATCGGCGGCCTGGCCGTAGCGGGCGCACTGGCCCGGTCCGGCTGGCAGGTGACTGTGCTGGAGCGCGACGACCGGGTCCGGGCCGAGCGCACCGCGCTGATCCTCTGGCCGAACGCGATGCGCGCCCTCGACGCCCTCGGCCTCGCCGGCGGGCTCGACGCGATCGCCACGCCGCTGCCCGACAGCGGTGTACGCCGGCCGGACGGGCAGTGGCTCGTGCAGCCGCGCGGTGTGGTCGGGCGCGGCCCGGTGATCGTGCACCGCGAAGACCTGTACGACGCGCTCGTGGCCGGGCTCGGCGACCGGGTCGAGATCCGCACCGGCGTGACCGTGCGCGGCGTGCGGGCCGACGAGCGGGAGCGGCCCGCGGTGAGCGACGGCCGCACCACGTACGAGGGAGACGTCGTCGTGGCCGCCGACGGCATCGACAGCGCGGTGCGGCGGCGGCTGGCGCCGGAGTCCACTGTGGTCAGTTCGGGCTGCGCGGCGTGGCGGGCCGTCATCCCGTGGTATCGCGTGCCACCGCTCAACGAGGGGCGCCCGGTGGTGGGGGAGACGCTCGGCGCGGGATACCGCTTCGTCGCAGCCCAGCTCGGCCAGCGCGGCTCGTCCGGCGGCTCCACCCGCGGCGGCGTCTACTGGGTCGCCACGGCCGCCGGCGCGCCCCGGCCCGAGCCGCCGGCCACCCAGCTCGCGCTGCTGCGGCGGTGGTTCGCCAAGTGGCACCCGCCGATCGGCGACCTGCTCGCCGCCACCGAGCCCGACGACCTCGTGCAGCAGGAGGTGCGCGAGCTGCGCCCGCTGCCCCGCGAGTACGGCTTCCCGGCCGGGCCGGGCGGTTTCGCGCTCCTCGGCGACGCCGCCCACGCGATGCCGCACCACCTCGGCCAGGGCGCGTGCCTCGCGCTGGAAGACGCGGCGACGCTCGGCTCGGTGCTGCGCGACGCGGTGCCCGGCGGGCAGGTGCGGGAGGCGATCGCCGCGTACTCCCGGCAGCGCCGACCCCGCGCCGCCACGGTCGTGCGCCAGACCCGCCGGATGTCCGCGGTGCTCCAGGCCCGGGGCCGCCTCGCGCTGCGCGCCCGCGACGCCGCGCTGGGCACGATCAGCCCGCGCCTGATGGGCAGTGCGGCGACCGCCGCCGCGGCCTGGAAACCCCCCGCCTGACCTCATCGCGAATCTGCCCGAAGGGGGCAGTCACGTAGCCGGGCGGACATCCATGCCGGCACACGGCGGGCGCAGAAGTCGGACCGAACGGATGCTGACCGTCGCAGCGCGCGAGGGGCACACTACGCGCAATGACCGATGGCCTACGCGTACGCCCGGGACAGGTGCGCTTGCTGGGGCCGGTGGAGTTGACCGGTCCGGGTGGGCCGGTTCCGCTCGCCACCGGCGCGCGCCGGCTGCTCGCCGCCCTCGGCCTGCGCGGCGGTGAGGTCGTCGGCTGGGCCCAGCTGAGCGCGGCGGGCCTCGACCCGGTGGCCCTCGACCGCGACGCGGCGGCACTCGCCGGTGCGCTGGCCCGGGTCGGCCTGCGCGGCGCGCTACAGACCCGCCCGTCCGGCATGCGCCTCGGCGCTCGGCATATCGACGCGCTCCGCTGCCAAGACGAGCTGCGCCGGGCCCGCTCCCGGCGGGCTGCGGGAGACCTCCCGGCCGCGATCGCCCTCTACGACCGCGCGCTGGCCCGGTGGCGTTCCGACACCCCGCTCGACGGGATCGCACTGACCGGCTGGGCGGCCGCGGAGGCCAAGCGGCTGCGCGACACCCGCACCCGGGCCCACGAGGAGCGGTGGGACTGCGTGCTCCGCCACGCCGGCGACGCGGTCCGGGCCACCGGCGCGCCGGTCGCCGACCGGGCCGCGGTGCGTGCCGGCATCGAGGCCACCAAGGCGGCGGAGGTGGCGGCCACCGAGCTCGAGGCGGGCGTGGCCAAGCACCCGCTGCGCGAGCGCCGGTGGGAGCTGCTGCTGACCGCGTCGCTGCTCAGCGGCGGGCGGGCGGCCGCCCGATCGGTGTACGAGCGCGCGGTCCGCACCTTCGCCGACCAGCTCGGCGTCGAGCCGGGCGAGCGGCTGCGCGCGCTGGCCGCCGCGGCCGAGCGCGGTGACATCGCCGAGCTGCCCGCCCCGCCCCGGCCCGAGCCCCGCGTGCCCCGGCGGGTGGCGCCGCCGCCGGTGCCGCTGACCAGCCTGCTCGGCCGTGACACGCTCCTCGACGACATCGGCGCGCGGCTCGCCGCCCACCGGCTGGTCACGCTGGTAGGCCCCGGCGGCGCCGGCAAGACCCGGCTGGCGATCGCCGCGGCCGGCGTGCTGGGCGGGCCGGTGGCCTGGTTCGTCGACCTCAGCGTGGTCGACCGGCCGGTCCTGGTGCCCAGCGCGGTCGCCGAGACGCTGGGCCTGCGCGAGGATCCCGGGCTCGACCCGGTCGACGCGATCGCCGAGGAGATCGGTGAGCACGAGGTGCTGCTCGTGCTCGACAACTGCGAGCATCTGGTCGCCGGCTGCGGCGAGCTGGCGCGCGAGCTGCTCGCCCGCTGCCCGGCGCTGCGCATCCTCGCCACCAGCCGGGCGCCGCTGCGGGCCGACGACGAGTCGATCGTGCCCGTCCCGCCGCTGCCGCTGCCCACCGCGGCCGGCGGCCACACGCTGGCCGACCTGGCCACGCACGCCGCGACCCGGCTCTTCCTGGAGCGGGCCCAGGCGCGCTCGGGCCGCCCGGTGCCCGAGGGCAGCGCCGACGCGGTGGCCCAGCTCTGCGCGGAGCTCGACGGGCTGCCGCTCGCCATCGAGCTGGCCGCCGCGCGCACCCCGCTGTTGAGCGTCTCCGAGATCGTCGCCCGCATCCGCACCGACCAGCGGCTGCTGCACAGCCCCGACCCCACGACCCCGCCCCGCCACCGCACCGTGGCGGCCGCCGTCGAGTCCAGCCTCGAGCAGCTCGCGCCGGACGTGCAGGCGTTCTTCGAGCGCCTGGCGGTCTTCGCGGGCAGCTTCGACACCGCCGCGGCCGACGCCGTGCGCGCCGGCACCAGCTCCGACCCCACCGCGCTCGACCAGCTCGTCAACGCGTCGCTGGTCGAGGCCAACGCCGGCCGCTACCGCCTGCTCATGCCCATCCGCCGCCACGCGCTGGCCCGCCTGCACGCCGACGTGCCCGCCGCCCGCACCGCACACGCCGCGCACTACCTGCGGGTCGCCGAAGCGGCCGACACCGACCTGCGCGGCCACGCCCAGGAGGCCGGGCTGGCCCGGCTGCGCGCCGACGCGCCCAACATGCGCGCCGCGATGGCCTGGCTGGCCGAGGCCCGCCCGATCGCCGTGCCCTACGGTGACCTGCGCCTGGCCACCGCGCTCGCCATGTACTGCCGGATCGAGGGCCACTACCGCGAGGCCCGCGGCTGGCTCGCCGCCGCGCTGGCCCGCCACCCCCGCGCCCCCGCCCTCCTGCGCGGCGCCGCCGCGGCCGACGCCGCCATGCTGGCGATGCTGTTGTGCGACTACCCGGCCGCCGCCGAGTACGCCGGCACCGCCCGCGCCGCCTACCGCGCCCTGGGTGACCGCCGTGCGGAGGCCCGCGTGGAGATGATCCTCGGTTCGGTGGCCCGCGAACGCGCGCAGTACGAGGCCTCCGCCGCCCACCTCGACAAGGCCGCCGCCATCTACGTCGAGTGCGGCGACGAGCTGGGCGAGGCCCGCGCCGTGCAGCTGCGCGGCTTCACCGCCTGGCTGGCCGGCGACTTCGACCGCGCCGAGCTGCGCCTGCGCGCCTGCCGCCGCTGGTTCGAACGCCTGGGCGACGCCGAGGCGGCCGCCTCCGCCCTGATGAACCTCGGCGCCGTCGCCCTCTACCGCGGCGACACCGACCGCGCCACAAGCCTGCTCGACGCGGCACTGGAGCGCTACGCCGCGCTGGGCTTCCCCGAAGGCGTCGGCTGGGCGCACAACCTCCGCGGCCTGGTCGAGCTGCGCACCGGTCGGGCAGACCGGGCCGAGGAGCATCTCGCGCTGAGCCTCGCGACCCACCGCAAGGTCGGCGACCGCTGGCGCACGGCGAGCGTGCTGGAGGCCCTCGCCGAGGTACACCGCCGCGACGACCCGGCCCGCGCCGCCGAGCTCCTGGCCGACGCCGGCCGCATCCGCGACGAGATCGGCGCCCCCGTCCCCGCCTGCGAACGCCCCGACACCGAAGCGACGGCGGCCGCCTTGCGCGCCGCCCTCGGCGACGGCACGCCATTGCCGGCGCGCGCTCTGATCCCGCCCATTTAGAGAAATTTTGTGAGCTACCGCGACGTCCGTCGTGGTCCGTGCCGTTGCGCGGGGCCCCCGCGGCTGTAGGGCTAACGATCATGGCGCCGCCCAGATGTTGAGCGAGTCGCCTGCGCCGCGACAAGAGAATCGAAAACCGGTCGCCCGCACCGTGCGTCACGGGGGTGGGCTTGTGGCGCGGGGGTGGCAGCGGGGGCCGGGGGGTTCGGCTCGCTCTGCGAGCCGCCGGGCTCCGCGGTCTCCGGCGGGAGCGGCGGTCCGCCGCTGACGCGGACCCGGGCAATTCTGCCGTGAAGCCCGGGCAATTCCTGCTTCGAAGCAATGTCGCGGTGTGACCCCGCCGTCAGCTAGCGGCGGCGGGGTCACCGGAGCGGGCTAAGCCGTGGGGAAGACGGATGGGGTGGCGATGCAGGCGGTGCCTACGCGTTGGAAGCCGACCCGCGCGTAGACGCGGGCTATGTCGTCGCTGCCGGCCGACAGGAAGACCAGGTCGACGCCGTTGTCGAGGGCGTGCCTCGCCAGTGCCGCCGTGACGGCCGCGCCGAGGCCTCGGCGGCGGGCGGTGGGGAGCGTCGCCACGCCGGCGATCTCGGCCACGTCGTCGACCCGCTGGAGGATGCCACTCGCCACCACGCCTTCGAGGTCGGGGTCCGGTGGTGACGGTGACAAATATCCCAACACCGAGGCGCGGCGGCCGGCGTCCATCATGCGGCGCTCGTCGGCCAGTTCCTCGGGGGAGACGGGGAGCACCGCGGCGTCCCGCTCCTTGGGACCGGCCAAGCCCGTGGAGGTGCCGGGCGTACCGAATCCGACCGCTCCGACGGCCCGGCGCACCGCGACGTCGGCGGCGAACGTCGGTGCCGCCGCGTCGAGGAAGCGGACTTCCGCGCCCGCCGGGGTGACCAGGGCGGATGGATCCAGGACCATCAATGGCGCCTCGAGTACCGCGAGTCCGGCCGAGCGGGCTACGGCCAGTAGGTCCGGCGTCACCTCGTGTACCCACTCGAATGCCTCGGGCGCACCGATAGCGCGCTGACGAGCGCGAACCGAGGTAATGTCAGCGGCGGATGGCGGTGCTGCGGCGCCCAGGCGGGGGCGCGCGTAGAACGGCCAGCCCGGTCCGTCACGGACGAAGAGCACGAGTCCACCGAAGTCCTCGGTGTGGGCACCGTCCCGGGGCACGGCGTCGTAGAAGCGTTCCAACCGTTCGAACAGTTCAGCCACGTGTGATCAATCTCCGCTGGTGGAGTTCAGGAACCCCTAACGTAGACTCGAAGGACTCAGCAGGGCCGACGTCGTCCCGACCTATCCCACGTAGCGCGAGCGACGACAAGGAGGCCCGGTGGTTCATCCGCACCCTCAGCGCACCTCCGAAGGGCTCTACGACCCGGCGTACGAACACGACGCCTGCGGTGTGGCCTTCGTGGCGGATCTGTCGGGCCAGCGTTCCCACGACGTCGTAGCCAAAGGGCTGTCGGCGTTGTGCCGGCTCGACCACCGGGGCGCGCGCGGCGCGGAGCCCAATACGGGTGACGGTGCCGGCATCATGTTGCAGGTGCCCGATGAGTTCTTCCGGGCCGTGGTCGACTTTCCCCTCCCGCCCGCCGGGCAGTACGCGACCGGGCTTGTCTTCCTCCCGCACGACGAGGAGGCGGCGGCCCGCGCGATCCGGGTGCTGGAGAAGTACGCGCTGGTGGAGGGTGCCGACCTGCTGGGCTGGCGCGACGTGCCGGTCGACCCGAGCGACCTGGGCGAGTCGGCCGAGGCCGCCCGCCCGCGGATCCGGCAGGTTTTCCTCGCCGCCCACCGCCTCACCGACACGCCCGACGGTCCGGCCGGCAGCCCGCTGACCGGGCTCGACCTCGACCGGGTCGCCTTCTGCGTGCGCAAGCAGACCGAGCGGGAGAGCGCCGAGCGGGGTGTGGCGGCCTACTTCCCGTCGCTGTCCTCCCGCACGATCACCTACAAGGGCATGCTCACGCCGGCTCAGGTGCCGGCGTTCTTCCCCGACCTGGGCGACGAGCGGGTCGCCAGCGCGATCGCGCTGGTCCACTCCCGCTTTTCCACCAACACGTTTCCGTCGTGGCCGCTGGCCCATCCCTACCGGTTCATCGCGCACAACGGCGAGATCAACACCATCCGGGGCAACAAAAACTGGATGAACGCCCGCGAGGCGCTGCTGGCCTCCGGCGTGATCCCCGGAAACCTCAAGCGGCTCTTCCCGATCTGCACGCCCGACGCCTCCGACGCGGCCAACGTCGACGAGGTGCTCGAGCTGCTCCACCTGGCCGGGCGGAGCCTGCCCCACGCGATGCTCATGATGATCCCCGAGGCGTGGGAAAACGACCCGGAAATGGACCCGGCGCGGCGCGCGTTCTACCGCTTCCACGCCAGCCTGATGGAGCCGTGGGACGGGCCGGCCGCGGTGGCGTTCACCGACGGCACGGTCGTCGGCGCCGTGCTCGACCGCAACGGCCTGCGCCCCGGCCGCTGGTGGCAGACCAGCGACGGCCTCGTGGTGCTCGGCAGCGAGGCGGGCGTGCTCGACCTCGACCCGGCGACCGTGGTGGCCAAGGGGCGGCTCCAGCCGGGTCGCATGTTCCTGGTCGACACCGCCGCCGGCCGCATCGTGCAGGACGACGAGATCAAGGCGGAGCTTGCCGCGGCCCAGCCGTACGACGAGTGGCTGCACGCCGGCCTCATCGACCTCGGTGACCTGCCCGAGCGGGAGCACATCGTCTACACCCACGACTCGGTGCAGCGGCGGCAGCAGACCTTCGGCTACACCGAGGAAGAGCTGAAGATCCTGCTCGCCCCGATGGCCCGCACCGGCGCCGAGCCGCTCGGCTCGATGGGCACCGACACGCCGATCTCGCCGCTGTCGACCCGCCCGCGCCTGCTGTACGACTACTTCCACCAGCTCTTCGCCCAGGTGACCAACCCGCCGCTCGACGCGATCCGCGAGGAGCTGGTCACCAGCCTCCAGTCCACGATCGGCCCGGAGGGCAACCTGCTCGACCCGGGCCCCGCGAGCTGCCGGCAGATCGTGCTGCCCTACCCGGTTATCGACAACGACGAGCTGGCGAAGATCCTGTCGGTCGACGAAGACGGCGACCTGCCGGGCTTCAAGGCGGTGCGGGTCTCCGGGCTGTACCCGCTGCGCGACGGCGCGGCCGGCATCAAGGCGCGGCTCACCCAGATCTGCCGCCACGTCTCCGAGGCGATCGAAGACGGCGTGCGCATCCTGGTGCTCTCCGACCGCGACAGCAACGCGACCCTCGCGCCCATCCCGTCGCTGTTGCTCACCGCGGCGGTCCACCAGCATCTGGTACGCGAGCAGACGCGCACCCAGGTCGCGCTCATCGTGGAGACCGGTGACTGCCGCGAGGTGCACCACGCGGCCGTCCTCATTGGATACGGCGCGGCGGCCGTCAACCCGTACCTGGCGTTCGAGTCGGTCGAAGACCTCATCGCGACCGGCGCGCTGCCCGGGATCGAGCCGGCCACCGCGGTGCGCAACTACGTCAAGGCGCTCGGCAAGGGCGTGCTGAAGATCATGTCCAAGATGGGCATCTCGACGGTCTCGTCGTACTGCGGCGCGCAGGTCTTCGAGGCGGTCGGCCTCGACGCGCGGCTGGTCGAGCGCTACTTCGCCGGCACGCCCGGCAAGATCGGCGGGGTCACCCTCGCCGGGATCCACCAGGAGGTCAAGGCCCGCCACGCCCGTGCCTACCCGGCCAACCAGGCCGAGCGCACCCACCGCCGGCTGGAGGTGGGCGGCGAGTACCAGTGGCGCCGCGAGGGCGAGCTGCACCTGTTCAACCCCGAGACGGTGTTTCTGCTCCAGCACGCCACCCGCAGCCGCCAGTACGACGTGTTCCGCAAGTACACGTCCACTGTAGACGGCTTGGCGGCCGAGGCGGGTTCGCTGCGCGGCCTCTTCACGCTCCGCACCGGCGTGCGCCCGGCCGTGCCGCTCGACGAGGTCGAGCCGGCGAGCGAGATCGTCAAGCGCTTCGCCACCGGCGCGATGTCGTACGGCTCGATCTCCGCCGAGGCGCACGAGACGCTCGCCGTCGCGATGAACAACCTGGGCGGCAAGTCCAACACCGGCGAGGGCGGCGAAGACGTCGACCGGCTCTACGACCCGTCCCGGCGCTCCGCGGTCAAGCAGGTCGCGAGTGGACGGTTCGGCGTCACGAGCGAATACCTCGTCAACGCCGACGACCTCCAGATCAAGATGGCCCAGGGCGCCAAGCCCGGCGAGGGCGGCCAGCTGCCCGGCAACAAGGTCTGGCCGTGGATCGCCAAGACCCGCCACGCCACGCCCGGCGTCGGCCTCATCTCGCCGCCGCCGCACCACGACATCTACTCCATCGAAGACCTGGCCCAGCTGGTACACGACCTCAAGTGCGTCAACCCGGCGGCGCGGGTGCACGTGAAGCTCGTCTCGGAGGTCGGTGTCGGCACCGTCGCCGCGGGCGTCGCGAAGCTCAAGGCCGACGTGATCCTGATTTCCGGCCACGACGGCGGCACCGGCGCGTCCCCGCTCAACTCGCTCAAGCACGCCGGCACGCCGTGGGAGCTGGGCCTCGCCGAGGCGCAGCAGACGCTGCTGCTCAACCGCCTGCGCGACCGCGTCACGGTGCAGGTCGACGGCCAGCTCAAGACCGGTCGCGACGTGATCGTGGCGGCGCTGCTCGGCGCCGAGGAGTACGGCTTCGCCACCGCCCCGCTCATCGTCTCCGGCTGCATCATGATGCGCGTCTGCCACCTCGACACCTGCCCGGTCGGCATCGCGACGCAAAACCCGGTGCTGCGCGAGCGTTACACGGGCAAGCCGGAGTTCGTCGAGTCGTTCTTCCTCTTCCTCGCCGAGGAGGTGCGCGGATACCTTGCCGAGCTGGGCTTCCGTTCCCTCGACGAGGCGATCGGCCACGCCGAGATGCTCGACATCGCGCCGGCGGTCGACCACTGGAAGGCGCGCGGCCTCGACCTCCGCCCGGTGCTGCACGTGCCGGAGCTGCCCGAGGGCGCCGCGCGCCGGCGCGTCCGCGAGCAGGACCACGGCCTCGACCGCGCGCTCGACAACGAGCTGATCGCGCTCGCCGGGCCCGCGCTGGAGCGCCGCGAGCCGGTCCGCGCGGTGGTGGCGGTGCGCAACGAGCACCGCAGCGTCGGCGCCATGCTGGGCGGCGAGGTCGCCCGCAGGTACGGCGGCGCCGGGCTGCCCGACGACACGGTCGACGTGACGCTGCACGGCACGGCCGGCCAGTCGTTCGGCGCGTTCCTGCCGCGGGGCGTGACACTGCGCCTGTTCGGCGACGCCAACGACTACGTGGGCAAGGGCCTGTCCGGCGGGCGGCTCGTGGTGCGGCCGTTCAGCACCGCGCCGTTCGTGGCCGAGGAGCAGATCATCGCCGGCAACACCATCCTCTATGGAGCGACCGACGGCGAGGTCTTCCTGCGCGGCCGGGTGGGCGAACGCTTCGCCGTCCGCAACTCCGGCGCGGTGGCCATTGTGGAGGGTGTCGGCGACCACGGCTGCGAGTACATGACCGGCGGCACCGTGGTGGTGCTCGGCGCGACCGGTCGCAACTTCGCGGCCGGCATGTCCGGCGGCACCGCGTTCGTGTGGCGCCTCGACAAGAGCCGGGTCAACCCGGAGCTCGTCGAGCTCGAGCCGCTCACCGACGAAGAGCAGGTCACGCTCCGCACGCTCGTCGAGCGGCACTTCGCCGAGACCGACTCGGCCGTCGCCGAACACCTGCTCAAGCGCTGGACCGAGGCGGTCGAGGAGTTCACCGCCGTGGTTCCGCGCGACTACAAGCGCGTCATGGAAGCGATCCGCACCGCCGAAGCTGCCGGTCGGGACATCGACGAAGCGGTGATGGAGGTCGCTCGTGCCTGACCCTCAAGGTTTCCTTCGCTACGGCCGCCGGCTTCCCGCCCGGCGGCCGGTCCCGGTGCGCATCCAGGACTGGCGCGAGGTCTACCCGGTCGCCGAAGAGGGGCTGATCCGCGAGCAGGCCACCCGCTGCATGGACTGCGGCATCCCGTTCTGCCACGACGGCTGCCCGCTGGGCAACCGCATCCCCGACTGGAACGACCTGGTCCGCACCGGCAGCTGGGCGTCGGCGATCGAGTCGCTGCACGCCACCAACAACTTCCCGGAGTTCACCGGGCGGCTGTGCCCGGCGCCCTGCGAGGCGGCGTGCGTGCTCGGCATCGCCGGCGGCGAGCCGGTCACCATCAAGCAGGTCGAGGTCGAGATCATCAATCGGGCCTTCGAGCGGGGGTACGTCACCCCGCAGGCCGTGCCGCCGCCGTCCGGCAAGCGGGTCGCGGTCGTGGGTTCCGGGCCCGCCGGGCTCGCCGCCGCGCAGCAGCTCGCCCGCGCCGGTCACCAGGTGACCGTGTACGAGCGGGACGACGCGATCGGCGGCCTGATGCGCTACGGCATCCCCGACTTCAAGCTGGAGAAGGAGCACATCGACCGCCGCCTCGCGCAGATGGCGGCCGAGGGCGTCCTCTTCCGCACCGGGGTCAACGTGGGCGTGGATGTGACGGCTTCTTCGTTGCGCGAGTCTCACGACGCGGTGCTGCTGGCATGCGGCGCGCTCGCCAGCCGGGACACACCGGAGACGGCCGGCCGTGAGCTGCGCGGCGTACACCTGGCGATGGACCACCTCGTCCCGGCCAACCGTGTGGTTGCCGGCCTGGCCGACTCCGCCCCGATCGACGCCAACGGCAAGCACGTGGTCATCATCGGCGGCGGCGACACGGCGGCCGACTGCCTGGGCGTCGCCCACCGGCAGGGCGCGGCGGGCATCATCCAGCTCGACCTGTACCCGCAGCCGCCGGACGCCCGCGACGAAGAGCGCGACCCGTGGCCGGTCTGGCCGTGGATCCTGCGCAACTACCCGGCGCACGAAGAGGGCGGCGAGCGCGTGTTCGCGGTCGCGGTCCAGGAGTTCGTCGACGACGGCGCCGGCAACGTGCGCGCGGTGCGCATCGCCGAGGTGACCGTGGAGAAGGTCGACGGCCGGCGCATCCTGACCTTCGTGCCCGGCTCCGAGCGCGAGCTGCCGGCCGACCTCGTGCTGCTGGCGATCGGCTTCGACGGCACCGAGGAGCAGCCGCTGCTCGACCAGCTCGGCGTCGCCCGCAACAGGCGCGGCGCGATCGACGCCCGCCCCGACTGGCAGACCGCGGCCGACGGCGTCTTCGTGGCCGGCGACATGCACCGCGGCGCCTCGCTCATCGTGTGGGCGATCGCCGAAGGCCGCGCCGCGGCGGCGGCCATCCACTCGTACCTCGGCGGGGAAGGCTCGCTCCCGGCCCCGGTCACCCCGGCGGCCCAACCCCTGGCGGTGTAGGTCAGATTTCGACGAGCGGAAGGTCCGTCCGGGTGAAGTCGTTGCCCAGGCAGAGGAGCGGCTCGCTCGCGACGCGGCCGACCGCGTAGGTGAGGCAGTCGCCGAAGTTCAGCGCCGCCGGGTGGCGGCCCTTGCCGTACCGGAGGTAGGCGTCGACCGCGACCGGCCAGTGGTCGGCGGTGAACGAGATAACCCGCAGCTCGCTCTCCTGGACGAACCGCGCGAGCAAGGTCTTTCCGGGTATGCCGAGCCGGGCGGCCAGCACGATGCCGGTCTCGACGAGAGTGGGGGCGCCTACACCGGGGGCGTGCTCCGACTCGACCAGCTTTTCCAGCAGGGGCTCCCACTCCGCCTCCTGGAGGAGGATGGCGATGATCGCCGAGCTGTCGACGATCACACGCCCTCCGTGCCGTATCCGAGGATCTCCTCCCGCTGCGCCTTCGTCAGCGTGGTGCCTCGGACGTCGTCGGGGACCTGCGGCCAGGCCTCGTCAGCGAGGAAACGGCGCAGGCGGTCGTCGCGATCCCGCTTGGTGCGGGCCGCCATGAGCCGGGCGCGGCGCTCCTTCAGCGCGACGTTGATGGCCCGGGTCTTGCTCTCGCCGGCCAGGGCCGCGACCTCCGCCGCCAGCTCTTCGGTCTCCGGGTCCTTCACGTTCAATGCCATGGTGTAAGGGTATTCCTCAGGGTGTAAATCCACCAGAGGCGGTCGGGGGCCGCCGGCAAGCGGCCCCCGACCGGGCTTCTCAGAACTCCGAGTTGTAGCTGGTGAACGAACCGGCGTCGACGCGGCCGCCGCCGGCGTTGTAGCAGGCGACGTTGCGCACGATCACGGTGGAGCCGCTGTACGACCACGGTGCCTGGAGGTTGCAGAACTCACCGCTCTGGCCGTTGGCCGACACCTGCACCGTGTCCGGGCGCTGCGCGAGCGCGCGGAAGCCGACCAGCGTCAGCCCGGGGCCCGATGACACGAGCGCGTTCGCGCCGAGGCCGAGCTGCGAGTTGAAGTTGGTCGTCGGCGGGCCCGGGTTGGGCGCGGGCGGCGGCTGCATGTTCCAGACGTAGCCGAAGAACTTCGGCGGGAACGCCGAGCCGAAGAGCGACCGCTCCAGCTGGTAGCTCAGCGTGAACCCGGTTTTGAGCGGCACGCCCGTCCCGTCGAAGCAGAACACCAGCACGTCCTGCGACACGCTGTTGGAGTTCCACTTGGCGATCTGGCAGTGTGCTCCGACGCTGCTGTTGACCGCGGTCACCTGGAGGCTGCCGTCGTTCGGCCCGGGTGAGCCGAGCCCGCGGAAGCGCACCAGGTACTCGCCGGTCGCGGTCGACGACACCGAGTTGCCGGTGCCGAAGACCGAGTTGTACTCGCTCACGATCGCGGTGCTGGCGTCGGCGTGCACGTACCCGTAGTGGCCCGGTACCCCGTCGGGCGGTGAGCTGCTCGTGAAGACCGCGGTGAACGGCGTGTCGATGCCGAAGCCGCCCGGCCGGAAGCAGCCGACGTACGCGATCTGGTCGGTGCCCGAGTGGCCCCACTTCAGCGCCTGGCACCAGATCGGGCGCCCGCTGATCGCGGTGACGTGTACGACGCCGCCCTTCGCGGCCTGGCCGGGGAAGACGACCTCGTAGAAACCGCCGCCGAACGGGGTGACGGTGGTGGCCGGCGGCCAGGTGCCGGAGGGCACCGTGGTGGCGCCGTTCCACAGCACGAAGCCGTGCCCGTCCGGCACCGCGGCCTGCGCGGGCGCGGCCAGTCCGACGGCCGCCAGTGCCGCGGCGACGCCGACGGCGGCGAGCCTGTGAAGGATTCCCATAGCGCTCCTTCGTGGGTTGGGTATGGGACGTCAGAACAGAGCGCCCGATCGACCGGCCTGATATGCCGACTAGGCGACAGCCGAACGGCCGGATTTGATAAGACACGTCCACGTGATCTTGGGGATACCGGCACGACACAGGCCGCTCCGAGAGTGATCAACCATGGCTCCCACCCCACCCACGGACGCCGAGCTCGACGTGATGATCAGAGCTCGCCTCGCCTCCCTCGGAATCGACCTCGACCAGCTGCCGCCCGGCACCGCGCCCGACCCGGCGACCGGTGCGCCCGGCCGCGACTCGGTGCTCGCCTCCCTGCGCTCGTTCGTGCGCGGCAGCGTGACGGCGATCGCCGCGTACCGGCTGCCCGGCGCCGATCCCGCGCTTTCCCAGCAGCCGGCCCCGATGCTCTACCCCTCGATCAGCACGGAGTGGCGCAAATGACCACAGTGGATAGACGAGCGTTTCTCGCCCGCACCGCCGCGGTGGCGGCCGCGGCCGCTGCCGGCGCTTCGGCCATCCCCGGAGTGGCGTGGGCCGGCGGGCCGGCGAGGTTCGGCGCCGGCGCCTACGCGCGTCCCCGCCCGGAGGCCTTCGCCGATCCGACCGAGCTGACGCTCGCCGAGGCCGCCTGGATGATCAAGAACGGCAGGCTCACGCCGGCCGATCTCGTCGAGGCGTACCTGGCGCGCGTCGGCGCGTACGAGCCGGTGTACCAGGCCTTCAACACCGTGCTCGCCGACCAGGCGCGAGCGGCGGCGAAGGCGGCCGGCAAGCGGCGTCACACCGGGCCGCTGCACGGCATCCCGCTCGCCGTCAAGGACAACTACTGGACCGCCGGCGTGCGCACGACCGCCAACTCGTACCTCTTCCAGGACTTCGTGCCGCCGTACGACGCGACCGCCGTCGCCCGCCTCAAGGCGAACGGCGCGATCGTGCTCGGCAAGACCCAGATGGGTCCACTCGCGACGACCCGAGCGACCACACCGGACGGTCGCGTCACGACGGTCAACGCGTGGACACCCACCATCCCGGGTACGGACCCGGGCGGCTCGTCGACCGGCACGGCCACGTCGGTGGCCGGGCGGATGGCGACCTCGGGCACCGGCACGCAGACCGGCGGCTCGATCACCGCGCCGTCCAACGCGCAGAACCTGACCGGTCTCAAGCCCACCATGGGCCGCGTGTCGCTGGCCGGCATCATCCCGCTCAGCTACACGCGCGACCACCCCGGCCCGCTCGCCCGCGACGCCAAGGACGCGGCCATCATGCTCACCGCCATGGCGGGGGAGGACCCGGCCGACCCGCGCACGCAAGGGCTGCCCCACGTGCCCGACCTTGTCGAGGCGGCGACCCCGGTCTACTCGGGCCGCAAGGTCCGCGCGCGGTGGAGCACGCGGATCGGCGTTCTTCCGGGCTACGCCGACGGCACGTCCGCCACCGCCCTGGCCCGCCAGGCGTTTCTCTCCACAGTGGACAAGATTGACGGCGTGCGGCTGGTCGACGTGCCGCTGCCCGACGAGTGGGAGCTGCTGACCGGCGGCGCCTTCAACAACGTCCGCCTACCCGAACGCAGCGAGCCCTTCATGCCCTACCTCCGCACCGACCTGCGCGGCTTCGGCGTGTCGGTCACCGGCTGGCTCCAGGGCGCGCTGCTCGGCGCGAACGAGTTCCTCACCGGCCAGCGGGCCAAGCTGCTGCTGCTGGAACGCGTGCTGGACCAGATCTTCGACCGCTGCGACGTGGTGGTGCAGACCGGCCCGGTGCCGTTCGACATCCTGGGCCTGCCCGAGATCGGCTTCCCGATCGGCTTCACGGCCGCCGGTGTGCCGATCGGCACGATCCTGGGCGGCGAGCCCTACGCCGAGGACCGCCTGCTGTCGGTCGTGGCCGCCTACCAGGCCGTGACCGACTGGCACTGGCGCCGCCCACCCAACCCACCGGCCTCCGCCGCCGTCTCCGCGCTCCGCTCGTCTCCGGCGGTCGCCGATCGCGGCCGCCTGACGGCCGAGGACGTGGTAGCCCAGATGCAGTAACGTTTTTGGGCAGATTTGCCCGCGCCCGCGTCAGCTGCGGACCGTTTGCTCCCGCGGGCACCGCTGCGGCCGGCGGCTCGCGGCGCTCGCCGAAACCCCCGGCCTCCGCTGCCGGCTCCGCGGGACAAGCCCACGCCGCGCGTCGCTCCGGCAGCCTCCGCTTGTGCGTGCGGGTCGGCAGCCGTCCCCGGGCCGGCGGCCCGGGATGGGTGAGGTGTTCGTGGAGCCCTTTGCTCTGCTCCCCTATGGGAGGCGGCCGGGCGGTTCACCCGCTCCTGGACGTGGGTGGCCGCTGTGGGGGAGCCCCGCCTCTAGAGACCTTTCGGAGTCAGGGTTCGCGAGGGCGGCCACAACGCACGGTCAAATTCGAGACAGGATTCTTCCCAGGTCCGCGTCAGCGGTAGACCGTATGCTCCCGCGGGCACCGCTCCCGGCCGGCGGCTCGCGGGGCGAGCCGAAACCCCCGGCCGTCCACTGCCAGCTCCGCGGGACAAGCCCCCACCACCGCCAGCATCCTGACACAGCGTCACCAGCTGCGGTGTCGGGCTTTGGATCTAGAACGCTTAGGGTTGAAATAGCGCCCTAACTCTCCAAGATCTCGCACCGGACACCGTTCACGCCACCGCGGCGGTTACTCGCGGTGACGGCGCATCTGTCCGGTCTGTTGCCCGTCGCTTCGGCACGGGGCATTGTGGACAAACGAACTACGCGGGGTGAGCGTGACCAGCGGCGGACGGGTGAGGCCGCGGGAGCAACGGCATGGACCACAGCGGACATCGCGGTAGCCCACATCTCTATGACTCGGGCCCCTCCAGCAGAGGGCTGGCGGTTCAGGACAGGAGGGCCGCCGCGGCGGCGGTGCACTCGGCCGTGTCGAGGGTGCGGATCTGGGCGCGGACAGCGTCCAAAGCGGACGGTGCCACCGACAGGATGCGGCAGCCGACGCCGACCAGCAGCGGGATCGCATGCGGGTCGGCGGCCGCGTCGCCGCAGACCGAGACCGGGCGCCCGTGGCGCTCGCCAGCGGCTACCGTCGCCGCGATCGCGCGCAGCACCACGGGGTCGGCCGCGCGGGCCGGGGTCAGGGCGGGATCGAGGCGGCCCAGACCGAGCAGCGACGCGGAGAGGTCGTTGGTGCCGATGGAGAGGAAGTCGGCCGCCGCCGCTATCTCGTCGATCGCCTCCACCGCGGCGCCGGTCTCCACCATCGCCCCGAACGGCACGTCGGCGGGCAGCAGTGCGCGGATCTCGTGGACCTGCGTGGCCGACTGGACCATCGGCAGCATCACGCGCAGCCGGGTCCGCGAGCCGGTGGCGACGATCGCCCGCAGCTGGTCGGCCAGCGCGTCGCGGGGCGGCTGGCCCGCGTAGGACCGTCCGTCGAGGAACGGTGGCAGCTTGTCCGGCGCGAAGTCGAGCGTGCGCACCGTGGCGGTCAGGCCGGCCAGCGGGCCCAGCACCGGGCGGAGCGCGGCCAGGTGGGCGGCCTCGTCCGGCCAGCCAGGCGCGGTGAGGAACGGCAGCTCGGTCCGCACCAGGCCGGCGCCCTCCGCACCCGCCGCGACCGCGGCCCGTGACTCCTCGGCCGTGGCCAGGTTGGCGAGCAGCGTGATGGTCTGGCCGTCGCGGGTGACCGCCGGCAGCGTGCGGCCGGCGGCGAGGTCGGCGCGGTGCCGCGCGGCCGCGCGCATGGCCTCGCGGGCGGCCCGCTCCTGCGCGGCGGTGGGGTCCAGGGTCAGCGTCGCCCCGTCGAGTACGGCGGGCACGCCGTCGGCCGCGTCGGGGGTGATGCCGAAGGCCAGCGGCACGCCCAGCGCGCGGGCGACGATGGCGACGTGCGCGTTCGGGCCGCCGAGTTGGGACACCGCGCCGGCCAGGTCGTCGGCCACCTCCAGCAGGTCGTCGGCGCCCAGCTCGTGACCGGCGAGGATGACCGGACCGTCCACAGTGGCGCCGGGGTCGCCGTGGAGCGCGGCGACGACGCGGCGGCCCACCTGGCGTACGTCCGCCGCGCGGCCGGCCAGCGTCGGGTCGGGGAGGGCGGCCAGCAGGTCGGCGTAGGTCGACGCCGCCGCGGTCACCGCCTCGGCGGGGGTGCGACCGGCGGCCAGCTCGGCCGTCGCCGCGCCGCGCAGGTCGGGGTCGTCGGCGATCAGCGCCATCGTGGCCACGATGTCCGCCGGCTCGCCGTGGCCGTCGGCCCGGAGGGCGTCCGCCCGCTTGCGCAGCCGCGCCGCCACGACGTCGAACGCGGCGAGGAGGCCGGTGCCGTCTCCCACCCCGGAAGACAAGCCGGCACCGGCGCCCTCATTCCCCCCGTCTACATCGGACGGCGGGTGGTCGCCCACCCAGCGGATCCGTCCGACGCCGACCCCGGGCGCGCCGAGCACGCCGGTGTAGTTCATGCTGTGACGTCCGCCAGGGCCTTGAAGACGAGCCAGGTCGAGGTGGCGCCCGGGTCCTGGTGGCCGACGCTGCGCGGGCCCAGGTACGACGCGCGTCCCTTGCGGGCGTGCAGCTCGATGGTCGCCCGCATGCCGTCGGCCGCCGCCTCCGCCGCCGCGCGTGCCGCGGCCGGCAGCCCGTCGTCGGCCGCCTTCTCGAACGCGGCGACCGCCGGGCCGTACGCGTCGACGATGGTCTTGTCGCCGGGCACCGCCGCGCCGAGCTTCTGCACCGCGGCCAGCCCGGCCCGCAGCGCCGCGCCCAGCTCGGCGGCGTCCACTGTGGCACTCTCGGCGGGCAGTGCCTTGCCGATCGCGCGAAACGCGGTGCCGTAGAGCGGTCCGGCCGCACCGCCCACCTTGGACACAAGCGTGGTGCCGGTCTTGACGAGGACGTCGCCCACCGACGTCGGGTCGGCCGCCTCCAGCGCGGCCACCACGGCGGTGAACCCGCGGTTGAGGTTGACCCCGTGGTCGGCGTCGCCGATCGCCGAGTCGAGCTGGGTCAGGTAGTCGGCCTGCTCGGTGACCGCCGCCGCGATGGCGGCTATCCACGAGCGGGCGAGCGCGACGTCCACGTTGACCTCCCTGGGGAGCGGGCCAGTGCTACACGCCCCAGCGCAGCGCCGGGGTGCGGACCGGCGCGTCCCACAGGCGCAGGATCTCCGCGTCCGCTCGACACACCGTAACCGACATGCCGGCCATGTCCAGGCTGGTCACGTAGTTGCCGACGAGGTTGCGCGCCACCCGCACGCCGGCCTTGTCGAGCACCGCGGCCACCTCGCCGTACAGCAGGTAGAGCTCGACGAGCGGGGTGCCGCCCAGGCCGTTGACCATCACGATCGCCTCGGAGCCGGCGGCGAGCGGCTTGGCGCCGAGGATGGCGTCCATGGTCATCGCGACGATCTCGCGGGCCGGCCGCAGCTTTTCACGGCGCCGTCCCGGCTCGCCGTGGATGCCGACGCCGACCTCCATCTCGTCGTCGGGCAGGTCGAAGCCGGGCTTGCCGGCCGCCGGCGTCGTGCACGCGGTGAGCGCGACCGCGAACGACGCGGACTGCTCGTTGACCCGGGTGCCCGCGGCCGCGACCGCGGCGGCCGAGGCGCCGGTCTCGGCGAGCGCGCCGGTCACCTTCTCCACGATCAGGGTCGCGCCGGTGCCGCGGCGGCCGGCGGTCCAGGTGGAGTCCTCGACCGCGACGTCGTCGTCGACGAGCACCGTCTGCACCTCGATGCCCTCGTCGCCGGCGAGCTCGGCGGCCATCTGGAAGTTCATGACGTCGCCGGTGTAGTTCTTCACGATGTGGACCACGCCCGCGCCGCCGTCGACGGCCTGGGTGGCGGCGAGGATCTGGTCGGGGACCGGCGACGTGAACACCTCGCCGGGTACGGCGGCGTCCAGCATGCCGAGGCCGACGAAGCCGCCGTGGAGGGGCTCGTGACCCGAACCGCCGCCGGAGACGACGCCCACCTTGCCCTGCCGCGGCGCGTCACCGCGGACCACGATCTGCTGCGCGATGTCGACGCGGAGGTCGGGGTGTGCGGCCGCGACGCCGGCCAGCGCTTCGCGGACGACCGCCGCGGGGTCATTGACGAACTTCTTCACGGCCGCGCTCCTCTTCCGGAGGCTGAGACGTCGTTCAGCAATGCTGAAGTGTGTTCGGAACGTAGTCCGCGTTACGAGCGTGTGTCAAGCGTCGGACTCAGGACGCCGCGGCGACCCAACGGCGGGTCGCCGGGCGGCCGGCGCCGAGGTCGCGGGAGAGGTGGCGGGCGGTCTCCCGGACCGCCACGGCGAGCCCGTCGCGGACCTCGTCGTCGAGCAGTCGCTCCACCGGACCGACCGCCCCGATCGCGCCGACCACATCGCCGGTGTGGTCGAAAACCGGTGCCGCGATGCCCGCGTCGCCGATGGCCGCCTCGCCGTCCTCGACCGCGTAGCCCGTCGCCCGTACCCCATCCAGCTCCTGGGTCAGCGCGGACGGCTCCGTGTGCGTGGCGCCGGTGAGCGCGGCCAGCGGCTCGCGGAGCAACGCCGCGCGGTCCGCCTCGGGCAGGTGGGCGACGATGGCCTTGCCCATCGCGCAGGTATGCCACGGGATGACCGCGCCCACCTCCAGGATCTGCACCGCGCCCTCCGGGCGGAACGCGTGGTGCACGACGAGCACGTGGTCGGCCGAGAGCACGCCCACCCACACCGCCTCGTTGGCCCGGTTGGCCAGGCCGTCGGCCCAGGCCACCGAGCGGACCCGCAGCTCGTGGGTCTCCAGGTACGCGTTGCCGAGCTCGAGGAGGGCGGGGCCCAGCCGGTACTTGCCGGTCTCGTGGTCCTGCGCGACGAGCTGGCCGGCCTCGAGCGTGCGCAGCAGCGCGTGCGCGGTGGGCTTGGCGACGCCGATGCGCTCGGCCACCTCCGTGACGCCCGCGCCCCGGGCGGCGGTGCCGAGCACGCGCAGGATCTCGATCGCCCGCGCTACCGACTGCACCGCCATGTGGCCGCCTCTCCGCTCGAGTTCAGTATTGCCGAACGGTGTTTCTGAACATACCATTTTCGGTCATGACGAGATTCGTGGGCATCGTACTCGTCTCGCACAGCGCCGAGCTCGCCGCTGGCCTGCGGGAGCTGCTGTTGCAGGTGGGTGGGCGGTCGCTCACGATCGAGACGGCGGGTGGCACCGACGAGGGTGGCATCGGCACGAGCTACGACCTGGTGCGAGCGGCGATCGAGAAGGCGGACGGCGGGGCCGGCGTGCTCGTGCTCCCCGACCTGGGCAGCTCGGTGCTGACCGCGCGGGCGGTGCTCGACGACCTTGACGCGCCCGGCGCGGTGATCGTCGACGCGCCGTTCGTGGAGGGCGCGATGGCCGCCGCGGTCATCGCGGCCACCGGCGCCGACCTGGCGGCCGCCGTCGCGGCCGCGGAGGAGGCGCGCGATGTCCGTAAGCTCTGAGACCGCCGTGGTGCTCCCGGCCCACCTGCACGCGCGCCCGGCCGGCCAGGTGGTCCAGGCGGCGGCGCGGTTCCAGGCCGACGTCGAGATCGAGTACGGCGGGAAGGTCGCCAACGCGCGCGGCGTGCTCGCCGTGATGGCACTCGGCGCCACCGCCGGCACCACCGTGACCCTGCGGGCCACCGGCCCGGACGCGGCCGAGGCGCTCGACGCCGTGGCGGCCGTGCTCACCGGGGCGGAGTAGACACCCCTTTAGGAGGACTCGTGCGGCCCTCTGGTGGGGGACGTCATCGTGGGAGCGGCGGTACTAAGCTGCGCGGTGACGGTCGCCGACGCCCGCCGCCACCAAACGTCCGACAGGGGTCGGCCGGACAGCCGATCCGGCGGAGGGACTAGCCTGATGACCGTGACACGCCGTGCGAAAATTGTCTGCACCCTTGGCCCCGCCACTTCTTCTCCGGAGCGCATCCGGGGCCTCGTAGACGCCGGGATGGACGTAGCCCGCCTCAACTTCAGCCACGGCTCCCACGAGGACCACGAGTCGGTTTACCACCGGGTGCGCGAGGCGGCCGAGGCCGCCGGCCGCGCCGTCGCCGTGCTCGCCGACCTCCAGGGGCCCAAGATCCGCCTCGGCAAGTTCGCCGAGGCGCCGGTCGAGTGGCGCACCGGTGACACCGTGGTGATCACCGGTGACGACGTGCTGGGCACGGCCGACCGGGTCTCCTGCACCTACCGAAAGCTGCCGCACGAGGTCAAGGTCGGCGACCGCCTCCTGATCGACGACGGCAAGGTGGCCGTCGAGGTGACCGCCGTCCACGGCGAAGACATCCGCTGCCTGGTGGTCGAGGGCGGCCCGGTCTCCAACCACAAGGGCGTCTCGCTCCCCAACGTGGCGGTGAGCGTGCCGGCACTGTCCGAAAAGGACGCCGCCGACCTCCGCTTCGCGCTGGGCCTGGGCGCCGACATGATCGCGCTGTCGTTCGTGCGCTCGCCCGACGACATCAAGCTTGTTCACGCGATCATGGACGAGGAGGGCGTGCGCCGCCCGGTGCTCGCCAAGGTGGAAAAGCCGGAGGCGGTGACCCACCTGGAGGCGATCGTCGACGCGTTCGACGGCGTGATGGTGGCCCGCGGCGACCTCGGCGTGGAGCTGCCGCTCGACCAGGTGCCGCTGGTGCAAAAGCGCGCGGTGCAGCTCTGCCGGGAAAACGCGAAGCCGGTCATCGTCGCCACCCAGATGCTCGACTCCATGATCGAAAATTCGCGCCCGACCCGCGCCGAGGCCTCCGACGTGGCCAACGCGGTGCTCGACGGCGCCGACGCGGTCATGCTCTCCGGCGAGACGAGCGTGGGTAAGTACCCGGTGCTCACGGTCAGCACGATGGCCAAGATCGTGACGACCACCGAGTCCGGCTCGATCGGCGTGCCCCGCCTCCAGCACGACCCGCGCACCCACGGCGGCGCGCTCACCGTGGCCGCCTCGCAGATCGCGCGCAACATCGGCGCCAAGGCGCTCGTCGCCTTCTCGCAGACCGGCGACACGGTCCGCCGCCTCTCCCGGCTTCACTGCGAGCTGCCGCTGCTGGCGTTCACGCCGGTGCCGGAGGTGCGCAGCCAGCTCGCCCTCTCCTGGGGTGTCGAGACGTTCCTGGTGCCGTTCGTGCAGCACACCGACGACATGTTCCGGCAGGTCGACCTGGCGCTGCTGGGCATCGGCCTGGCCAACCCGGGCGACTACGTGGTGGTCGTCGCCGGCAGCCCGCCCAACGCGCCCGGCTCCACCAACACGCTGCGCGTGCACCAGCTCGGTTCTTTGGTCGACGCGGCGACGGCGGCCCGAAACAGCGGGCGTTAAGTGAGCGAGCGCGGCGAGCGGGCACGCCCGGAGACATCGTGAGCGACGCGGTCGTCGGCCAGGCGGCCGTCGACCAGCTCCTGGAGGTGCTCGACCTCAAGGAGCTGGGCCCGTTCAGGTTCCGGGGGATCAGCCCGCGGGTCGGTCCGCAGCGGGTCTTCGGCGGCCAGGTCGCCGGCCAGGCGCTGGTCGCGGCCGGCCGCACGGTCGACCCGGCGCGGCTGGTCCACTCGCTGCACGGCTACTTCGTGCGGCCGGGCGACCCGACCGAGCCGATCGAGTACCAGGTGGAAAACATCCGCGACGGCCGCTCGTTCTCGGTGCGCCGCTCGGTGGCGATGCAGGGCGGCCGCACGATCTTCTTCATGTCCGCCTCGTTCCACCGCCAGGAGGAGGGGCTCGACCACCACGCGCCGGCCCCGCCCGACGTGCCGCGCCCGGACGACGTGCCGACGATGGCCGACCGCCTCGCGCGCTACGCCGATCGGGCCGGCATCTGGGCGGCCATCCCGCGCCCGATCGACGTGCGCTACGTCGGCGAGCCCGGCTGGGTGGCGCCCGGCGACCGCCCGGCCGACCCCTATCAGCGGGTGTGGATGCGCATCGACGGCAAGCTGCCCGACGACCCGCTGCTGCACGCCTGCGCGCTCACCTACGCCTCCGACCTCACGCTCCTCGACTCGGTGCTCTCGGTGCACGGCGAGGTGTGGGGTCCGGGCGGGGTGGTGGGGGCGAGCCTCGACCACGCGCTGTGGTTCCACCGGCCGTTCCGCGCCGACGAGTGGTTCCTCTACGACTGCTGGAGCCCGTCCGCCTCGGGCGCGCGCGGGCTGGCCACCGGTCGCATGTTCACCGAGGACGGCCGGCACGTCGCGACCGCCGTGCAGGAGGGTCTGCTCCGCCGAGTAGGTGGATGACCGGTCGGCATTCTCGACCGGGATAATGGGATTCATGCGACTGTCTGCCCGGGTCGACTACGCGCTGCGCGCCGTCGTCGAGCTCGCCACCGCCGTCGAGGGCCCGCTGACCGCCGAGCGCATCGCGAAGGCTCAGGAGATCCCGCCCAAGTTCCTCGAAAGCATCCTGCTCCAGCTGCGCCGCGGCGGCGTGGTGCACGCCCAGCGTGGCCCGGAGGGCGGCTACTGGCTGGCCCGCCCGGCCGACAAGATCACGCTCGCCGACGTCATCCGCATCATCGACGGCCCGCTCGCGCACGTGCGCGGCCAGCGCCCGGAGGACCTCGGCTACCACGGCGCGGCCGCCGCGCTCCAGGAGGTGTGGATCGCGCTGCGGGCCAGCGAGCGGCAGATCCTCGAGCTGGTCACGATCGCGGACGTCGCGACCGGCACGCTCCCCGAGCGGGTGCGCGAGCTTGTCGCCGACCCGCGCGCCTGGGCCTGAGCCCCTGTGATCAAAGCTCCTCTCAAGCAGTTCTAACCGCTTGAGAGGAGCTTTGACCGCGGGGCGCGGCTCTCACTTTCCGGTACCGGCTTGACGGCGGCCGTCATATCCCTGATTCTCGACTAAGTTGACCGGAATTACCGAGGAGGTGGACAAAGTGCGGAAGCTGATCGTTCTCGCCCTGGTCGGGCTCGCCGCGCAGCTCGTCGACGGCGCCCTCGGCATGGCCTACGGGGTCACCTCCTCCTCACTGCTTCTCGTCGCCGGTCTCGCTCCCGCGTCCGCCTCCGCCTCGGTCCACCTGGCCGAGCTGGGCACCACGCTCGCCTCGGGCGCCGCACACTGGCGCTTCGGCAACGTCGACTGGCGCGTCGTCCGCCGCATCGCCCTCCCCGGCGGCATCGGCGCGTTCGCCGGCGCCACGTTCCTGAGCTCGATCTCCACCGAGGCCGCCGCGCCGTGGATGGCCGGCATCCTGCTGGCCCTCGGCGTCTACCTGCTGATCCGCTTCACCCGCCCGCTCGCCCAGCGCCGCACCCGCCGCCCGCTGGGCAGCCGCTTCCTCGCGCCGCTGGGCCTGGCGGCCGGCTTCGTCGACGCCACCGGCGGCGGTGGCTGGGGCCCGGTGGCCACCCCGTCGCTGCTGGTCTCCGGCCGGATGGAGCCCCGCAAGGTGATCGGCTCGGTCGACACCTCGGAGTTCGTGGTAGCGGGCGCGGCGAGCGTCGGCTTCCTGATCGGCCTCGGTTCCGAAGGCTTCGTGCTGCCGACCGTGGCCGCGCTGCTGGTAGGCGGCCTGATCGCCGCCCCGCTCGCCGCCTGGCTGGTGCGCATCGTGCCGGCCCAGCTGCTCGGCGCCGCGGTGGGCGGCCTGATCGTGCTGACCAACTCCCGCACCATCATGCGCGCCGTCGACGCACCCTCCGCCCTCCGTCCCGCGGTCTACCTGGCGATCGTGGCCGCCTGGGCCGCCGCGATCTACCTGGCCGTGCGCGTCCTGCGCCGCACCCGCGCGACCACGCCGGCCGCCGCCGCTTCCGCCGAGGAACGAGTGCCGGTCCTGGACGCGGCGTAAAGCGTCAAACCACCGCTTTTAGGATATTTGCCCCCGTCCGCGCCAGTTGCAGACCGTATGCTCCCGCGGGCACCGCTCCGGCCGGCGGCTCGCCAGGGCTCGCCGAAACCCCGGCCTCCACTGCCGGCTCCGCGCGCCAAGCCCCCACCCTTGCCCCAAGAGGGCAGCCCTCTTGGGCGTGAATTCCCGGCAGGGGTTCCGTATACCCGCCCAGACGGTGACAGGGCTGCCCTCTTGAGGGCAGGGCGGGAGGCGCGGTGCCCTCTTGAGGGCAGGGCGGGGGCGGCGTGCGCTCTTGAGGGCAGGGGCGGGAGGGGTCAGCGGGACCGGCGGCGGACGGGTGAGGCCGCGGGAGCAGCGGTCTGGACCACGACGGGCGTCGCGGTAGCTCAGATTTGCTTTTGAATCTCGGTTTCGAGGCCGCGCCCCACCTGGACTCCAGGCCATCGGGAGGCGCGGTCGCGCGGGGCGAAGCGTTTGACGAGACGCGCGGGCCGCGGCGGTCCGGAGATCGAATCGCGGACCGCCGCGGCGGTGGGCAGGTGCGTGACCGGTCGCGCCCGGCGGCTGTTTCTAGGGTGCGGCGGGGCCGGGGGCGGCGGCGCCCCGGCCGGTGAAGCCGGAGATGCTGCCGCGTAGCCGGAACGCCAGCACGATGTCCGCGATGCCGTGCGCCAGTGCCACCCCGGCCACGAGGGCGACCAACAGGAACGCCGAGCGTACCCAGCTGCCCGCCGCCCAGAAGCCGAGCAGTACCTCGACCACGCCGACGAGGACGGAGAGCCACCAGGCGTCGTTGACGGGTTTGGTGACGAAGCCCAGCACGACGTCGAAGAAGCCCTTGACGAGCAGGTACCAGCCGACGAACGCGGCCAGCCACGCGAAGCCGGTGCCGGGACGGAAGAGGATGATGATGCCGGTGATGGCGAAGAGTGCGCCGAGCAGGGCGTGCAGCCACCGCCAGGCGGGCGCGAAGAAGGCCATCATCAGCTCGGACGCCGCCGCGAAGAGGACGACCAGGCCGGCCAGGACCGAGACCGCCGCCACCGACGCGTTGTCGAAGCGGAGCACGATCCAGGCGTAGACGATCCACAGGATGCCGGTGACCAGGAAGAGCCACCAGGGTGCCAGCGAGCGGGTGTTCGCCATTACCCCATTACAGCAGTATTTGCCCGGATTGCGGCTGGATCGGCCGAAGCAGTTGACGCGCGCACCGTCAGGCGGGGGTCGAGGAGCGTGGCGGCCGGCACCTGCTGGCCTTCGAGCTTGCGCATGAGCAGGGTGACCGCCTGGTGCCCGACGTCTTCGGCGGGGATGAGCACCGACGTGAGCGCGGGGCTGGCCCGCTCGGCCACCTCGTCGGGGCAGATCGCCATCACCGAGATGTCGTGCGGCACCTGGCGGCCGAGCAGGGGGAGCGCGGCGAGCAGGTGGGCCACGGCCGCCTCGTTGTGCACCACCAGCGCGGTCAAGCCGGGCTGGCGGTCGAGCAGGCCGGCGAGCTCCTGCCGCACCGCGTCGAAGCTCTCCTCGCACGGCTGGGCGGTCGCCGCGATGCCGTAGCGCTCGGCGGTCTCGGTGAACCCGGCGCGGGTGCGGTGGGCGAAGCCGGTGTCCCGCTCGTACACCACCGCGGGCGCGCCGAGCAGCGCGATCTCGCGGTGGCCGAGCGCGGCGAGGTGGTCGACGCAGGCCGCGCCGGCCCGGTAGAAGTCGAGGTCGACGCAGGTGAGGTTTTCCGCCTCCGCGGGGAAGCCGATCAGCACGCTCGGCCGCTCCAGGTCGCGCAGCAGCGGCACGCGCGCGTCGTGCATCTCCACGTCCATCAGCACGATGCCGTCGACCATCGCGCTGGCCGCGATCCGCCGCAGCCCGTCGGCGCCTTCGTCGGCGGTCACCAGCAGCACGTCGTGGTCGAACTGGCGGGCGGTCGTCACCACCGCCGTCGCGAACTGCATCAGCACCGGCAGGTGCATCCCCGAGCGCAGCGGGAGCACGAGCGCGATCACGTTGGCCCGCTTGCTCGCGAGGGCCCGGGCGCCCGCGTTCGGGTGGTAGCCGAGCGCGCGGATGCTCGCCAGCACGCGCTGCCGGGTGGTCGCGGAGATCGCCCGCTTGCCGCTCAGCACGTATGACACGGTGCTCACCGCCACGCCGGCGTGCCGCGCCACGTCCGTGATGGTGACCATGTCGGCGCGCTTGGCGCCGCCGTGTTCAGTCACTCGACGCCTCCATCCCGCCACTGGTGAACGTCAGACAGCTCACCGTAGCGCCTGGCGCCTCGAACGACAGGTAGAGGTCCCGGACACCGGCCGCGCCGCTTACCGGGGCGCGCACCTCGACCCAGTCGTGGCGGTCGTTGGCGGTGGGCACGACGATGCTGCCGGCCACCGGTCCGGAGAGCGGGTCGTCGAGGCGCAGTGTGACGCGGGCGCCGGCCGCCTCCCTGGTGCGGCTGGTGACCCGCGCCGCCACCGCCGCCGCACCCGCGCCGAAGTCGACCCGCTGGAACCCGATCCAGCCGGCCGGCTCGGCCGCACCCACCGCGTCCGCGCGGCGCGGCTCGTCGTCGAGCAGCACGGTGCCGGCGTAGTCGTCGTGGTCGACCGCCCACAAAGGACGGTCGAGCGGCCGGCGCGGGCCGACCTCCTCGCCGCGCACCGACAGCGTCGCGGTCAGCGCGATGTCCGCACTGGACCGTCCGACCTGGACGGTGTGCCGCGCGGTCTCGACGACGCGCGCGCCGCGGGTGACATCCCAGAACCAGAGGTCCGCCGCCCGCAACGTGAACGTGACGGTCACCGTCTCGCCGGGGTCCAGCCTGATTTTCTGGTACGCCCGGAGGCGGCGCAGCGGCTGCTTGACCGTGGAACGGCGCTGGCGGGTGTACAGCTGCACGACCTCCTCGCCGGCCCGCTCGCTGGTGTTGGTGACGTCGACCGACACCTCGACGGTGCCGTCCACGCCCACCTCCACGGTGGAGAGTCGCAGGTCTTCGTACGCGAACGAGGCGTAGCTCAGCCCGTGCCCGAAGGGGTAGAGCGGCGTGCCGCGGTAGTACAGGTAGGTGGCGTCGCTGGCGATCACGTCGTAGTCGAGCAGGTCGGGCAGCTCGGCCGCGTCGCGGTACCAGGTCTGGGTCAGCCGCCCACCCGGGTCGGCCGTGCCGAGGAGCACGTCGGCGAGCGCGTTGCCGTACTCCTGCCCGCCGTGCGACGACCACAGCACAGCCGGCACGTGGTCGTCGGCCCAGCCGATCCCGTACGGGTAGCTGCTCGTCACCACGAGCACGGTGCGCGGGTTGGCGGCACGGACCGCGCGGATCAGCGCTTCCTGGGCGGGCGGCAGCGCGAGGCTGGCGCGGTCTTCGGTCTCCCGACCGTTGATCATCGGGTGGTTGCCGACCACCACGACGGCCACGTCCGCGTCGGCGGCGGCGGCCGCGGCGTCGCGCGCCCCGTCCGCGACGAGCTCGACCGTGAACGGCGTGCCGCCCTCGACCTCCTCCGCCTCGGCGCGCAGCACCCCGTCGGTGCCGGCTGTCACGTACCGCCCGGTGGCGAGGTGGTGCAGCACGACCTGACCGGCGGCCCGCTCCACGAGGCGGAACGTCTCCCGCACCACCCAGCCGCCGGGCTGGGCGCGGTCGTTGACGAGCACGCCGTTGTCGTCCGCGCCGACGTGCATGCCGTTGGCGACGGCCCGCAGCGCGACGACACCCTCGCCCCAGTCGAAGAGGTCGAAGTAGGTCGGGCGGCTGGGCGCGTCGGCGTCCGCCCGCACTACGAGGGTCTCGTCCGCCCACGCGTACCCGTCCGGGCCGCGCAGCGCGACGCGGTCGACGCCCTCGTGGAAGGTGGCATGCACGCGAGCGGCCAGCCCGCCGTACGCGGTGACCGCGTAGGGGAGCGTGCCGCTGTACCAGTCTTCGTGCAGCGTGTCGGCCAGCGGCCCGATGACCGCGACCGTGCCGCCGTGGAGGGGGAGCAGCTCGTCCTCGTTCTTGAGCAGGACGATCGACTGGCGGGCCGCCTCCCGCGCCAGTTCCTGATGCGCGGCACAGTTGACGACGTCGGCGGTCACCGCCGCGTACGGGTTGCGCTCCGCCGGGTCGAACTCACCCAGCCGGAACCGCGTCGTGAGCACCCGCCGCACCGCGCGGTCCACATCGGACTCGTCGACGAGACCGCGCTCCAGCGCCTCGGTCAGCCGCGCGACGGTAGGCCCCGAGTCGCCGTCGTCCTCGGTGAAGCTGTCGATGCCGGCCCGCAGCGCGGCCGCGTATCCGGCGGCGTGCTCGGCGTAGTAGCCCTGGCCGCCGGCGATGTTGGACGCGGCGGCGGCGTCGCTGACCACCAGCACCTCGCCGTCGGTCCACCGGCGCAGCTCGCCGTCGATCAGCGGGCTGAGGTGGGCCGGCCGCCCGTTCACCAGGTTGTACGACGCCATCACCGCCACCGCCGCACCCGCCTCGATGGGCGCCCGGAAGGCCGGCAGCTCGTACTCGTGCAGCACCCGCGGCGGCAGGTTGCTGGACGTGAGGTGGCGGTCGGTCTCGTTGTTGTACCCCAGGAAGTGCTTGAGCGTGGGCGCGGTGCGCAGGTAGGTCGGGTGGTCGCCGCGCAGTCCGGACGCGTAGGCGGTGCCCATCTCGCCGGTGAGCCAGGGGTCTTCGGCGTACCCCTCCTCGTTGCGGCCCCAGCGCGGGTCGCGCAGCGGGTTGACCACGGGCGCCCATACGTTGAGGCCGACCCGGGACGGGTCCTTGTGGTGGAAGCCGCGGACCTCGTCGCCCACGGCCGCGCCCACCGCGCGGACCAGCTCGGTGTCCCACGTGCTGGCCAGGCCCACGGCCTGCGGGAAGACCGTGGCGGGCCCGACCCAGGCCAGGCCGTGCAGCGCCTCGGTGCCGGTGCGGAACGGGCCGACCCCCAGTCGGGGGACCGGCGCCTGATGCTGGTGCAGCAGTGCGACCTTCTCGCCCAGGCTGAGGCGCCCCAGCAGGTCGGCCACCCGGGCGTCGAGTGGCTGGTCGGGGTCGCGATACGGCTCTGTCATCGCTATCAACCATCCTCTATGGACTTCGAAGCGCTTCGAGGAGCCAACGTCGCGGGGGAGAACCGCGGAGGTCTGTCTGCTCGAAGCGCTTCGACAAGCCGTCGAAGAAAACTCCGCCGCGTTAACGGGGTTTCGGCTGTGTTAACGCCCGGAGCCCTCTGAGACTCGCACCACATAGCGGCTCAGGTCAATAGGAGCGCTCCCAAGTTTTGCCAGGAAAGCGCTACCCCACAGGTCAGGCGGCTGCTGCCGGGGCGTCGGGGGCGCGCTGGCGGCGAGGCGTTCCGGGCGGATTTGCCCGCGTCCGCGCCAGCTGCGGACCGTATGCGCGGGGTCCCCGGGGGAAACGTGGAGCGCAGCGGAGCGTTTTCGTGGGGTGCTTCCCGCGGGCACCGCTCCCGGCCGGCGGCTCGCAGAGCGAGCCGCCCCCCGACCGTCCACTGCCAGGTCTCGCTGTGCAAGCCCCAGATGCCGGAGGCCCAGCGCGGCCTTCGGTCGTCGCTCGCCCGGGCCCGCGAAGCCGGCCAACGTTTGCGGTCACCGCACCAGGGACGCCGGATGGCACAGGCGGCGTGCGCCGTGGCGGAAAGTGTGGCCCGCCCCGAATTTAGGCTGTCGCGCGTATCGGAATCTTAGAATGTCGAAATTTGCGGTTCACCTACGAAACGGGACCTGATCGATCACCGTTTGGGGCAGCATTTTTCCGGCGGCTGCGAGATAATTATTGCGTGCGGCAGCTTCAGTTGTTCACTACGGCCGAATTGGCTGGGATGCGTGACCGCACCAAGTCGCGTAACTATTCTCCCGCGGGTGAGGAGTTTCGTCGCGAGCAACAGCGGGACCGCGCCTGGGGTCTGATTCAGCGCCGCGGGCAGCGTCTACGCCACCTGCGCAACACTTCTCGCGCGACTCCAGCGGCGGGCCTGCGGGAAGAACCGACCCGGTCGATGCCCACCCCGCTCGAGCAGCGACACCCGGAATGCCCGGCCAGGCAAGGTCCGCCTGCTGGGCAGGGCAACAGTCGCGAACACACCGAGTCGTCACAAGGGCCAATATCCGCGCCGAGTGAACGCCCGCCGGTAAGATCACGGCCTCATCCATCACCGCCGTTATCCGGCCGAACTGCCTCTGGCCTCGGGTGTCGGTCGCATTCCATGCCGCGTCCGCCGCAAGCAAATCACCGGCCGATCACCTCTGCGATTGATGTCGCGGCGAAAATAGCGATCCATTGTCCAAACAACTCGCCAATACGGCGTCCGACCGCACATGCGACGGTGGCTCGGAAACGCGGTCCGCCGTTGTTACCGGTGGCGCCCCGCCCACCGTCGTCAAGCGAAGCGCGACCCTGCCGTCATCGAGGTCGTCGGTGGCGTCGACATCCACCAGATACGTTCCCCTGCTGGTCTGGACGCGCCGGCACGGACGCCTGCGCCCGGTGGTGGTGGAGGAGGGGACCGGCGCCCGCGAGCAGAACGTCGAGGTAATCGAGGTCCACCGGCCCAACCGCGAAGACCCGCCGGTTCCACGGCAAGTCCGGCCGATCGACGCTATCCAGCCGGCAAGGCCATCCTGGCCCCTCCGAGCAGTGCGGCAGCCGCGTCGAGGCCCGTGCGGCGTGCGAGCAGGAGGGGTCGCGGGCGGTGTGAACGGGTTCAGGCGGGCAGTGGAGGGAGGTGGCCGGCGTCGACGGCGGCCAGGGCGCGGGCCGCGCCGCCGGTCGCCGCGGCGCTTGGGCCTAGGGCGGAGGCGACGAGCTTGCACCCGCCGGCGTCCGGGGCCACCGCGCGGGTTGCCAGCTCGGACTCCGCCGCGGGGAGGAGCCACGGCGCGAGCGGGACGAAGTTGCCGCCCAGCACGACCACGTCGGGGTTGACCAGGTTGGCCAGGATGCTCACGCCGTGGCCGAGGTGCCGGCCGACCGCGGTGAGTGCCGCGAGCGTGGCGGCGTCGGCGCGGCGGGCGCGGCGGACTACCTCCTCGATCTCCGGCGCGAAGTCGGTGACCGGGCCGTCGGCCTCGGCGTCGGGCAGCACGCGGCGGATGATCGCGCGTACGCCGGCGAGTGCCTCCAGGCAGCCGACGCGGCCGCAGGGGCACGGTGGGCCAGTCGGGTCTAGCTGGAGGTGGCCGACCTCGCCGCTGAAGCCTCGCCCGCCCCGCAGCAGCCGCCCGTCGACCACCACGCCGGCGCCGATGCCCAGCTCGCCGGTGAGGTAGACGAGGTTGGCCGTGCCGGCGTACGCGCCGTAGCGGTGCTCGGCCAGCGCGGAGAGGTTGGCGTCGTTGTCGACGGCCACGTCGTACTTGGGGTCGCGGAGCGCGCGCACGAGGTCGGCGCGGAGCTCGACGTCGCGCCACCCGAGGCCGGCGGCGAGCCGCACGGCGCCGTCGGCGTCGACGAGGCCGGGCACGCCGACGGTCACGCCGAGCACCTGGCGACCCTGTGCGGCGACGCGCGAGGCGGCCCGGGCGGCGAGCGCGGCGATCGTGCTGACCGCCTTGCCGGCCGCCGTTTCCGTGCCCGTGAACGCCCGTCGCCAGGAGAGCAGCTGCTCGCCGGCGAGGTCGACCGCGACGGCGGTCAGGTGGTCCGCGGCGACCTCCATGCCGATCGCCGCGTAGGGCTGGCCGTCGAGCACCAGCATCGTCGCCGGGCGGCCGATCCGGTGCTCGGCGAGCCCGGTCTCGCGCAGCAGCCGCCGCTCGATGAGGTCGGCGACGAGGCTCGAGACCGTGGCCTTGTTGAGCCCGGTGGCGGCCGCGATGTCGGCCCGCGAGCATGGCGCGTGCGTGCGCACATGGCGGAGGACGACGGCGAGGTTGGTGGCTCGCACGTCGGCGAAGTCGGCCGGCTGCGGCCCGCTCTGCATCGTGATCAAGTCAGCCCCGTTTCCGGCGTCGGTCAGGTGGTGCCCCGGGCTGGCCTGCCCATCATGCCGTACCGGGTCCGCCCTTGTGGCGGCGGTCGCCGTTGGTCTAGTTTGTGATTCGCGAGACTTTGTTTAGTCGGTAGACGAACTAACTACAGTCATACCACTTTTTGCCAATAGAAGGGAGTGCGCCGTGACTCCACCCCTCGCGGGCGCGGCGACCAACCGCAGAAGATTCCTCGGCCTCACGGGCCTCGGCGCCGTCTCGATCGCCGGTGGCGGCCTGCTCAGCGCGTGTGGGGAAGGGAGCGGCAACAAGGGCACCGCGACCGACACCGGCAAGGTCACCGGCGTGTTGCCGGCGCAGGGCAAGCTGCCGAGCGGCATCCCGCAGCCGGACATCACGAGCACCCGGCCGATCCCCGACGGCTACAACAAGTACCCGTCGAACCTCGTCGACCTGATCGCCGAAAAGCCCGGCAGCAGCGGCAAGGAGATCAGCGCCATGACGCCGGCGTGGGGGCCGGCGCCGCCCGGCCTGGGGCAGAACGCCTACCTCACCGCCGTCAACACGGAGCTCGGCACCCCGATCAACTTCTCCATCCAGGACGGCCTGACCTACGCGGACAAGCTCAACGCGATGCTCGGCGCCCGTGACGTGCCCGAGCTGCTGTGCGTGCCGCAGTGGGAGGTGGAGAAGCTGCCCCGCTTCACCGACGCGGTCAAGGCGCTCTTCGAGGACCTCACCGACTACCTGTCCGGCGACAAGGTCAACGCCTACCCGATGCTCGCCACCTTCCCGACCGGCGCGTGGCAGAACGCGGTGTGGAACGAGCGCCTCATGGCGGTCCCCAACCCGACCGACGGCCCCTTCCCGTGGGCGCTCTTCTACCGCAAGGACCTGCTCGACGCGAAGGGCCTCACGTACCCGAAGACGATCGACGAGCTGCTCAGCATCGGCAAGCAGGTGACCGACACCAAGAAGGGCGTCTGGGCGTTCAGCGACATCTTCGCGATGGTGCAGATGTTCCACAAGTCGCCGGGCTCGGAGACCGGGTGGCGGCTCAAGTCCGACGGAACGCCGGAGCACAAGTACGAGACGCCGGAGTTCAAGGCGGCCCTCGAGGTCATGGCCCGGATCTACAAGGACGGGCTCGTCCACCCGGACCTGGTGTCCAGCAAGGGCGGCGACGCCAAGAAGCTCCTGGAGAGCGGCCGGATCATCTTCCACCAGGACGGCCCGGGTGCGTGGCAGGGCATGCAGGCCCAGCAGCAGAAGGTCACGCCCGGCTTCAACCTCCAACCGGTGCCGATCTTCTCGGCGACCGGCGGCGACCCGCTGGTGTGGGGCGACGACAAGCCGATCTCGTACACGTTCGTCAAGAAGGGCCTCGGCAAGGAGCGCGTCGAGGAGCTGCTCAAGATCGTCAACTGGTGCTCGGCGCCGTTCGGCAGCAAGGAGTGGCACCTGCGCGAGTACGGCATCGAGGGCAAGCACCACACGATGACGCCGGACGGCCCGGTCAAGACCGACCTGGGCTTCAAGGAGATCGGTAACCAGTACTTCTTCGTGAGCGGCCGCAGCCCGGTCGTCCAGCCGTGGCCCGAGACGCCGAAGTACGTGCCGGACCTGCTGACCTACTCCAACGCGATGGTCAAGTTTATGGAGACCAACCCGTGGGACGGGATCAAGCTGGAGTTCCCGGCCACGTACAAGTCGCAGACCATCCCGTTCGAAGACAAGATCACTGACATCGTGCGCGGGCGCCGCGCGCTGACCGAGTTCGACGGGCTCCTCAACGAATGGAAGAGCGCGGGCGGCGGCAACGAGGCCCGCGACTTCCTGGCCAAGGCGCGGAGCGACGCCGGCAAATGAGTACCGAAGCACCCGTGGCGGCCGGGGCCAGCGACGAGCTGGCCCGGCCGCCCGCCCCGCCGTCGCCGCCCAGGAAGAGGCGGCGCGCGCGGGTGCCGCTGAGGGCGCGCCTCCGGCGAGACTGGCCGTTGCTGCTGATGGCCGCGCCGGCCGCGCTCCTGCTGCTGGTCTTCCACTACCTGCCCACACTCGGCAACGTGGTCGCGTTCCAGGACTACAACCCGTACGCGGGCGACGGGCCGCTGTCCGCGTTCCTGGCCAGCGAGTGGATCGGCTTCGGCAACTTCAACGACCTCTTCAGCGACCCCGCCTTCTGGGACGCGCTGTGGAACACGCTCACCATCACCGCGTTCCAGCTGGTCTTCTTCTTCCCGATCCCGATCGCCCTGGCGATCCTGCTCAACAGCGTGATGTCGGGCAAGCTGCGCGCGTTCATCCAGACGATCGTGTACCTTCCGCACTTCTTCAGCTGGGTGCTGGTGGTGACGTTCTTCGTGCAGATGCTCGGCGGCGCCGGGCTGCTGTCCCAGGAGCTGCGCCAGGCCGGCATCGAGCCGCCCGGCATCATGACCAACCCGGACACGTTCATCGTGCTGGTCACCGCCGAGTCGGTCTGGAAGGACGCCGGCTGGGGCATGATCGTCTTCCTGGCCGCGCTGGCGATGATCGACCCCAGCCTCTACGAGCAGTCCGCGGTCGACGGCGCCGGCCGCTGGCGACGCCTCTGGCACGTCACGCTGCCCGGCCTGCGACCGGTCATCGTGCTGCTGCTCATCCTGCGCCTCGGCGACGCGCTGTCGGTCGGCTTCGAACAGTTCCTCCTCCAGCGCGACGCGGTCGGCCGCGACGCCGCCGAGGTGCTCGACACGTTCGTGTACTACCAGTCCATCACCACGGGCAACTTCGGCTTCGGCGCCGCTGCCGGCCTCTTCAAGGCAGCGGTGGGCCTGGTACTGATCCTGGCCGCCAACAAGGTCGCCCACATGATCGGTGAGCGGGGGTTGATCTCCAAGCAATGACTACCGCCAAACGCGCTCCCTGGGAGGAGAAGCCGACGGCCGCCGGCCTGGCCGGCAAGGGCGCGGTCCTGACCGTGATGGCCCTGGTCGTGCTGATTCCACTGTGGTCGGTGCTGGTGACCAGCTTCTCCTCGCGCAAGACCATCAACGACGCCGGCGGCATGGTGATGGTGCCGAAGGGCATAGACGCGTCCGCCTACGTGACGATCTTCTCCGGCGGCATCGTCACCCGCGCACTCTGGGTCTCGACGATGGTCACCGTCGCCGGCACGATCGTGAGCCTCACGCTGACGGTGCTCGCCGCGTACGGCCTGTCCCGCCCCGGCTCGGTCGGCCACCGCCCGCTGCTGTTCTTCTTCCTGCTGACGTTCCTCATCTACCCCGGCCTGGTGCCCAGCTACCTCGTGGTCACCGGCGTCGGCCTCAAGGACAGCCTGTGGGCGCTGATCCTGCCGAGCGCCATCAGCGTCTTCAACCTCGTCGTCGTCCGCGGCTTCTTCCAGGGCCTACCTCAAGAGCTCATGGACAGCGCACGCATCGACGGCGCCGGCGAGTTTCGCATCCTGTGGCGCATCGTGATGCCGCTCAGCCGCCCGGTCATCGCCGTGGTGGGCCTCTTCTACGCGGTCGGCTACTGGAATGTCTGGTTCAACGCGCTGCTGTACATCAACAGCAACGACAAGTTCCCCATCCAGAACATCCTGCGCAGCATGGTCATCCAGGGCCAGTCGCCCAACTTCTCCGGCCAGGCGGTCGGCTCCCTGCCACCGACACAGGCCATCAAGATGGCGGTCGTGGTGGTGACGGTGGCCCCGATCGTGCTGGTCTACCCCTTCATCCAGCGCCACTTCGTCAAGGGCGTGATCGTAGGAGCCATCAAGGGCTGACATATTTGCCCACGTCCGCGTCTGGTCGCGCGCCGCATGCTCCCGCGGGCTCACCCGTCCGCGGTTGGTCGCGCTCACCCCTGTGCGCAACCGGCCGACAGGAAAGGGTGCGGGGTGACGGAGCTCGCGCCAGGCGGTGGTCGACGTTTGTCCACACGGTCCGCGGCTGACGCGGACGTGGGCAAATATGCCTCGAAGCAACGCCACGACGAGCGGCGACCCTGACCCCGAAAGGTCTCCAGTGCGGCGCCTCCGGCGGGTGCGGCATCCGCTGGGGGATCCAGGGAAGCTGGATCTGCGCCAGCTCCCCTGGATCTCGAGGGTCAGACGCCGGCTACCGAGCGGATCCAGGAGCGGTTGGCCGCCACGCTGCCGTAGTTTTGGTAGGTGGAGCCGTTGCCGGTCGAGCAGACACCGACCTGCTGTCCATTGTAGAACTGCGGGCCGCCGGAGTCGCCGCGCCAGGCTACGCCGTTGCCGCGGGTGCTGCGGATCGCGGGGCCGCCGTAGGCGTCGGTGGCGTTGAGGCTGGAGACCGTCACGGTGGCGGTCTTGAGCTGGGGCGAGGCGGGGCAGTTGGTGCAGGTGCGGCCCCAGCCGTAGATGTTGTTGGTCGAGCCGACGGGCGGGTTGCTGTTGGCCAGCGTCACGTACGTGGTCGAGACGCCGGAGCTG
The DNA here is from genome assembly GCF_059359075.1 of Phytohabitans sp. LZ39. Lineage (NCBI taxonomy): Bacteria > Bacillati > Actinomycetota > Actinomycetes > Micromonosporales > Micromonosporaceae > Phytohabitans > Phytohabitans sp. LZ39. The sequence goes on along the minus strand of NZ_JCADBM010000017.1, from coordinate 33,653 downwards.
AGGCGGAGCAGCGCCAGGTCGTTCTGGCCGGCGGTCGAGGTGACCGTGCGGGTCTGGCCGCCGGACGCGTACATCACGCTGCCGACGCGGACGGACATGCTGCCGCCCAGGCAGTGGCGGGCGGTGAGCACCCACTGGGACGCGATGATCGAGCCGGAGCAGGTGAACGAGCCGCCGCTGAAGACGGCCGCGGCCCAGGGGGCGGAGGAGACGGTGCCGCCGCCGATGATGAATGGCTGCGGCGGGGCGGCGGAGGCGATGCTCGGCGCGACGAGCGCGCCGGCGAGGGCGGTGGCCGTGGTGGCCAGGAGCAGGCGGATGCGCACGACGGACTCCTTTTGGGGACCGACAATGGACGCATCACGTTATTGCATCTAAATGGCTCGATGCTAATACCAAACTGGTACTACCAGGAGCGTATGGGGCGCAGGCGTGGCACCCCCACCATGGCACCACGCCTGCGCAGAGCGATCAAGGCGTCAAAACCACGTGCGGTACGCCCTGACCACGTCCAAACGCGAGGGTCGCGTCCCGTACCCGCAAAGGACCCTCACGGGTCACGCGGAGGGTGTCGCCCTCGCGGACGGCGACGAGCTCGGTGTCGCCGTCGACGTCCCGCACCACGGTGCGGGCGTCGGTGCCGCCCCAGCTGACCACAGTGACACCGTCGAACGGGCCTTCGCCCACGGTGTCCTGATCGGACAGTACCGGGATCAGCGCGCCGTGCCGCACGAAGAGCGGGATGCGCTCGAGCGGGGCCGACACCCGCAGGTACCGCCCACCCTCGTGGGTCTCGCCGGTCCAGTGGTCCACCCACCGACCGGCGGGCAGGTAGACGTCGCGCTCGCCGGACGGGTCGTGCATCGGCGCGACGAGCAGGTCGGGGCCGAGCAGGTACTCAAGCTCGGCGCCCCACGCGGCCGGGTCGTCGGGGTGGTCGACGAGCAGCGCGCGCATCAGCGGGACGCCGGTGCGGGACGACTCGACGGCGCACGAGTAGATGTACGGCATCAGCCGGTAGCGCAGCCGCAGCGCCTCGACGGCGAGCCGTTCGGCGTCGGCGGGGAAGTCCCACGGCAGCCGGCTCGTCGTGCCGTGGAAGCGCACGAGCGGGGAGAGTGCGGCGAACTGGGCCCACCGCACGTACAGGTCGGGCGTCGGCGTGCCGTGGAAGCCGCCCGCGTCGTGGCTCCAGAACGGCACGCCGGAGAGCCCGTGCGAGAGGCCGCCGCGCAGCGTGCTGCCCATCGCGGGGTAGGTGGAGGCGACGTCGCCGCCCCACTGGGCCGAGTGCCGCTGGCCGCCCAGGTACGACGAGCGCGCCCACACCAGCCCGTGGCCGGCGACCTCGCGGGTGACCGCCGAGACGGTGTCGTTGAAGAGCAGCGCGTACACGTTGTGCAGCTCGGTGCCGGTCATCCCGTTGTGCGCCACCGCGTCGGCCGGCACGCCCTCGGCGAAGTCCGTCTTGAACGCGGCCACGCCCTGCTCCAGCAGCGGCCGCAGCAGCCGCACGAACCAGGCGACCGCGGCCGGGTTGGTGAAGTCGACGATCCCGGACGCCGGGTGGGAGCCGTGCCACACGTCGGCCACGTACGTCGAGCCGTCCGCCCGCCGCAGGAAGTAACCGGCCTCGGACGCCTCGGCGAAGGCGGGGGAGCCGTGGCTGATGTACGGGTTGGTCCACAGGCACACCTTGAAGCCCTGCTCGGCCAACGCGCGCAGCATGCCGGCCGGGTCGGGGAAGTTGTCCGCGTCCCACCGCAGGTCGGACCAGTGCCCGGCCACCTGCCAGTAGCAGTCGAGGTGCAGCACGTCCGACGGGATGCCGCGCTCGCGCAGCCGCCGCGCCCGGTCCAGCACCTTCTCCTGGGTGTCCACATAGAACCCCGAGGACATCCACGCGCCGAACGCCCACTTCGGCGGCAGCAGCGGCCGGCAGGTGATCCGGTTGTACCGGTCGAGCACGTCCGCCGGCGCCGGCCCGGCGATCACGTAGTAGTCGAGCACGTCGTCCGGCACCAGGATCTGCACGCAGCTGTGCGTCGACTGGCACATGTCGAACTCGACCGGCATGCCGCTGTCGACCAGCACCCCGTACCCCCGGCTGGAGAGGTAGAGCGGCACGGTCTTGTGCGAGCGGTCGGACTCGGTGCCGAACGCGTCGAAGTTCCACATCAGGGCGCGCTGGCCGCGCTTGTCCAGCGGGGTGAACTTCTCGCCGAAGCCCACGAACCGCTCGTCGGCGGGCGCGGTGAAGCTCTCGTGGTACGCCGCGACGGTGCCGTCGACGAGCGAGCGGCCGAAGGGGAGCGTGCGCATGCGGCCGCTGATGTCCCGCTCGCCGGGGCTCTCCTCCAGCAGCACGCGGCCGGCCGGGTCGACGAAGCGCAGGTGCCACGGGTCGAGGGTGAGCTCGGCGGTCACCGCGCCGGCGCTGACCCGCACGACGGGCCCGGCCACGGTCACGGTCGCCGGGTGCGTCTCGGGCCGTACCAGTGCGAGCGCGCGGGCCGAGCGGCCGCGCGCGTCGGGTGCCTCGCTCAGCCGTACCCGCAGGATGCCCTCGCCGGCGGCGCCGATCTGGATCGCGAGCGTCCCGCCGTCGGACGTCGTGGCCTTCACCGACACGCCGGAGGCGTCGGTGGTGACCAGCTCGGCCCTGGTCACGGCCGAGAGCCCCTGCTCGCCGGGCGCCCGGACGGGCAGGTCCGGCGGGTCGGCGACGAACGTCTCGAAGGGCACCAGCGGCGGTCGGTACGGCATGTGGGTTAGTTTTTCGTCTAACCCAACAAACTGTCAACGCCTCAAGGAGCGCCGATGGAGTGGCCGCGCGGGGTCGAGGGACTGTGCTACGGCGGGGACTACAACCCCGAACAGTGGCCCGAAGACGTCTGGCGGGAGGACGTCGCGCTGATGCGGCGGGCCGGCGTCAACCTGGTCAGCGTCGGCGTGTTCGCCTGGTCGCGGCTGGAGCCGGAGCAGGGGCGGTACACCTTCGACTGGCTGGACCGGGTGCTCGACCTCCTCGACGCCGGCGGCGTCAAGGTCGCGCTGGCCACGCCCACCGCCTCGCCGCCGCCGTGGTTCAGCCTGGCCCACCCCGACGCCCTGCCGGTGCGTGCGGACGGCACCCGCCTGCTGCACGGCAGCCGGGACACCTACTGCGCGAGCGCCCCGGCCTACCGGGAGGCGTGCCGGCGGATCGCCCGCGAGCTGGCCCGCCGGTACGCGGACCACCCGGGCGTGGCGCTGTGGCACGTGCACAACGAGTACGGGACGACGTGCCACTGCGACCACGCGGCGGGCGCTTTCCGGGCCTGGCTGCAAGGCCGCTACCGCACGCTCGACGCGCTCAACGACGCGTGGACCACGGCGTTCTGGAGCCAGCACTACGCCGACTGGTCCTACGTCTTCCCGCCGCGCGCCACCCAGTACCTGCACAACCCGGGGCAGGTGCTCGACTTCAAGCGGTTCTGGTCGGACGAGCTGCTGGCCGCGTACACCGAACAGCGCGACATCCTCCGCGCGGCCACGCCGGACGTGCCGATCACCACCAACTTCGTCTTCGGCGGGTGGGTGCCGGTCGACCACGCGCGCTGGTCCCGGGAGGTGGACGTGGTGGCGATCGACCACTACCCGTCCGACGCGGGGCCCGGGGCCGAGGAGGAGACCGCGTTCGGCGCCGACCTGGCCCGGTCGTGGGCCGGCGGGCGGCCCTGGCTGCTCATGGAGAGCGCGCCCAACCTGATCTACGCGGGCGGCCGCATGCACGCCAAGGAGCCCGGCCGGATGGCCCGGCACAGCCTCTCGCACGTGGCCCGCGGCTCGCGCGGCGCGATGTTCTTCCAGTGGCGGGCGCCGCGCGGCGGGGCCGAGCGCTTCCACTCCGCGCTCGTCCCGCACGCCGGGCCGGACAGCCGCGTGTACCGGGAGGCCGTGGAGCTCGGCGCCGCGCTGGGCGGGCTGCGCGAAGTGGACGCCGGCGCGGTCGAGGCGTCGGTGGCGGTCGCCTGGCACGCGCCGTCGTGGTGGGCGCTTTCGGGGCCGGGCCTGCCCTGGGACGGCATCGACTACCTCGCCGAGGTGCGCGCGGCCCACCGGGCGCTGTGGCGGGCGGGCATCACGGCCGACTTCGTGTCGCTGGCACAGGGCGGACCCCTGCCGTACCAGCTGCTCGTGCTCCCCGCCCACTACCTGATGTCCGACGCGGAGGCCGCGGCGGTGCGGACCTACGTGGACGGTGGCGGCCGCCTCGTCGCGACGTACCTGTCCGGGGTGGCCGACGAGTACGGGCGGGTGCGGCTGGGCGGCTATCCCGGCGCGCTCCGCGACGTGCTGGGGGTACGTGTCGAGGAGTTCCGCCCCACCGAGGCGGGGTGGTCGGAGGACGTCCACCTGGCCGGGGCGGCTTTCGTGAGACCGGGCGTCACGCGGCACCGTTTCGGGGCCGGCACGGCGTGGTACGTCTCGACCCGCCTGGACGACGCGGCGTACGGCGAGCTGCTGGCGGAGGCGGCCGGCATCCCGGTGCGCGAGGGCGCCGCGGAGCTGGAGCTGGTCCGCCGCACCGGCCGGCACGCGAGCTGGCTGTTCGCGTTCAACCACGGCTCGACGGCCCGCGCGGTGGAGACGGAGGGCACCGACCTGATGACCGGCAAGCCGGCCGCCGAGGTCCCCGCCGGCGGATGGGTGGTCGTTCGGGAGACTTACTGAAGCCCTTCGATATTGTCCTGAGGAAAGCCCTTGCCTTAGGATCGCCGGAGACGTTGGGAGCCGACTCCTCGTCTGTGGTGGCGCCGGGCACGCCGCCCGCTTCCTCTGGAGTCCTCACATGCTTACTTCCAGGCGGCGCGTCGCGCTGCTCTCCTCCACGCTCGCCGGTGCCGTGGCCGGTGCCGGCGTCCTCGCCGCCGTGGTCGCGACCTCCGCGTCCGCGGCCGCCGGCTGCCGGGTCGACTACGCCGTCACCAACCAGTGGCAGGGCGGTTTCGGCGCGAGCGTGACCATCACCAACCTCGGCGACCCGGTCAACGGCTGGTCGCTGGTGTGGTCGTACGCCGCCGGCCAGACCGTCACCCAGGCCTGGAACGCCACGGTCACCCAGAGCGGCGCGCAGGTCACCGCCGGCGACGCGGGCTACAACGCCGCGATCGCCACGAACGGGACCGCGTCGTTCGGGTTCAACGGCTCGTGGAACAACAGCGCCAACCCGGTGCCCGCGTCATTCGCCCTCAACGGGACAACGTGCACCGGGGCGCCCGTCTCTCCCACGACCGGCGCCCCGCCCACCTCGTCCAACCCGACCACCGCGCCGCCGCCGACCACCCCGCCGCCCACGACGGGGCCGCCGCCGGCCGGCGCCAAGCAGGCGGAGGACCTCAACCGCGGCCTGATCAGCGTGCGGTCCGGCTCGGGCAACCTCGTCTCGTGGCGGCTGCTCGGCACCGAGGCGGCGAGCACCGGCTTCAACGTCTACCGGGGCGGCACCAAGGTCAACTCCACCCCGATCACCAACTCGACGAACTACCTCGACAGCGGGGCGGCGGCGAACTCGTCGTACACCGTGCGGGCGGTCGTCAACGGTGCCGAGCAGGGCGCGTCGGAGGCGTCGCTGTCGTTCGCGAACGGGTACCTCGACGTGCCGATCCAGTCACCCGGCAGCGGGTACGTCGCCAACGACGCGTCGGTCGGCGACCTGGACGGCGACGGGCAGTACGAGATCGTGCTCAAGTGGGACCCGGACAACGCCAAGGACAACTCGCAGGCGGGCGTCACCGGCAACGTCTTCGTCGACGCGTACCGGCTCAACGGCACCCGCCTGTGGCGCGTCGACCTGGGCGCCAACATCCGGGCCGGCGCCCACTACACCCAGTTCCAGGTGTACGACTACGACGGTGACGGCGACTCCGAGGTCGCCATGAAGACCGCCGACGGCACCCGCTCCGGCACCGGCCAGGTGATCGGCAACGCGTCCGCGGTGCACCGCAACGGCGACGGCTACATCCTCACCGGGCCGGAGTTCCTGACGATGTTCGACGGGCGCACCGGCGCCGCGCTGTCCACCGTGAACTACGAGCCGCCGCGCGGCACCGTCTCCTCGTGGGGCGACTCGTACGGCAACCGGGTGGACCGCTTCCTCGCCGGCACCGCGTACCTGGACGGCACCCGGCCCTCGCTCATCATGGCCCGCGGCTACTACACCCGCGCGGTGGTCGTGGCCTGGGACTTCCGCAACGGGAGCCTGGTGCGGCGGTGGACGTACGACTCGGGCAACAGCAACGTCGGCGCCTACGGCCAGGGCAACCACAACCTCTCCATCGCGGACGTCGACAACGACGGGCGCCAGGAGGTCGTCTACGGCTCGGCGACGATCGACGACAACGGCGCGTTCATGTACCGCACCGGTTTCGGCCACGGCGACGCGCTGCACGTCGGCGACCTCGTCCCGTCGCGGGCCGGCATCGAGATCTTCACCGTGCACGAGTCGACCAGCCAGCCCGCGATGGACATCCACGCCGGCACCGGGCAGAACATCTGGACCGCGCCGGTCTGCGGCTGCGACAACGGCCGTGGCGTGGCGGGCGACGTGTACGCCGGGAACGCCGGCGCGGAGATGTGGTCCTCCGGCGTCGACGGGCTGCGCAGCACCAGCGGCGCCAACGTCGGGCGCAAGCCGTCCTCGGCCAACTTCCTGATCTGGTGGGACGGCGACCCGGTGCGCGAGCTGCTCGACCAGACCCGGATCGACAAGTACGGCACGTCCTCGGACGCCCGGCTGCTCGACGGCTCGGGCGTGGCGTCGAACAACGGCACCAAGGCCACGCCCGCGCTCTCCGGTGACATCCTCGGCGACTGGCGCGAGGAGGTCATCTGGCGTACGTCCAGCAACTCCGCGCTCCGGATCTACTCCACGCCGGTCGTCACCGACCGGAAGATCCACACGCTGATGCACGACGCGCAGTACCGGGTCGCGATCGCGTGGCAGAACACCGCCTACAACCAGCCGCCGCACCCGAGCTTCTTCATCGGAAACGGGATGGCGACTCCGGCTCAGCCGAACGTCTACCTGCGCTAGACGCGAATGTGGCGGCGGGGATGGGCACCTATCCCCGCCGCCACCGCGGTGCGTTTACGCACCGTGTTCGCGTTTCGCCGGCCCCACGATTCCGGCTGCCCCGCGCCCACTCCTAGAAGAGTAGAGGCGTCCCTGGTGCGGGCCGGTGACGTATCGATGACGTTGTTGTTTCGGGGTGTTAGCTCTCGGTGACTGCCTTCTTCGCCAGCTCGAACGAGCGGATGCGGTCCTCGACGTCGTAGACGAGCGCGGTGAGCATCAGCTCGTCGGCCCGCGTCTTCGCCTGGAGCTCCTCCAGCGCCCGGCGGGCGGTCTCCGGCGACCCGACGGCCTGCCCCTCCCAGCGCTCGGCCATGAACTCCCGCTCGACGTCCGTGTACGGATACGCGGCCGCCTCCTCCGGCGTGGCCAGCGCCTGCGGGCGCCCTTGCCGCAGCCGCAGGAACGAGAGCGCGCTCGGCCGCGCCAGCCACCGCGCCCGCTCGTCCGTGTCGGCGACGACCGTGGCGACGGCCACCATCGCGTACGGCTCGTCCAGCCACCGCGAGGGCCGGAAGCTCTCCCGGTACAGGGCGAGGGCGGGGAGCGTGTTGGCCGCGCTGAAGTGGTGCGCGAACGAGAACGGCAGCCCGAGGAGCCCGGCCAGCCGCGCGCTGAACCCGCTCGACCCGAGCAGCCACACCGCCGGGCTCTCGCCGAGGCCAGGCGTGGCCACGATCCGGCGCGGCTGTTCGCCGGTGAACATGTTGATCAGCTCGCCCAGCTCCTGCGGGAACTGCTCCGCCGACAAACCCTCGACCGTGCGGCGCAGCGCCAGCGCGGTGGCCTGGTCGGTGCCGGGCGCCCGCCCGATGCCCAGGTCGATCCGGCCCGGGTGGAGCGCGGCGAGCGTGCCGAACTGCTCGGCCACCACAAGCGGAGCGTGGTTGGGCAGCATCACACCGCCCGAGCCGATCCGCATCGTCGAAGTGGCGGCGGCGAGGTGGGCGATCAGCACCGCGGGCGCCGAGCTCGCGATCGCCGGCATGTTGTGGTGCTCGGCCACCCAGAACCGGTGGTAGCCCATCCGCTCGACCGCGCGGGCCAGGTCGGTGGTGGCGCGCAGGGCGTCACCGGAGGAGGCGCCGGCGGCGACGGGCGCGACGTCGAGGACGGACAGGGGTACGTCGATCACAAGATCGTGCAACCTCCCGGGCCGCCGCTTTCTTCCTACTTCTTCTGGTACGTCAGCCGCATCGTGTCGGTGTGGCCGGACCACTTCAGGTCGAGGTGCCAGCAGCCCGGCCGCGGCAGGTCGATGATCGACGGCCCGGGACCGCCGCCGACCTCCCGCGTGGTGACCTCGCCCACACCGTCCAGCCGCCCCTCGATCACCAGCGGGCTCCCGGTCTCCAGCGGCGCCCGTGACACCCACAGGATCTTGTTGCTGCGGTCCGGCAGCGGCGGCTGGTGCAGCGGGTACCCGAAGATGATCGCCACGATGTCGCCGCGCTCGCCGAGCACGTACGGCATCCGCGGTTCCTTCTCGCTGAACCCGGTCCGCGCCCACTCCGGCAACACCCGGCTCGGCACGTCGGCCGCGCAGTTGGGGAGGGATTCGACAGCTGCCGCCGGCGCGGGCGCGGACGTCTGTGGGGCCGCCGCGGGCTGAGTCGAGTCGCACGCCGCCAGGACCAGGACGGCGGCGACCGCCGCGATGCGTCTCATGCCCGCTCCGAGTCGCGCGCATGGTCGCGGGTTCCCGCGTTTAGGGTGGGCGGGTGCTGGAGTCACTCGCCGAGGTCCTCGACCGCTACAAGCCGCGCACCGACACCGAGGCCACCGACGTGGCCCGCGTCCGCGACCTGCTGGCCGGAGACCCATGGTCCCGCGCCACGCCGCTGCACGTCACCGCGTCCGCCGTCATCGTCCACCCGCCGACGCGCCGCGCGCTGCTCCGCTGGCACGCCCGCCAGCAGGCCTGGCTCCAGGTGGGCGGCCACGGCGACCCGGGCGAGACCGCCCCACTCGCGGTCGCCCTCCGCGAGGGCCGCGAGGAAACCGGCCTGGACGACCTGGTGCCCTGGCCCGACGCCCAGCTCGTGCACGTCGCGGTGGTCTCGGTCACCCCGTCCGCCACCGAGCCCGCACACGAACACGCCGACCTGCGCTTCGTCCTCGCCACCGACTCGCCCGAGGCGGCCCGCCCCGAGAAGCCCGGCGCCGACCTGCGCTGGCTCTCCATCCCGGAGGCCCAGAAGCTCGCCGGCCCCGACAACCTCCGCGAAACCCTCACCCGCGTCGACGAACTCTTCGTGACCTAGATCTCGAGTCTCGCGCCGCTCACACCGCCGCGGCGGTTACTCGCGGCGACGAAACCCCGTTGCTTTCCTGGATCGCCGATCCGGCATTGTGGACAAACGTCGACCACCGCCGGGCGCGACCAACGGCGGACGGGTGAGGCCGCGGGAAATGCACCCCAAGAAAACGCTCCGCTGCGCTCCACGTTTCCCCGGGGGCCCCGCGCAGCGGTCTGGACCACGACGGACATCGCGGTAGCTCACATCTTTGTCCTAAAGGAATCAGCGCCCGCCCACCTCGACTCCGAAAGGGCTCTAAATCCCGGCGCCGGGCCAGCCGAAGGCGTCCGTGGCGTTGGTGGTGGCGGCCTTCGCGGCTACGCCGTCCAGGGCTGGGCAGGAGTTGAGCGCGGCCGTCGGGTCCGGGGTGCCCATCGGGAAGGGCCAGTCGCTGCCGAGCAGGACCTTGTCGGCGCCGAAGACCTCGACCATCGCGCGGGCCATCGTGGCGTCGTGGGTGAGGCTGTCGACCCAGAAGCGGCGCAGCGCGTCGCGGACGGGCAGCTCCTGCTCGGGCACGCCGGGGCGGGTGGTCTCGACGCCGCGGGCCCAGCGGCCGGCCAGTGCGGGCACCACGCCGCCGCCGTGTACCAGGATCACGCGGAGCGCGGGGTGGCGGGCCAGCACGTTGCCGAAGACCAGCTGGGCGGCGGCGACGGCGGTCTCGACCGGGTTGCCGAGCAGGTTGTGCAGGTAGAAGTCGGCCAGGCGGTAGTCGGGGGACTGGGCCGGGTGGAGCATCAGCGCGCGGCCGTCCGCGTCGAGTGCCTGCCACAGCGGCTCGTAGGCGGGGTCGGCGAGCGACGGGCAGCGGCCGCCGGCGCCGGCCACGACGCCTACCCAGTCTCCGTCGGCGGTCGCCTGGTAGGCGCGGAGCGCGGCCGCCGGGTCGTGGAGCGGGAGGAAGGCCAGCCCGCGCAGGCGGGAGTGGCCCGCGAGTCGGGTGGCCAGGCCGGTGTTGACGGCGGCGGCCCACTCCACGCCGTCGTCGTTGGTGAGGTCCTGGCGGTAGTACGGCGGCGGGACCGACACGATCGCGCCCGCCAGGCTCGCCGCGTCGAGGTGTGACTCCAGGCGGTCCGGGTCGGCCAGGTCGGGCGGCCCGTCCACCGTGTACACCCGGTCGAGCACCGGCGCCAGGTGGGTGTGGACATCCACGCCGGCGCTCATGCCCCACCCCTTAGCACGGCGATCGCGTTGATCTCGATCAGGTAGTCGTCGTGCACGAACCGTGACACCTCGACCATTGTGGACGCTGGCGGCTCGCCGGTGAAATGCTGCCGCCGCACCTCGTGGATGGCCGCGAAGTCGCGGATGTCGCGCACGTACACGTCGACGCGCGCGATGTCGTCGAGTGTGCCGCCCGCGGCCTCGACGGCGGCGGCGAGGTTACGGCAGACCTGGTGGGTCTGCTCGGTGATGTCGCCGACGCCGGCGATCGTGCCGTCCGCCCGCCGCGCGGTCATCCCGGAGATGAACACGAACCGGCCCGGCCCGGCCACCGTGGCCTGCGAGAAGTGGCCGTTGGGCGGGGCCAGGCCGGGCGCGACGAGCGGCTCCTTGGGCATGTCAGCGGGCGTCTTCCTCGCTGGTGTACCAGTCGGGCTGGGTCGGGTAGTGCGGCCCGTCGTAGACCTCCAGCAGCACCGACTCCTCCTCGGCGCGGGTCGGCCCGTGCACGCTGCCTTTCGGGTTCCAGTAGAAGGAGCCGGGGGTGAGCGTGATGCCGGTGGGCTCGTACGTGTACCGGCCGCTGAGGCAGAACATGAACTGGTTGGAGGCGTGCGCGTGCGCCGACGGGATGCCCGCGCCCTTCTCGAAGCGGACGAGCGCGATCGAGGCGCCGCTCTCGTCGTCGCGCCACAGCATCTTGTGGGACAGGCCGGCGAGCGTCTTGTCCACCCAGGACAGATCGTCGGTCTGCACCATGATCTCGCGGAACCGGCGCAGCGCCTCACCCTGGTCGCCGGCCGCGGCCCGGTCGGGCAGCTCGCCGGAGTAGGCGGCGGGTTCGGAGAGGTTCACCTCGGGAGTCCTTCCGGTAAGGGAACGTCCAGGTCCGCGGCGAGGTCGCGCAGCCGCGCCAGCACACCCTGGTCGACCGGCACGCCCCGCCGCACGGCGTCGCGTAGCCGCTCGGCCGAGCGCTGGCCGGGCAGGAGCACCCGGTCGACGCCTGGCGCGAACGGCGGCGCGGTCACCGAGGCTTCCAGATTGGCCAGCCGGGTGGCAAACCCGTCGATGTCACCGAACGCCGCCACGTCCAGCGCGAGGAAGAAATGCCCGCACTCGTTGGGTACGGCGGTGTCCGCGTACAGGCCGTTGACCCGCTCGCCGTAGCCGCCGCCGGCCAGCACACCGGCGAGCACGTCGACCATGAGCGCCAGCCCGAACCCCTTGTGCGCGGCGGCCGGCAGCAGCATGCCGGCGAGCGCGGCGGCCGGGTCGGTGGTGGGCCGGCCCTCGGCGTCGGTGGCCCACCCGTCCGGGATGCCGTTGCCGTTGCCGGCGGCCAGGCGGATGCGGCCGATGTTCGCGGCGGAGAGCGCGATGTCGAGCACCAGCGGCTCGTCCGGGTCCGGGCCCGGAACGCCGATCGCTACCGGGTTGTTGCCGACCACCGGGTGGCCGCCGCCGGGCGCGGGCATCATCGGGCGGGTGTTGGCGGTGGCGATGCCGATGAAGCCGGCGCGGGCGGCGGCGCGCGCGTAGCGGCCGGCGGCGCCGAAGTGGAACGCGTGCCGCACCGCGACCGCCCCGACACCGAACTCGGCCGCCTTGGCGGTGGCGAACGCCATCGCGTGGTCGGCGGTGAGCACGCCGAGCGCGTGGCCGGCGTCGAGGACCGCGATGCCGCCGGCGTCGACGAGCACCTTCGGCTCGGTGCGGGTGCTGACCGAACCCTGGCGGAGGCGCTCGACGTAGACCGGTACCAGGTGGGAGCCGTGCGAGGCGAGGCCGCGCAGGTCGGCGTCGACCAGGGCCTCGGCGACGGTGGTGGCGCCGTCCGCGGGCACGCCAACGGCGGCGAAAAGCCGCGCGACCAGCGCGGACAACGCCTCAGCCGGTACGAGGTCGGTCACGTGCCTCCCTCCGTCGAGCGCCGGACGCGCCGGTAAGTTATATCAAATATCTGGTCCGCTGGCTCAGTCGGGCTCGCGCGTGAAGCGATTTTGACGGAGGTCCGTGGTGAGGTAGGGACGTGATCACCACGTCCGCCGGTGTCCGCCGCACCTACTACGCCCTCCAGCTGGGCAACACGCTGGCCGCCTCGCTCATCTGGGGCATCAACACGATCTTCCTGCTCGACGCGGGCCTGTCCAATCTGGAGGCATTCGCCGCCAATGCCTTCTTCACCGCCGGCATGGTGCTTTTCGAGGTGCCGACCGGGGTGGTCGCCGACCTGTGGGGGCGGCGCGCCTCTTTCCTGCTCGGCACGGTGACGCTGGCCGTCACCACCGGGCTGTACGTGCTGCTGTGGCAGGTCGAGGCGCCCTTCTGGCAGTGGGCGGTGGTCTCGCTGCTGCTCGGGCTCGGCTTCACGTTCTTCTCCGGCGCGGTCGAGGCCTGGCTCGTCGACGCGCTCACCGCGACCGGATACACCGGCCAGCTGGAGACCGTCTTCGCCCGCGGGCAGGCGATCAGCGGCGGCGGCATGCTGGTCGGCTCGGTCGCCGGCGGCTACATCGCCCAGCTGGTCAACCTCGGCGCGCCGTTCGTGCTGCGGGCGGCCATCCTCGCGCTGATGTTCGTGGCGGCGTCGCTGTTCATGCGGGACATCGGCTTCACCCCGCGGCGCGACGCCCGGCCGGTGGCCGAGATCCGCGAGATCGTGTCCAGCTCCGTCGAGTACGGCTGGCGCATCCCCGCGGTCAAGTACCTGATGCTCGCCGGCCCGTTCACCGGTGGGGTGGGCATCTACGTCTTCTACGCGCTCCAGCCGCACCTGCTCGACCTGTACGGCGACCCTTCGGCGTACGGCGTGGCCGGGCTCGCCGCCGCGCTCGTGGCCGGCGCCCAGATCGTCGGCGGCCTCGTCACGCCGGCCATCCGCCGCCTCTTCCACCGCCGCACCTCGGCACTGATCGCGGTCGAGGTGCTCTCCACCGGCGTGATCGCGCTGCTCGGCCTGCTCGCCAACTTCTGGGTGGCGCTCGTGCTCGTCGCCGCGTGGGGGCTGCTCTTCGCGGCCGCGATGCCGATCCGGCAGGCGTACCTCAACGGGCTGATCCCCTCGCAGCAGCGCGCCACGATCCTGTCCTTCGACTCGCTGATGTCGAACACGGGCGGGATCGTGACGCAGCCGTTGCTGGGCCGGGCGGCCGACGTGTGGGGCTACCCGGCCTCGTTCCTCGTCTCGTCGGTCGTGCAGGTGGCGGCGCTGCCCTTCGTGGCGCGTTCCCGAGCGCAGCGCGCGCCCGCCGACACCGACGTCGCCGCTACTCCGACTCCTTGAGGCGGTCGCGGGCGTCGCGCTCGACCAGGTTGGGCACGAAGTCCCGGACCGGTGCGTCCGCGTACTGCTCGCGAACCTCCTCGACGACCTGCTCGACCTCGGTGGCCGGGTGGTCGTCGAAGTCGCTCGCCAGTGCGTGCTTCACATGCTCGACGGCGACCTGCTCGCGCAACTCCTCGTCGATTCCGGGGCGGTGTTCCTCGGTACTCATGTCCGCGCAGTACCCAGTTTCGCCGACCCTGTACCGTTCCACGAGACCCAACCCCCGACCGGCGGAAGCGCATGCGCAGCAAGACCGAGCTCCAGGAGGCGATCCGCCGCGAGCGGCGCACCGTTCTCGTCGTCAACACCCGCTCCCGCCGGGGCCGCCGGCTCTTCGAGGTGGTACGCGAGCGGCTTGACGGCTTTCACCTCCTCGGCACATTTCCGGTCGACCACCCCGGCCAGCTGCGCGGCGTGCTGGCCGACGCGATCGCGCTCGGCCCCGACCTGCTCGTGGCCGGCGGCGGCGACGGCACGGTCAGCGAGGCCGCGCGCCACCTCGCACACCGCGACATCGCGCTCGGCGTGCTCCCGCTCGGCACCACCAACAACTTCGCCCGCGCGCTCGCCATCCCACCCCGCCCGGCCGGCGCGCTGGGCGTGCTCGCCGCGGGCCACGTCGTCGACGTCGACCTGGGGCAGGCCGGCGACACCATCTTCGCCAACCACGCCAACGTCGGCCTCTCCGCACAGGTCGGCGTGCGCGTGCCGGCACGGCTCAAGCGGCACATCGGCAAGTCCGCCTATCCACTGACGGCGGTCGCGCGGCTGGCCTGGCACCGGCCGTTTCGGGCCCGCATCACGGCGGCCGGCGCCGAGTACGAGGTGGTCACCCACCAGCTGAACATCGTCAACGGCCGCTTCCAGGCCGGCCAGCCGATCACCAGCGACGCCACAGTGGACGATCGCCTCCTGCACGTGTATCCACTCGGCGGCCACCTGCGGCGCCAGCTGCTCTCCGCGAGCCTGCGCCAGGCGTTCGCGGGCCGGCGCCGCCCGACCGCACCCCCGTTTCTGGCCACCGACGACCTGCTGGTCGAGACCGACCCGCCGCTGCCACTCGACGTCGACGGCGAGGTGCACGGCCGCACCCCGGTCCGCATCCGCCTGCTGCCCAACGCCCTCCGCGCCCTGGCCGGACCGTCCTTCGTAGACACCTGAGGCACCACGCGGCGGCCTTCGCGACCTTCGTGGCCGTTGAAAAGATCAAGTTCCAAAGATTCTTGAGCTACCGCGATGTCCGCCGTGGTCCCGACCGTCGCTCCCGCGGCCTCACCCAGATCGTCTGGTCGCGCTCACCCATTTACCCCGGTGGGGAGCGCCCTCAGCGGCCCGACCGGCGCGAGAGCGAGGGTCGCCGCGGTCCTTGCCGCTGCTCTCGCGGCCTCACCCGTCCGCAGCCGGTAACGGTTGGTTGTTTTGTCCACAATGCCCTGTGCCGAGGCGGTGAGCGACGGGCCGGACAGAGGCGCCGTCACCGTGAGAGGGCTATCCGTTCGCTCAGCGCGCGATCAACACGGGTGCCGTGGATGCGGTCGATACGCGACATCTGTCGACGGACGCCGCACCCACGGTCAGCGAAGCGGCACGCGGACAGACCGCGAACCCGACTCCGAAAGGTCTCTCGGTCCGAAGCTGGCCGCGCCTGACCAACGGCGGCCGGAGTTCTAGGCGGCGGGGTGGCCTTGGCCGTTGCGGGTCGGGCCGGCGGGGCCGCCCGGGCGGCCCCGGTGGGGGTCAGCCCAGCTCGGCGATGTGCAGCTGGATCAGCTCCTCGTCGGCGCCGGCCTCGATGAGCAGGTCGACCGCGACGATGGCGTACCAGTTGTCGGCCATCGCGTGCGCGGCCGCGGCCTCCGCGAGCAGGTCGGGGTCGGACGAGGTGGCGGAGAGCTCGGCCAGGGCATCGGCCCGGGTCAGGCCCGGCCGGTAGCCGCCGGCGTGATCGTCGGCGATGCGGTGCAGCCGGTCGACGGTGGCCTGCCGGTTTTGCGTACGGGTCTCGGGCACCCACCCACCCCATCGCACATGTGTTCGAATCGGGGCCGCGGCTCACCGGGGCAGCTCGGTCAGGCGGCGGCGCAGGTGGGCGAGTTGGGGCTCGCTCAGGCCGAGCGCGATCGCCTGCTCGTAGGCCACTTTCGCCGCGTCCGGCCGGCCGTCGCGGCGGAGCAGCTCGGCGCGCGTGGCGTGCCACCACGGGTAGCCGTCGAGGCCGGTGATGCCGTCGACGAGCGTGAGCCCGGCGGCCGCGCCGTCGCGTTCGGCCACCGCCACCGCGCGGTTGAGGCGCACGACCGGGCTGTCGCGCAGGGCGAGAAGCACGTCGTACCAGGAGATGACGGCGTCCCAGTTGGTCTCGGCGTAGCTGGGCGCGAGCGCGTGACAGGCGGCGATGGCGGCCTGCACCACGTACCCGTCGGGCCGGTCGGGTGTGCGGCGCAGCGCCCGGCCGACCAGCTCGACCCCTTCCTTGATGGCCTCCTGGTCCCACCGCGCGCGGTCCTGGTCGGCGAGCAGCACCTGCGCGCCCGCGCCGTCGAGGCGGGCGCCGCGCCGCGCGTCGTGCAGCAACAGCAGCGCGAGCAGGCCCAGCGCGGTCGGCTCGTCGGGCATCAGCTCGGCGAGCAGGCGGGCCAGCCGCACCGCCTCGCCGGTCAGGGCGACCCGCACGAGGTCGGCGCCGGCGCCGGCCGCGTACCCCTCGTTGAAGATCAGGTAGATGGTGGTGGCTACCCCGGTCAGGCGGGCGGGCAGCTGCTCGGCCGGCGGCACCCGGTAGGGGATGCCCGCCTGCGCGATCTTCTGCTTGGCGCGGGTGAGGCGCTTGGCCATCGTCGCCTCGGGCACCAGCAGGCCGCGCGCGACCTCGGCCGTGGAGAGCCCGCCGAGGGTGCGCAGCGCGAGTGCCACCTGCGCCTCCAGCGACAGCGCCGGATGGCAGCAGGTGAACACCAGCCGCAGCAGGTCGTCGCGGACCACCTCGGGCGGGTCGGCCTCGGGCTCGAAGAACATCGTCGCCTCGGCCTCCTTCCCGGCCCGCCGCGCCTCCCGGCGGATGATGTCGACGGCCCGCCGCTTGGCCGTGACCAGCAGCCAGGCGCGGGGGTTGTCGGGTACGCCGTCGCGCGGCCACGTCTCCAGTGCCCGCACGACGGCGTCCTGCGCCGCGTCTTCGGCGAGGTCGATGCTGCCGGTGACGCGCGCGAGCGTGGCGAGGACGCGGGTGCCCTCCTCGCGGACCAGCCGCGCGACCGCGTCACCGGTCGGCATCCGCGCCCTACTCGCCGAACTCGAGCACCGGCCGCACCTCGACGGCGCCGTCCCAGGCCGCCGGGATCTTCGCGGCGGTCGCCACCGCCTCGTCGAGGTCGGCGCACTCCAGGATGTAGAAGCCGGTCAGGGCCTCCTTCGTCTCCGCGTACGGCCCGTCGGTGGTGACCGCGTCGCCACCCTTGCCGGCGGGCACGCGGACGGTGGTGGCGCTGGTCGTCGGGTACAGCACCTCGCCGCCCCGCAGCACCGCGGCGGCCGCCTCGCCGAACTCGTTGTACTCCTTCGTCACCTCGGCGAACTCCGGCTGGGTCCAGTCGACGTCGTGCGAGTAGATGAGTGCGACGTATTTGGGCATTGCTCGCTCCTCAAGGTCGGTGCCGGCGCCGCTCGCCGGCTTCCACTCTAGGGACGAACGGCCTCCGCCGGTTCTGGACAATCCCGCGGATCATTTTTTCGCGAGCGCCGCCACCAGGGCGCGGAGGGCCGGCTGGTCCAGCGCGGACTCGCGTACCGCGGCGTAGATGGACCGCGACGGCTCGGGGTGGCGGAGGCGGCGGGCGACCACCGACGGGTGGCGGTTGCCCAGCCCGGTCTCCGGCATGAGCGCGACGCCGAGGCCGGCGGCCACGAAGCCCTGCGCGGTCGCGTAGTCGTCGCTCTCCACCGCGACGCCCGGCGTGAACCCGGCGGCCGCGCACGCGTCGCGCACGATCTCGCGGCACGGGCCGGCTGGCCCCTCGCAGTCGACCCACGGCTCGGCGGCGAGGTCGGCCAGGTCGAGCACCCGCTTGGCGGCGAGCGGGTGGCCCTTGGGGAGCACCGCGCGGTACGGGTCGTCGAGCAGGTGGGTGAGGTGGATGCCGGTCCGGGTCCCCGGTCGCACCACGATCGCCAGGTCGGCCTCGCCGCGCTCCACCGCCGGCAGCGGGTCGTCCGGGTCGGACAGGCGCAGGTCGACGGCCACGGCCGGGTGCTCGCGCCGGAAGCGGGCCAGCGCCGCCGGCACGAGCGCGGCGCCGGCGGTGGCGAAGTAGCGCACGACGAGCCGCCCGGTGCGCCCGGCCCGCAGGTCGGCCAGCGCGGTCTCGGCCTCGGCGACCCGCTCGCTGATCGTGCCGGCGGCCTCGGTCAGCAGCCGCCCGGCCGCCGTCGGGCGCACGCCCCGGCCGACCCGCTCCAGCAGCGCCGTGCCGGCCTGCCGCTCCAGCGCGGCGACCTGCTGGCTGACCGCGGACGGGGTGTAGCCGAGGTTGGTGGCGGCGGCGGTGACCGAGCCGCTGGTGACCACGGCGCGGAGGACCTGCATCCGGCGAACGTCGAGCATGTAGCTCAGCTTAACGATAGGTGCCCGAACTTTCACTTGTCCTGATGGATGGTGGGCGGCACGGTGGGGGAGTGGTACGGATCGGCGTGCTCGCCCTGCTCTGGGGCTCGGGCTTCCTGTGGATCAAGGTGGCGCTCAACCACGGGCTGACGCCCGTGCAGATCACCATCACCCGGTGCGTGCTGGGCGCGGCCGTGCTCGTCGGCCTGGCCCTGGTGGCACGGCAGCGCCTTCCGCGCTCGGCCACCGTCTGGCGCCGGCTGGCGGTGGCGGCCCTGTTCTGCAACGCGCTGCCGTTCGCCCTCTTCGCGGTGGGCGAGCGGACGGTCGACTCCGGACTGGCCGGCGTGCTGAACGCGACCACTCCCTTGTGGACACTGCTGATCGGGCTGGCGGCCGGCGTCGAACGCTTCTCGGCGGCCCGCGCGGGTGGGCTGCTGCTCGGCTTCGGCGGCGTGCTGCTCATCTTCGCGCCGTGGCACGTACGGGTCTCCTGGGGCGCCCTGGCGCTGCTGGTCGCCGCCGCGAGCTACGGGGTGGGCTTCGTCTACATGGGACGGTGGCTGACCGGCCGTGACACGGCGCCGATCGCGCTGTCCGCGGCCCAGCTCATCGCCGCGACCGGCTGGAGCGCGGTCGCCCTACCCGTGGCCGGCGCCCCGCACGCCGACGCCACGGGTCTGGCGGCCGTGGCAGTGCTCGGTGTCTTCGGCACCGGTGTCACCTTCTACCTGAGCTACCGCCTCGTCGCCGACGAGGGGGCCACGAGCGCGGCGACGGTCGGCTACCTGCTGCCGGTGGTGTCGGTCGCGCTGGGCGCCGCGGTGCTCGACGAACGGCTGGGCCCGCGCGTCCTGGCGGGCATGGCCGTGGTGCTGCTCGCGGTCTCGCTCACCCGCCTGAGTCACGGCGCAGGATCTCGATCATCGCCTGAGCGGCCGCGAGCTGGTACTCCAAGCTGACGATGCGCACGGCGTCGTTGAGGCGCGCGCCGTCGTCGACGAGCTGCCGCGCCCGGTCGGCCCGCTGGAGGTCGTCTCGGCTGTAGCGCCGGTGGCCGCCGCTCGACCGGTGCGCCGCGAAGAGCCCCGCCGCCTCGGCCGCGCGCAGAAACGCTGGCGTCACGCCGAGCGCCTCCGCCGCCGCCCCCATCGCGAACCCGGGGAAGTCGGCATCACCCAGCCTCGTCGGTCCGGCCATCGCCACCTCCTCCGATGGGCGGTGGCCCGGTCCAAACTGGCCGGGCCACCGGATGACATGAGCGTCAGGACGCCGCCCGCGTGCTCTCGCCGGCGATCATCTTGTGCCCGTCGTGCGATCCGATCGACGAACCGCCGGAGCGGCTGATCTCGATCTTGCGCGGCTTGGCCTGCTCGGCGAGCGGGATGGTCAGCGTCAGCACGCCGTCGCTGTAGTCGGCCTCGATGCTGTCCACCGCGAGGCCGTCGCCCAGGACGAGCTGCCGGCTATACACCCCCGAGGGGCGCTCGGACACCAGGTAGGCCGCGTCCTCGGGATCGCTGCGGCGTCGCTCGGCCCGCACGGTCAGCGTGTTGTTTTCCGCTGAGACGTCGAGCGAGTCGGCGTCGATGCCGGGAAGGTCGAAGCGGACGACGAACCGGTCACCCACCCGCAGGCAGTCCATCGGCATGGGCGCCGGCGTGCGCGCGGCGCCGAGCATCTCGCCGGCGAGCCGGTCGAAGTCACGGAACGGATCGAAACGCAGAAGCATGACCAACACACCTCCAAGAGACTTCGGTGAACCAGGCTTTGATCTGGCCAACGCAAGAATTCTATACCCGTGGTTGCAGATTTCAACCCCACGGGCAGGAGTCGGGGGGACTAGAGACCTGAGGAGTCGGGGTCCGCTCGAGACAGGTTTCCCGGGTTCGCGTCAGCCGCGGACCGCCGCTCCCGCCGGAGACCGCCGCGGCGGGCGGCTCGCAGCGCTCGCCGAAACCCCCCGCCTGCGCTGCCCGGCCCGCGTCGCAAGTCCTGCCCGCGCGACCAGCAGCCCGTTGAGCGCGCCGATCGCCAACCCGGTCAGCAGGCAGAGCGGGATCGCGAGCGCCACCGGCAGGTCGGTGCCGAGGCCGTTGCTGGCGGCCGGGATGACGAGGCCGACCGCGAGCGCGGGCGCGAGGCCGATCGTCGACTCCAGCGACAGGTCGAACTTGCCCGCGATCAGGGCTCCTCAGTGGACCGCGCGACCCGGTCACGCAGCCGCCCGCGGATCTCCTCCGGCGTGTACGCACGGCGGCGCCGCTCGGCCCGCGCGACCGCCACCCCGGTCGCGGCGACTCCGACGAACGCGGCGAGCCCGACTACCTTCCACCAACGCATGCGCCTAGGGTAATGCCGTGCCAAGCCTCGGTCTGGACCAAGCCGTCGACCTGACGCGCACCGGCGACCTGTGGCTGTTTCGCGGCCGCTCGGGGGCCGACCGCGCGATCCAGGTGACCACCAACAGCCCGGTCAACCACGTCGGCATGGCCGTGGTCATCGAAGACATGCCGCCGATGATGTGGCACGCCGAGCTCGGCAAGGCGCTGCCCGACCTGTGGTCCGGCGGCCACCACCGCGGCGTCCAGCTCCACGACCTGCGCGCCGCGGTCCTGGTGTGGGCTCGCCGCTACGGCCAGCGCGCCTGGCTGCGCCAGCTCGAGCCGCCACCCAGCCGCGCGCAGGAAGACGCCGTGCTGCGCACCGTCGCCCGGCTCGACGGCACACCCTTTCCGTCCAGCGCCCATCTGGCCTGGCGCTGGGCCCGCGGCCGGGTGCCGCTCCGCTCCCGCCGCCTCCGGCAGGAGGGCCTGGAGAGCGCTTACTGCGCCGAGGTCGTCGCCGTCACCTACGAGGCCATGGGCCTGCTCCCGGCCGGCCGCGACCCCAACTGGTACGACCCGGGCCGCTTCTGGAGCGGCGACGACCTGGCCCTTTCCGGCGGCTTCGCCCTCGGCACCGAGATCTCCGTCGACATCCCCACCGACTAGCCCGCGGCCATATCGGGGGCATCACCGCCCGTCATGACGTGATAGAGCGGACTTGCCCCCGTCCGCGCCGCCTGCGGACCGTACGCTCCCGCGGCCTCACCCGTCCGCTGCTGGTCGCGGTCACCTCTGTGCCTCCGTGGACGCGCGGCCCGCGCGCGGTGCGGCGTTGTTTGTCCACAATGCCTGTTGCCGAACAGGCGGCGAGATCGCAACAAGGAATTCGTCGCCATGAGTAACCGCCGCCGCCGTGCGCGCGGCCCAAGATTCGAGATCTTGGAGAGTTAGGGCGCCATATCAACCCTAACCGTCCTAGATCTCGAAGTTCTCACCCGGGCCCGCTGACGTTACGTCACTGACGCTGTCATGACGCCGCCCATATGCCGAGCCACATCCCCAAACAGTGGGAAGGTGGGCCGGCGATCCGCCGATCATGACCACCACGGCCAGCCACCCCCAAGCCGCGGCCATCGTGCGAAGCCCGCACACGAGACACTCCGACTCCGAGATGGAGACGGTTGCCGGGAGCTTGGCGTCGTGGCTAGCGGCGCCAGAAGTCGTGGGCGTCGCGGCCGTGGGTGAAGCCGGCCGCCGCGGCCACGTCTACCGCCACGTCGAACTTGTCACCCACGATCCAAGGCAGGTGGGCGTCGCTGCCGAAGGAGATGGCGCGGCCGCCCTCCTCGCGCCACCAGCGGAGCAGGTCGGCGGAGGCCATCGGGCTGCGGGTGTTGACTTCCAGGACGCGGTCGGAGCCGGCCAGGGCGCGGAGCACCGCGCGGTACTCCTCCTCGTAGTCGGCCTCGCGGTAGGGCGGGGCGTCCGCGGGCCAGTAGCGGCGGGGGTAGTCCAGGTGGGCGAGCACCTCGAAGGCGTCGCTGTCTTTGATCATGCGGACCATCTCGGCGAAGTAATGCCGCATCACACCGCCCGTGCCGAGCGTGCCGAAGAGCTTGTCCGGCGCGACCAGCCGGCCTTCGTACGGGATGGCGTGCAGTGAGCCGAGCACGCGCTCGAACGGGCCGCTCGCCAGCACGCGGGCCACGCTCGCCCCGAACAGATGCGCTTCGCCGGCCTCCACGCCGGTGCGGATGCGCAGGTCGGGGTAGCGGCCGCGGCATTCTTCGACGCTCGCCAGGTAGCCGGTGACGTCGATCGGCCGGATCAGTGACCACCAGCCCAGCTGGAGCGCGTCGGCGGCGATGGCGTCGCCGTCGAGCCAGTCGGTGAACTCCAGGTGCTCGGTGAACGCGACCGCGGGCACGCCGAGCGCGACGGCTCGGGCGCACGCCTTATCCATCGAAGACTGTGGACCCGTGTCGAACGACCACTCCGAATGCACGTGGTTGTCGGCGGGCAGCACGCCTCCGAGTCTGCCAGCCAGGGCGGGGATCGCCCAAGATCATGTGACTGAGCTGGCACTCGGGTGCAGGAGTGGGCGGTAGCCGGCGCCGAGGACGGCCACGATCGCCGGCGGAGTGAGCAGCTCGACGCGCGTGTCCGGAGGTGGGCGCAGCCGCGGTTGCCCATCATGAGCCCGCGTGCGGGGTTCGCGATGATCTCGCCCTCGGGCGTCACCCTGTTTCGCAGCGGCATGACCTCTTGATGATCGCAGGTCAGCGCTGTGGCGGCACCCAGCCCGGCGCCGGCGGCGGTGGCGGGGCGAGCCCGGGCACGGCCGTGTACGGGCCGGAGATCGCCTCGATCAGCCGGCTCACCACGACGCCGACCAGGATGGCGAGCGCGGCGGGCAGGTAGAACGTGACCCAGCGCGGGGCATCGTTCTGGATCAGGCCGCTGTTGGCGAAGACCAGCAGCGCCGTGGCGAGGACGGTGCCGGCGATGCCGCCGCGCCCGCCGAAGGCGCTCACGCCGCCGAGCAGGGCCGCGCCGACCGCGATGAGAAGGTTGTCGCCGCCGACCGGTGAGGCGGCGCCGAGGTAGGTCACGAGCACCACACCGCTCAGGCCGGCGAGCAGGCTGGACCCACCGAGGCCGGCCAGCGCGCCCATCAGCTTGGCGCTCCGGAAGCGGACCGGGTCGTCCTGCACCCGGTTGGCGCCGAGTGCCGCGCGGACGGCGGGGATCTGCCACAGCACGCCACCGCCCACCGAGACGGCGACGAAGACCAGCGTCCAGAGGATCGATCTGCCGGTGCCGCCAGGGGTGCCGGCGACGCGCAACGTCTGCCCGTCGAGGAGCGCGAACACGACGGCCTGCGCCACCGCCATGCCGCCGAGCGTCACCGCCCAGGCGGGCGCCGAGGTGAGGCCGGAGACCAGGCCGAGCACGAGGCCGACGACGAGCGCGACGAGCACCGCGACGACGGCCGCCAGCACGGCCGCGACGTCCTCCTGGGTCAGCTTGGCGTAGGTGGCGCCGGTCAGGACGGCGATCGCGCCGACCGCGAGGTTGGGGGTGGCGGTGCGCAGCGACAGGGCGAACGCGGTGGCGAGCAGGCCGGTGGCGCCGAGGGTGTTCCACGGCGAGCCGCCGCGGAAGAGCGTGCCGGTGGCGGCCACCACGGCGGCCGTGACCAGGACCAGGAGCAACAGGATCGCCTCCCAGCCCACGTGCGCGAGGAGCCCTCGGGACCGGGCCGGCGGCCGTGCCGGGGGAGGCGGCGCGAACGGTGCGGCGACGGCGACGGGCGGCTGGGACATCGCTACTCCTTCGGGGGTGGGCCGGACATCCGGCCCCCGAACCTAGCGAGTCGCCACCACCACCGGTGGCCGGGCGGTCAGCGCCAGGGCCACCACCAGCGCGAGGAGCGACTGGACGACCGGCAGGCCGGCGTACAGCTCGACCAGCCCGGCCGTCTCCGCCGCCGTGCCGTCCGGGCCGATAAAGCGGGGCCGGCCGCTGGCCACGTACGCGGTCACGAGGTACACGCTCCAGATGACCAGCGGGGCGAGCGCGGCGAACACGCGGACCCGCACCGGGCGCTCCGGGCCGGGGCGCAGCCAGGCGGCGAGCAGGTCGACGGCGGCGCCGGCGCCGACGAGGCCGAGCACCAGCGCGGTGTTCGCGAAGCCGGTCACCGCGGCGGAGAGGCCGCCGGCGCAGGCGAACAGGATCGTGGCGGCGCCCGGCGGCACCACCCAGCGCCGGGCGAGCGCGAGCAGCGGCACGACCAGCACGAGGTTTGTCACCAGGATCGCGGAGACCAGCTCGGCGGTCCAGGATTCGTCGAGATTGGACAGTCCGAACACGACATCCGAGGCGAGGTACGAGAACGCGTTGGCGTACTGGAGGAAGAGCAGCACCAGCGTGCCGGCGAAGGCGACCGAGAGCACGGCGGGCAGCAGCCGGCGCAGGCCCGGCGCGGGCGGCGCGTCCGTGGCGGCCCAGGCGGCGCGCAGCGGCGTGGTGACGATGACGAGCATGGCGGCGGCCAGGCCGAGGTGGCTGGGGCTGAAGAGGATGTCGATGTCCTGCTCGATGCCGAACGCGGAGTGCCAGGTGAAGTCGGCGATCCCGGCCACCGCGAAGCCGGCCACGGCGAACACCGCCGGCGGGTATCCGGCCGGCAGCGCGGCCAGGTCGGGGCGGCCGGAGCGGAGCGCGCGGCGGCAGGTCCACGCGATCCACGCGGCGGTGGCGACGAAGCCCCAGTAGAAGACCGCGTGCCACGGCGTGAAGAAGGTCTCCAGCTCGGGCACGTTGTTGTGGGCCCAGGCGTCGAGCAGCAGCCCGACCGTGAACCACCCGCTGAGCAGCGCGGTCACCAGGTCGGTGCGGTACGTCGTGTGAGGACGGCTGGGCGCGCCGGCGGCCACGGTCATGCTGAACGTTCTCACATCGGGAAGAGGCCGCCCGACCGCCGGCGGTTCCCGCGGAACTCGGATGCGCGACCGGCGGCCGGCGTTGTACCGTCGCGGCCCGATGGGAGAGCCGGAGTGAACACGCCGCCGCGGGAGCTGCCCGAGGAGCGGCTCGCGTACGCGCTCGCGGCGGGCTGGGGGCTGGCGGCCGGCTCGCTCGTATACCGGCCGGTCGGCTTCGGCAGCCACCACTGGGAGCTCGTCGACGGCGGCGGCACCCGGTGGTTCGTGACGGTGGACGACCTGCACACCAAGCGGGCCGCGCCGGGCGAGCCACTGGACCGGGCGTACGCGCGGCTCCGCGCCTCACTCGCCACCGCGGTCGCGTTGCGCGCGCACGGGCTGGACTTCGTGGTCGCGCCGGTGGCCACAGTGGAGGGTGCACCGCTGTCGCGGGTGGACAGCCGGTTTTCCGTGGCGCTCTACGAGTTCGTCGACGGGCAGAGTTTCGGGTGGGGGGAGTTCGGGGCGGTCGGGCACCGCCAGTCGGTACTCGAAATGGTGGTGGCTCTTCACGGCGCGCCGCCGGCGGCGGGTGAGGTGGCGGCGGTGGACGACCTGCGCGTGCCCGGCCGTGCCGACCTGGAGGCGGCGCTGGCGGGTGACGTGCCCGACGGCGGCCCGTACGCGCGGCCGATGCGCGACCTGCTGGCCGCGCGCCCGCACCGGGTGCGCGACATGCTCGCGCGCTACGACGCGCTGGCCGCCGAGGCCGACCCGGCGCGGGCGGTGCTCACCCACGGCGAGCCGCACCCGGGCAACACGATCCGCACGCCGCGCGGGTGGCGGCTGATCGACTGGGACACGGTGCTGCGCGCGGCGCCCGAACGCGACCTGTGGCACCTCGACCCGGGCGACGGGTCGATCCTGGCCGCGTACGCGGAGGCGACCGGCGTGGTGCCGCGGCCGCGCATGGTCGAGCTCTTCCGGCTGCGGTGGGAGGTGGCCGACCTGGCCGCGGCGGCGAGCCGCTTTCGGGCGCCGCACGCGGGCGACGCGGACGACGACGCCACGTGGGAGATCCTGGCCGCGCAGGCGGGTGCCGCGCCGTAGCCCGAACCTACGGGTCCATTTCGAGGTCGGCGCGCACGCCGAGCAGGCGCACCGGTCGGTCCAGGCGAAACTTCTCCAGCACCGTGAGCGCGGCCCGTTCGATGACGTCGAGGTCGGTCGTAGCGCCGTCGCGCAGCTTCATCTCCCGGGTCGGGGTGTAGAACGACGCGAACCGCACCTTCACCGCCACGTGCGTGACCCGCCGCCCGTCGGCCACCACGTCGGCGCCGAGCTCGCGGGCGAGCGCCGCCACGTTGCCGGCGATCTGGTCGGGGTCGGTGAGGTCGCGCGGAAACGTGGTCTCCCGGCTGCGCGAGCGGGCCACCCACGGCTCGGTCACGACCTCGGTGTCGCCGCCGCCCCGCGCGATCACGCGCAACCAGGTGGCGATCCGCGGCCCGAACCGCGCGAGCAGCGGCTCCGGGTCGGCGGCGGCCAGGTCGGCGACGGTGTGCAGGCCCAGCTCGGTGAGTTTCTTCGCGGTCTTCGGGCCGACGCCCCACAGCTCGGCGGCCGGGCGCTCGCCCATCACCGCCATCCAGTTGGCGGACGTCAGCTGGAAGACGCCGCCCGGCTTGCCGAAGCGCGCCGCGATCTTGGCGGTGTTCTTGTTGTCGCCCACGCCGATGGCGCAGGTCAGGCCGGTGGCGTCGAAGACGGCTTTCTGGAGCTCGGCGGCGAGCGCCAGCGGGTCGTCCACCTCGGCGCCGACGAACGCCTCGTCCCAGCCGTACACCTCGACCCGCACCGGGAAGCCGCGCAGCGCCGCCATCACCCGCGCGGACGCCGCCTCGTACGCGGGCGGGTCGGAGGGGAGGAAGACCGCGTCGGGGCAGCGGCGGGCCGCCGCGCGCAACGGCATGCCGGAGTGGACGCCGTGTGCCCGCGCCTCGTAGGACGCGGTCGCGACGACCTGCCGCGGCTGGGTGGGGTCGCCGCCGCCACCGACGACCACCGGGCGACCGCGCAGCTCCGGGCGGCGCAACAGCTCGACCGCCGCCACGAACTGGTCGAGGTCGACGTGCAACAGCCACCAACGTGCCGACACATGGTCACGATACGGCGGTTCATTCCCGTCGTCGGACGATCGGGGCTAGCCTGCACAGGTCCAGTCCTCCTTCGCATTGGAGCGAACGATGGCTTCTCGGCTCAACCCGTACATCAACTTCGACGGCACCGCGCGGCAGGCGCTGGAGTTCTACAAGGACGTCTTCGGCGGCGAGCTGCGGATCAACACGTTCGGCGAGTTCGGCGGCGACGCGGCCGTCGCCGACAAGATCATGCACGGCCAGCTGGAGACCCCGCGCGGGTTCACGCTGATGGCCGCCGACACCACGCCCGAGTGGCAGGTCGACGCCGGCAACAACATCACGATCAGCGTCAGCGGCGACGACGGTGACGACCTGCACGGGTACTGGAACAAGCTCTCCGACGGCGGCACGATCACCATGCCGATGGAAAAGCAGGTGTGGGGCGACGAGTTCGGCCAGTGCATCGACAAGTTCGGCATCTCCTGGCTCGTCAACATCACCGCGTCACAGGGCTGAGGTTAGGTGTTCTCACCGCTCGGCTTCGGCGGCGGGCCGCTCGGCGGGCTGTTCGCGCCGTTGGACGACGAGACGGCCGCCGGTGCGCTCGCCGCCGCGTGGGAGGGCGGTGTCCGCTACTTCGACACCGCCCCGCACTACGGCATCGGCCACTCCGAGCGGCGGATCGGCGCGTTCCTGCGCGGCTGCCCGCCCGGGGAGTTCACCGTCTCCACCAAGGTCGGGCGGCTGCTGGTGCCGCAGGATCCGGCGGGGCGCCAGGACGACGACTTCGCGGTGCCGGCCACCCACCGCCGGGTCTGGGACTTCAGCCGCGACGGCGTGCGGCGCAGCCTCGAAGAGTCGCTCGGCCGGATGGGCCTCGACCGCGTCGATGTGCTGTACCTGCACGACGCCGAGTCCCACTTCGACGAGGCGCTCCGTGACGGCTATCCGGCGCTGGCCGAGCTGCGTGCCGAGGGTGTGGTGCGCGCGATCGGCGCCGGCATGCACGACACCGCGAAGCTGACCACGCTGGTCCGCGAGACCGACGTCGACGTGGTCATGCTGGCCGGGCGGTACACGCTGCTCGACCAGTCCGCCCTCGACACCCTGCTGCCGGCCTGCGCCGAGCGCGGGGTGTCGCTGCTCGCCGCCGCCATCTTCAACTCCGGTGTACTCGCCACGCCGCGGCCGGCCGAGGGCGCGCGCTTCGACTACTCGCCGGCGTCAGCCGACCTGCTGCGGCGGGCCAACCTCATCGCCGACGTCTGCGAGGCGCACGGGGTGACGCTGCCCCAGGCGGCGATGGCGTTTCCGCTGACCCATCCGTCGGTGGCCGGGGTCGTGGTGGGCATGCGCTCGGCCGACGAGGTGCGGCACAACCTCGCGTCGTTCGCCGCGCCGGTGCCGCCGGCCGTCTGGTCCGACCTGCGCGCCGCGGGCCTGATCGACGCCCGCTGAGGGGCAGAGCCAGGGGAGGGCATGTGGAGCGTCGGCTCGTCGTCGTGCACGGGGAGGAAGGCTACTCGGACGTGGCGTCCACCGCCGGAGGGTGAACGCCACGTCCGTCAAGCCGCGTCAGCGGGCCGGTGGCGACACCGGCGGGGTCGTGGGTGGGGGCGGGTCGATCGCGATGCCCGACTGTGCGAACGGGCCGAAGTTGTCCGAGCTGTCCCACGCGCGCACTCGCACGATGTACGTCCCGAAGCCGCGGTACGGCACGTATGCGGTGGTGCCGCTGGTCTTGGTGATCAGCGCGCCGTTGAGGTAGACCTCGTACCCGGTCAGGAAGGTCTCGTCCGTCGCGGGGTCCCACCGCACGACGAGGTTGTTCTGGTGCAGGGTGCCGGTGATGCGCAGGTTGGCGGGAGCGGTCGGCGGTGTCGTGTCCGGCAGCCGTCCGAAGTGGTACGGCAGGAACGGCGAGAGGTTGCCGGCCGCGTCCACCGCGCGGATCCCGTAGGTCGTGACCATCGGCGGCGGGACCGGCGTCGTCCAGCTCGGTGTGGTCGTGGTGGCCACCTGGGTGGTGCGGTGGAAGATCTGGTAGCCGACCACGCCGGTGTCGTCAGTGGACGGGTCCCAGGTGAGCGTGAGCAGGCTGCTGCCGGTGACGCGGATGTTCGTGGGGGCGGAGGGTGGGGTCACGTCGGCGGCGGGCGGCTGGCCGGAGCAGGGTGCGCCGTTGACCGTGCAGCCCTGCGGCTCGCCGCTGCCCCGCGCCATCCAGCCGAAGCTCGTCGAGGCGCCGGCGGCGAGCGTGCCGTTCCACGCCTCGTTGGTGAAGACGTACCGGTCGCCGGAGCGGGTCAGGCGGGCGCTCCAGTGCGACCAGACCGTGGTGCCGGCCGGCAGGTCGAACTCGACCCGCCAGGAGGTGATCGCGCTGCCGGTGTTGTTGAGGACGGTCATCTTGCCGATGTAGCCGGTGGACCACTGGCTTTCCTTGGCGAACGTCGCGGTCGCCGCGTGTGCCGGTGCGGGCAGGACGGTGATCGCTCCCAGACCCACGACGACCGCCGCGGCGAGGCCGGCGATCCGGGAGAGGGGAGCGGTGGAGAGTCTCATGTCGATGAATCGTAGAGATGCTTATCGATCGACGGCATCGTCCGTGCGGGGCGCTCGAGCGGAAGTAGAGCCGATGCCCGAATCCTCGACGGCCTGGAGCGGTTGCTGGCGCACGAGCTAGACCAGCAGTAGCAGGTAGGCGGCGGTCAGCACGTCGAGCACGCCGCACCACTCGGCGTACGAGCGGGCCACCGCCCGGTCGAGCTTGAGGTGGACGAAGTCCCACACGCCGTGGAGTAACCAGCCCGCCGCCACGAGGTAGAGCCCGAGGTCGGTGTCGACGGCCAGCGCGACAAGCGCGAGAGCGCCGAAGCCGATCATGCCCAGCGCCTGGACGCGTACGGTGGCGGGGCGTGGCACGTGCCCGATGACGCTCCACGCGAGGGCCGCCGCCGCGAGCGGCACCGCCACCGCGACCACCGGCACGTCGAGGACGCGCAGCACGACGCTCAGCGGGAACACCGCGATCAGCACGGGCCAGGAGAGGCCGCGCCGGCCGGAGCGGGCCACGACCAGGTAGATCCAGGGCAGGAACAGCAGCGTCTCGCCGAGGCCGGTCACCTGGTCGGCCACGTCGCCGCCCAGGGTCACCACGGCCGTCAGGACGCCCAGCGCCGTCGGCCACCGCCGGCCCAGGGCGCGGATCATCCGGTGTCGCGGAACCGGGATCGTCGCGGCGGTCATCGGGCCAGCTCCGCGTGCTCGCGGCCGTGCGTGTACTCGGCGCGGCGGCGGAGCATGACGGCGAGCATGAGCGGCAGCATCGCGATGTGCATGACCATCATCAGCGCGTGGCCGGACATCAGGCCGGCGAGCGTGAATGGCGCGAGGAGCACCACCGGCGCGAACATGACGGCGACCATCTCCAGCGTGCCGGGCCAGCCGTGGCCCCGGTAGCGCATCCAGACGACCATGCCGACCGACATGTCGAAGGCCATCAGCAGGGCGGCGAGCTCGGGCTGCGTCGCGCTGGAGAGCTCGACGTCAAGCAGCCCCAGGAGGCCGGCGCGGGCCAGGCCCAGCACGAGCATGCCGGCGGCCATCGCGATGATCATTTCGACGTAGTGCCAGAGGAAGCGTTTCATCGGAGCGACTCCTTCAGATACTGGTACCCCGTGGGGGTATATCTCCTGCCGTCCATACTGGAGCACATCGGCCGCCCGGTCCAGTGGCTTCTCCGCACGTGATCTCATGACACTTGTCATGTCGCCCAGCTGCGACAATGGCCGCGTGGTGGACGGGACGGGGTTGGTGAGCCTCCGCCGGTACACGTGGTGGACGCTGGCCGCCGCGGTCGTGACCGCGCTCGTCCTCTTCGCCGGGGCGTGGCTCGTGGCGGCGGGCACGCCGGCCTGGGCGCGACTCGCCGGCGGTGCCGCGCTGGGCGTGGCGGTCGCCGCGAGCGTGGTGCTGCTCCACCGCCGCCTGGCCGCGACACCCGCCCCGGTGCCGCGCGGCTGGCTGGCCGCCGGGGGAGCGGGCGCGGCGCTGCTGGGCGCGGTCGAGCTCGGCTTCGGCGAGTACGGCCGCTGGGTCGTCGCCCCCGCGGTCATGATGGCGATCGGCGCGATGTTCCTGCCCCCGCGCGGCCAGTGGTGGCTGATGGCCGGGGCGGCCGCCGCCGCGGCGGTACCCGGATGGGTGGTGTCCTGGGCGACCGGCGACGGCGGCACGCTCTACGCGGCGCTCTTCCCCGCGGGCCTGGTGCTCTTCAGCGGGTGGACGGTGCTCGGGCCGCTGTGGGCGTGGGACGTGGCCGGCCGGCTGCACGCGGCGCGGCGGCTCGAAGCCGAGCTGGCGGTCAAGGACGAGCGGCTCCGCTTCGCCGCCGACCTGCACGACGTCCAGGGCCACCACCTCCAGGTCATCGCGCTGAAGAGCGAGCTCGCCGCCCGCCTCGCCGAGGCCGACCCGGCCCGCGCCGCCGGCGAGATGCGCGACGTGCGGCGGATCGCGGCCGACGCGCTGCGCGAGACGCGGGCGCTGGTGCAGGGCTATCGCCGTACGACGCTGGAGGAGGAGATCTCCAATGCCACCCGGGTGCTCGCCGCCGCCGACATCGACGCGCGGATGGACCTCGCGCCCGCGCCCGGCCTCTCCGCCGCCGGCCGCCACCTGCTGGGGCTGGTGATGCGCGAGGCCACGACCAACGTGCTGCGGCACAGCCGGGCGGCACGCGCCGACGTGGAGTACCGCGTGGACGGCGACCGCGCGCGGCTCAGCGTGCGCAACGACGGCGCGGTGGCGCCCGCCGGGAAGGCGTCCGGCCTCGCGGCCCTCGCCGACCGGCTGGCCGCGGCCGGCGGCGACCTGACCTGGCGGCACGAGGGCGACCGCTTCGAGGTGGCGGCGACACTGCCGGTGGGTGCGCCGTGATCCGCCTGCTGCTCGCCGACGACGAAGACCTGCTGCGCGGCGCGCTGGCCGCACTGCTCGGCCTGGAAGACGACATCGAGGTGGTCGCGGAGGCGTCCACCTCCACCGACGCGGTGCGGCTGGCCGCCGAGCACCGGCCGGACATCGCGGTACTCGACCTGGAGATGCCGCCCACCGACGGCCTGCGCGCCGCCGAGGAGATCCGGGCCGCGCTGCCCACCCGGATCGTGCTGGTCACCCGCCACGCCCGGCCGGCCGTGCTGCGGCGGGCACTCGCCGCGGGGGTGAGCGGCTTCGTGCCGAAGACCACCGAGGCCACCCGCCTCGCCGAGATCATCCGCGACGTCGCGGCCGGCCGGCGCTACGTCGACCCGGAGATCGCCGCCTCCGCCCTCACCGAAGACGCCTGCCCGCTCAGCGAACGCGAGCTTGAGGTCCTCCGCGCCTCCCGTACGGGCGCGTCGGTGCGGGAGATCGCCGCCCAGGTGCACCTCGCCCCCGGCACCGTCCGCAACTACCTCTCGTCGGCCATGACCAAGCTCGGCGCCAGCTCCCGCCACGCCGCCGCCCACCACGCCTGGCAACAAGGCTGGATCTAGACCCTTTCACAGCGATTTGCCCCTTCCGCGTCAGCACTAGACACCTTGCGGAGTCAGGGGTTCTCCTCGAACCAGGTCTCCCGGGTCCGGGTCAGCGGCGGACCGTTGCTCCCGCCGGAGACCGCTGCGGCCGGCGGCTCGCGGGGCTCGCCGAAACCCCCGGCCTCCGCTGCCAGGTCCGCGCCGCCAGCCCACGTCCCCGGGTTCGCGGCCGATGGCCTGTCGACTTCGGCGCTGTGGACGGAGCTGCTGTGCTCCCGCGGCCTCACCCGTCCGCCGTTGGTCGCGCTCACCCCTGCGCGCAACCGGCCGGCAGGAAAAGGGGGGCGGGGTGACGGGGCTCGCGCCAGGCGGTGGTCCACGTTTGTCCACAATGCCCGTTCTCGGATCGGCGATCCGGGAATGCAATGGGGTTGTCGTCGCTGCGTGTAACCGCCACGAGGGTGTGAGCGGCGCGAGGTTCGAGATCTAGGAGAGTTTGGGCGCTATTTCAACCCTAAGTCTGCTAGATCTCGAAGTCTGGCCCGTTTGGCTGGTTACGTTGCGTCAGGATGGGCGTCAGGTGGGGCCGTATAGACCCGTTCGGGCTTGTCCCGCGGAGCCGGCAGTGGACGGCCGGGGGGTTCGGCGAGCGCTGCGAGCCGCCGGCCGGGAGCGGTGCCCGCGGGAGCATACGGTCCGCAGCTGACGCGGACGTGGG
>NZ_JCADBM010000016.1:0-255209 GCF_059359075.1 Phytohabitans sp. LZ39 | reverse complement strand
ACCGACGAGGCCAGCGGGGACGGCGTCACCGGCACGCCCACCGTGCGGGTGGGCGGCAAGGACGTCCAGCCCACCACGCAGGCGATCCTGGCGGCCGTCGGCTGAGAAGGCTCGGCTACGCCGTGGCCGCCGGTGTCCTCGGGGCGCTGGCGGCCGCGGCACCCGCCTTGGCACACGGCGGCGACGCGCCCGACGCGACGAACTACCGCACGGTCGTGACCTCGGCACCACCGATGCCGGGGCTCACGGTGCGCGCCGTCGAGGCGGGCGGGCGGCTCGAGCTCGAAAACCGCACCGGCCGCACCATCGAGGTGCTCGGCTACGACGGCGAGCCTTACCTGGAAGTCCGCCCCGACGGGGTGTACGAGAACACGCGATCCCCGGCCACGTACCTCAACGCGACGCTCGCCGGCGACTCCGAGCCGCCGGCCACCGCCGACCCGACCCAGCCGCCCGAGTGGCGGCGCGCGTCGGACGAGCCGGTCTTCCGCTGGCACGACCACCGTACACATTGGATGAGCGCACAACCGCCGCCCGCCGTCCAAGCCGACCCGGGCCGGGAGCAACGGGTACGCGACTGGGTCGTGCCACTCCGCGACGGAGTGTCCACGATGGAGGTAAAAGGGACGCTCGACTGGGTGCCGCCACCGAGCCCGGGCGTCTGGTGGGCGTTCGTCATCATCGCCGGCATCGGCATAGCCGCCCTGGGCCTGTGGTCGCGGGCGCTGCCGGTCCTGGCCGGGTTGGCCGCGGCGACCGGTCCACTGGCGATCGCGTACGCGGTGGCCCGCGAGCTCGACGCCGGCACCACGGGAGTGGGCCGCGTGATTGTCGGCCTGCTCGTCGGCCAGGTGTGGCCCGTGGTCACCGCTCTGGCCGTGGTCGCCGCCGCTGGCTACGCCTTCGCCCGCCGCCCCGCCGCCGACTTCGCGCTCGCCATGGCCGGCACGTGCGTCGCCGTCTTCGCGGGCGCGGCCAACGCGGCGGTCTTCGCCCGCGGCGTGGTACCCGTGCCGTGGCCGCCGGTGGCCGCCCGGCTGGTGATCCTGGCGGTGATCGCGGTAGGCGGCGGCGTGGCGGTAGCGGCCGCGCTACGCATGCGCGCGGCGGCACAGGCCGCGGCGGGCGCGGCGACGCCCGAGGAGCCGGCCACCCCATAGCCCGGCCGGTAACCTGGAGGGTGTCTCGGATCAGGACTCGTGACGGGCGTCGTCTTCGGGTGGAGGTTTCGGGAAATCCGCAAGGGTCACCGGTGTTCCTGCTCCATGGCACGCCGGGCAGCAGGGTCGGTCCCAAACCGCGGGCGAGCGTTCTCTACCGGCTCGGCGTTCGTCTCGTCTGCTACGACCGCCCCGGATACGGCGAATCCGATCGATCGCCAGAGCGGACCGTCGCCGACGCGGCGCAAGATATCGAGGTCATCGCCGACCATCTGGGGATCGAGCAGTTCGCGGTGGTCGGCCGTTCCGGGGGCGGCCCGCATGCCCTCGCGGCCGCCGCGTTCCTGCCCGAGCGCGTATCGCGGGTCGCGGTACTGGTCGGGTTGGCGCCGGCGAACGCGTACGACCTCGACTGGTTTCACGGCATGACGGATGCCAACTTCAACGCCTACACGACCGCTGACGTCGACGGGCCGAAGCTCGTGGAACGGCTGCGGCTGCGGGCCGACCGTGCCCGCCGCGACCCGGAGCATCTCGTCGAGGTGTTGCGCGGCCAGATGACCGATCCGGACCTGCGGGTGGTCGGTGACATCGTGATTCGCCGCCTGCTCGCAGAGACGTACGCCGAAGCGTTCCGGGCAGGTCCATACGGTTGGATCGACGACGTTCTCGCGTTGCGTTCCCAATGGGGATTTCGGCCGGAACACATCCGGCCGCCGGTGCTGCTGTGGCACGGTGCCGACGACAACTTCTCACCGGCCAGCCACACCCGGTGGCTGGCCGCCCGGATCCCTCGCGCCTACGCGCAGGTGCAGGCGCAGACGGCACACTTCGGCGCGGTGCAGATCCTGCCGGAGATGCTTTGCTGGCTGATCGGCGGCACGCTCGGTCCGTCTGACGACGCACCAACCTACTGACCGATCCCGCGCCACCGCGCGCTACCAAGCCGGATGTGGGTCGAGGGTGCGGAGTTCGTGCCCCAGCACGCGGGCCGTGTCTTCGGCGTAGCCGCGCGCCATCTCCGACGCCTCTTCCGGTTGTCCTCCTTCCGCGTGCAGCGCGGCCAGGTTGAGCCGGACAGCCAGGGCGTGCGGGTGGTCCGGGCCCAGCACGTCGCGCATGCCGATGTTGGCCTCGTCGAGCAGCGAGCGCGCGAGCGCCGTGTCGCCGGACGCGCGGCTGGCGACGCCGCGGTTGTTGAGGCTGGCGAGGGCGTACGGGTGCCGGGGGCCGAGGCTGCTCTCGTAGGCGAGGTGTACCTGCGTCAGCTCGGTGACCGCACTGCCGGCGTGGCCGAGCGCGAGCAGGTTGACGGCTCGGCTCAGGCGGCACGAGAGTGTCGCGGGATTCGCCGGACCGAGCTGCTCGTTCAGCCCTTCGTACGCCTCGTCGAGGAAAGGGGCGGCAAGGTCGGCGTGGCCGGCGCACCGCAGCGAGACGCCGAGGTTCGCCGACGCGACGAGCGCGGGGAGGGCGTTCGAGCCGAAGGTCTCTTCGAGCGCCCGGCGGATCAGACGCAGCAACGCGACCGAGCCGGTGTAGTCGCCGGCCTCGCGCAGGTCGCGTCCCAAACTTCCGCCCGACGCGAGGGTCAGCGGATGACTCTCGCCGAGGAGCCGGCCGCGCAGTTCGTACCCCCGCTCATCGTGAACCCGCGCGGCGCGGAACTCCCCGGCGGCGCGGTAGGAGGCGGCCAGGCCGTGGGCCGCGAGGAGCGTCGCCGGGTGCTCGGCGCCGAGTGATTCGAGACTCGCGGCGTACGTCTCCCCGTCGAGCGTGGCCGCGGCGGCGTACCGCCCGAGCGCGCGGAGGTCGGCTCCGAGAGCACAGGCGGTGCCCAGCGCGTCGGGGTCGGCCGGTCCGAGGAGGGCGCGTTGCTCGGCCAGGACCTCTACGTGAATGGCGTGCGCCGTGTCCGCCCCTCCCAGGTCGCGGGTGATGCGCCCGAGCAGGTCCCGCAGCCGGAGCGCCTGCCGGTGGTGGACTACGCCGGACTCGCGCCAGGTGGCTTCCGTCCGCGTGGCATGCGTGTGCGCGTCGACGAGAGCGCCGCGCGCCAGATCGTGCCGGAGCCGGTCGAGGATCAGCTCCCGTACCGGCTCGTCCCGGCAGCTCGCCGCGTCGCAGTGGTCGAGGTGGGGCCACAGTAGACCGAACCACGCCCAGGTGGTCGGGTCGTCGACGCCGGCGGACGGGCGTAGCCGGGACAGCACGCCGTGCACCTGGTGCTGGGCGTCCGCGAGCCCGTCGTCGTCGAGCTGGCTCCGCAACAGGTGCTGTAACAGCCGGTGGACGTGCAGCTCGCGGCGACCGACGTCGAGCCTGACGAGGGCCAGGCGGTTGATCCTCTGTACGAGCTGGGCGCGGTAGGGACGATCGGCGACCGCCGGGTCGTCTCGGGCGAGGGCCGCCGCGAACTCGTCGGCGTAGATGACGTCCAGCCCGACGCACGGAGCGAGCACCGCGCAGAGCTGGAGAAGCCGGTGCGCGGTCGGGTGACTTTCCCGCAACCGGTCCAGGGTTCGGGCCCAGGTCTGCTCGACGCCCGCGACGCCGTCCCGCTCGACCTGCCGGGCGTACTCCTCGACCCGGGTGCCCGTCTCGGCGAGCCAGGCGCCGGCGCCTTCCAGAGCCAGCGGCAGGTCGCCGAGCAGGGCCGCCAGCCGGTCGGCCTGTCGGGCCTCGATGGCGGGCACGAAGCGGCGGAGGTGCTGGACACTCTCGCGCCGGCTGAAGACCTCGATCCTTGTCGTGTGCACAAGGTCCTGCCAGGCGGCGCCACGTGAGGTGAAGAGCAGATGACCCGCACCCGGCGGGAGCCGGCCGGTGATGACGTCGAGGTCGTCCGCGTCGTCGCAGACGACCAGCCACGGGGCGTACGGCTTTCTGGGCGCCGGCCGGCCGATGTCGGCCAGGGCGGGCCCGCGCACCTCGTCCGGGCCGAACCACCAGACCGCGTCGTACGCGTTCTTGAACCTGTGCGCGTACTCCAACGCCACCTGGGTCTTTCCCACACCGCCCAGCCCGTGCAACAACACGGGTACGGGGCGGCGCGACGCGTCGGCTTCGGTGTGCGAGTGCAGGTAGGCGCGGATCCGGCGGAGCTCCGCCTCACGGCCTGTGAAGCGCGGGTTTCGCTCCGGCAGTTCGACGATCTCGGGAGGGTGTCCCGGAAAGCGCCGGCCCAGCTGGCGACGATCGGGAGGCACCACGGCGCCCGTGCGGCCGACAAGGCGGAGGATCCGTTCCATCACGGCGTCGGTATCGAGTCCGGCGAGGAAGACCGACGCCGAGGTCGTCAGCCCGGGTAGGGTACGGACCTCGTCCACATAGACCGCCAGCACGCCGTCGTCCCTTTTCCGGGGCACCAGCGTCGCCTGGATGTCGGCGCTCGCAGCCGAGACGATCAGCAGCAGGCGGGCCTCGTGTGACGCCCGGCGGGTGCCCCGCTCGGTGGTGCTCAACGGCGCGTCGTGTACCCGAACGCCGGCCGACATCAGCAGGCGCTCGATCCACTCGGCCCAAACCTGGTCGGCGGGAACGTACGCAAGGGCGAGCTCCTCTTCGACCACCGCGGACCGGCGGGTGAACTGGGCGAGCGTGTACGCGCGCAGCGGATCGTGCACCGGCGCGAGTCGGGTGACCGCACCCTCGGTGATGTGGTGGGTGAGCGCCTCGTATGCGCTCAGTAGGGAGGAGGCACTCCCGGGCCGATCGCCGAACGTCGCCAGGATCTCTTCGAAGGCGTAGAAGGGGCGATAGGGCAGCTCGACCGCGCGCCAATACTCCTCACGTTCCGATTCGGACAGTCGGCTGGGCAGGCCGGCGAGCCGGCTCATGGCGAGCATCCGACCGATCTCGGCCTTCTCCTGCTCCGCGGTGTCCACCCGGGTCGGCACCGGCAGGATACGGATCTCGCGACCGCCGTACCGGTACCGGACCGATGCCGCTGTCTCCGCCGCGCCCTCGATGCCCTGCGCGCTCAGGGTGAAGCAGTTGACGAGCACATCCGGTAGCTGAATCGTGCAGATGTCCGCGACCTCGTTCCACCCGCTGCGGCTGTCGACGAGCGTGTAGTCGTATCCACGCCGCATGTCCGCGCGCAGTTCGTCGAGAAAAGCCCCGCCTTCGTAGCGCTCATAGAATTCGTCCCAGTTCATCGCGCTGAGAGTCGGCGCGTACAGCCGATCCTGCCGGCCAGCGGTGAGCAGGTGGAGGCACCCGTCACCGGGAAACTCCCAGTCGATGCCGATGACGTGTGGCGCTACCTGAGCGTGACGCTTCCACTCCGCAGCGCCTCGCGCGAAATCCCATTCGTATCCCCGGACAAGATCGGCGACGCCCGTGGCTTGCTCGGTCGACTCCGGCCGCAGGAAGGGCCGGAAGTATCTGTGCAGGGCGGGAGCCTCGAAGTTCCAGTCCGTGATGAGTACCCTATGCCCGGCTGCCGCCAGGATCCAGGCGATGTTGGCCAACGCCATCGTGCGACCAGTGCCACCGGTGAACGAGTAGAACGTGACCATTCGACCAAACCGGTCTGTGCTCATTGAGACTCTTTTCGAGGCGCGGCGTCGACGATCCATATAAGTGAAGCACTCGATGGGCGAATTGACCCAGAGCGCTGCCCCGAGGCCGAGATTTCGATCTTTCAGACTTGTGGATCGTGATACTGATGGCTCAGAATCCGCAGGACCCTCCGGGCCTCCGCGCGACGCGCGGGGTTGCGCGACAGCAGGGACACGAGGGTGGCGCTGACGAACGCGACCGCCCTTGCGACCTGCCAGGACAGCAGGACCAGGAGCGCGATGGCGCTCGTGTCCAGTGGGACGTTCACGGCTTCTCCTCCGGCGGGCGGGCGGCGACGTGATTGACGCCTTGAAATGAGCGTGAAACCCGGCGCGTGAGGTCTCTACTTTTGTGGCCCCGTTGATACAGATCTTTACGCGACCGGTCGGGCGTGAATTGCTCGTCCGCCTCCGGCCGTGAGCTTGACAAAGGCAACCAATGAGCGATCTTCCGAAAGGATCATGAACCGCGGTGGCCGGATAGTTGTTAAGGAGTGAGGTGCCATGTAAAGCTTGTCCATCAGGGCTTGACAAGGGTTGGCGCGCGCGTGGAGTGTGTTGTTTGGCGATCCCGTTGCCAGATCTGGATCACTTACCCAGTGGTCCGCTGCGCGAGTTGGTCGTGTCCCTGCACGAGCTCTACGACCACGCTGGGCAGCCCGCGGCCCGACTTATCAGCAAAGACATCTTCCGGCTCCCCAACCGCCTCGAGAACGTTTCGC
The DNA here is from genome assembly GCF_059359075.1 of Phytohabitans sp. LZ39. Lineage (NCBI taxonomy): Bacteria > Bacillati > Actinomycetota > Actinomycetes > Micromonosporales > Micromonosporaceae > Phytohabitans > Phytohabitans sp. LZ39. Next base: position 248,762 of record NZ_JCADBM010000016.1, on the reverse strand, counting down.
ACCAGACCGTGAGCGCCATGCTGCATGGCACCACGCTTCCCGCATGGGGCAAGGTCAAGTCGATCGTGGTCGCCCTGGCGCAGCGTGGCGAGCTCGACGCCGAGGAGAAGGAGCTTGACCGAGTTTTCAAGCCGCTGTGGGTGGCGGCTCGTGGCGCGGGTCGGACAGCCACCCGAGTGGTCGCGTCGCCGGCCTCGGCCTCGACCGGTGAGTCGCGGCTCGGCCCACGGCCGGAGCTGAAACCCCCGTCGCCGATGCATCCGGAGCGGCTGACCCCCGTGATCCGCTCGTTCGACGTGGTGCGTCCGCGGATCGAGTCGTCGCGGCCGGTGCCCGCTGAGCCCATCGTGGGTGGGCTGCCCGACCGCGACATCAGCTTCACCGGCCGCCGAGCGCTGCTCGACCGCATGCGGGCGGAGATGCTCGCCAACCCGCACGCGCCGATGGTGCTGCATGGCCTGAGCGGGGTCGGCAAGTCGCAGCTGGCCCGGGAGTACGTCGAGCGGTATCTACCGGATCACCTGGTCACGTGGTGGGTGCAGGCTGACCAGGTGGAGCGGGCACGCCGGTCGCTGCTCGATCTGGCCGACCGGCTCGGCACCCGGATGGGGCAGAGCGCCGAGCAGACGATCGAAAGCGTCATCAAGGACCTCGAAGCGCTGCCGGCCCCTTATCTCCTCGTGTTCGACGGCGTCAACGACGACGAAGTGCGCCGCCTGATGCCCAACTTCGGCGGCTATGTCATCGTCACCACCTGCGACCCGACGTTCGGACACGAGAGTACGAGCGTCGGCATCGAGGTGCCCGACTTCACCGTGGACGAGGCCGTCGCGTTCCTGCGAAAGCGGGACGAGGCGCTGACCGAAGAGCGCGCCATGGAGCTGGTCGGCAAGATCGGCAGACTTCCGCTCGCGCTCGAACACATCGCCGCGCTTCGCCGCGCGCCCGGACTGTCCTGGGAGGAGTTGCAGCAGCGGCTGGAACACACCGCGGCGGACGACGCGCCGGCAGGATCACCGTCTACGCATCCACCCGAGGTGCTCGCGTCCATCAAGGTGGCTCTCGAGGCCTTCCACACGGCGGATCCGGCCGCGATGTTGGTTCTCGAACTGTTCGCGTGGTTCGGCTCCGAGCCGGTGTCGGTGGCGCTGTTACGGCAGGGGCGGGCCGGTAACGTCTCGACGGCGCTGTGGCGCACGTTTCGCAATCCCGTCGACCTGCCGAAGGCGCTGCGATCCATCCAGCAGTTCGGGCTGGCCCGCCTACACGCCGATCAACGGGTCGAGGTCCAGCCCGTGACGCGGGGTGCGTTGCGTGCGGTCCTGTCACCCGACGCCTTGGAACGGGCCCGGCACAACGTTCACGAGATCCTGGCCGCCGCGGACCAGGGCCGACCGGACGACGTGGTGTCGATCGGCATGCACCGGGAGATCGCCGCTCACGTGCTGCCCGCCGATCTCATCCGGTCGAAGTTGGCGGCGGCGCGCCAGACGGTGTATCACCAGATCCGATACAGATACATCATCGGTGACTACGCCGGCGCGTGCGCCCTCGCGGATTCGACCGTGTCGGCGTGGGGTGCGGATCCCGACCTGGGGCCGGCTGACGAGTTGGTATTGCAGGCGACCCGTGAGTGGGCCAACGCGCTTCGCGGGCTTGGTCGATATCAGGAGGCCCGCGACCTGACGGCAGACGCCATGAGCCGGCTTCGCGCGGACCCGGATTACGGCGAAGACCACCACCTCACATTGGACATGTCGTCCAGCCACGCGTCCGACCTGCGCCTGTCTGGGGAATACCGCAGGGCTTTGGAAATCGATCGCGACACGCTCACCCGCTGCCTGCACCAACACGGTGAGTTGGACGCCCGTACCGCCCGACGCCGGCACAATCTCGCGGTCAGCCTGCGCCACCTCGGCGAGTTCGCCGCCGCTCGGGCCACAGACCGCGTGGCGTTGGCTTATTACCGCGACAACCACGGTGCCGACGACTGGCGGACTCTCCTGTCGGTACACGCGCTCGCCGAGGATCTGTACGGGCTGGGCCAGTACGGACAGGTGCTCGAACTACAGCCGGAGTACGCCGGCACGGGCAGCCGACTGCCCGCCCAACTCGACCGGGCCGGCTTACTGTTTCGGCGGACCCTGGCACTTGCGCACCGCGGTCTCGGCGCCGTGGCGGAGGCCTTGGAGATGCTTCATGACCACTACGGCGAATGCAACATCACGTTCGGCTCGGATCACGAGTACACACTTGCCGCGATGCTCAGCTACGCCAACACGTTGCATCTGCACAATGCCGTGGAGGAAGCCGACGTCTGGGCATCGGATGCCGAGACGGCGTATGTGCGGACCTTCGGGCGTCGCCATCCCCTTACGCTCGGGGCCCGGGTAAACCGGGCGGCGATCCTGCGTGCCAAGGGACAGCGGACTCCGGCACAGCAGCTTGACGCGGTAGCGAGCGAGGCACTGCGCGACACGCTCGGTGACCGGCACCCGTTCACGATCTCGGCGATCGCCAACCTCGCCACCGACTACTCGCTGGCTGGCGGGCGGGCACAAGTCGCCCGCGCGCTTTCCGCCGACGCGTACGCGAAGGCACGCGAGGTGCGTGGAGAAGACCATCCAGACACACTGGCGATCGCGGCCAACCTCGTGCTGGATCTGGCCGGGGCGGGAGAGACCAGCGAGTCGGAGGCGCTGCGCGAGGACGTGCTGGCTCGGACGAGCGTGTCGCTGGGGGACGCGCACCCTATCACCGAGAGCGTGGCGCACAAGAGGCGTATCGATTGTTTGGTCGAGCCACCCTCAGCCTAAACCGTGTCCATGTCAAGATTTGTCAAGTTGCTCCCGTGAGGTGTAAATCTGACACCTCCGCAGTTCTAAGTCCTAGATACTTCTCCGGCAAAGTGTGCGCGGCGGGCAGGACTGTGCCCGCCGCGAGTCAACATATAGACGGAGGTAGATATCCGTGGACGCCACGTCGATGGACGCAGGGTCGGAGTCGAATCGGTGGGCGCCGCTGGCAGAGGTGTCAAACCTCGCAATCGCAGACCTTGCGGCCTCCGGTGATCCCGCTCTGGTCCGTTCCGTAGAGCGGCTCGTGCGTAGCCTCGACGACCCTGACGGCGTCATCTCGGCGTTCAGTTCCTTCGTGCAGTGACCCATCCCGCCGTCGCTACGGTGCGTGCCGATCACATCCGGCGCGCGCCGTGGCCGTACGGCGAGATGGACCTGAAGCAGCTTCGCGAGTCGGGCTGGCGGCCGGTCCCGGTGCGTGACGTGATCGTAAAGGTGCATGCGAGGTGCAATCTCGCATGCACCTATTGCTACGTCTACGAGCACGCCGACCAGAGCTGGCGTGGTCGGCCGTCGGTGATGCCGGCCGAGGTGTGGCAGGCGACGGTCGCCAGTCTCACCCGCCATGTCGTCCGGCACGGCCTGCGGTCGATCCGCGTGATCCTGCACGGCGGCGAGCCGCTACTACTCGGTGCGGCGCGTATCGGCGAGCTCGCCGGAGACCTGCGCGCGAGCCTCGAGGAGCACTGCGCCGTCGAGGTCGGGATGCAGACCAACGGGGTGCTGCTCGATGAGCGGACGATGGCGCAGTTGCGGCGGCACCGGGTGCGGGTCGGCGTCAGCGTCGACGGCACCCGTGCGGACCACGACCGGCACCGGGTGACACACGACGGCCGCGGCACATTCCATCGTGTCGCGGCCGCGCTCGATCTGCTCCGCCAGCCGGAAAACCGTGCGAGCTACGGCGGTCTACTGTGTACTGTCGCGGCCGGCACCGATCCAGTCGCCACCTACGAGGCGCTCCGGGCGTTCGAGCCGCCTTCGATCAACTTCCTCCTGCCCCACGCGAACTGGGAGAACCCGCCAGAGCGGCCCCCAGGCTCGCCGACGCCGCACGGCGACTGGCTCGTCGCGGCCTTCGACAGGTGGTACAAGGACGCGAAACCGCCCAGCGTCCAGCTGTTCGAAGACGTGATCGTGCTGCTGCTCGGCGGCAGGGGCAGCTCGGAGCAGATCGGGCTCAGCCCGGCCGCGCTCGCGGTCATCGAGACCGACGGCACCATCGAGCAGGTCGATGCGCTGAAGTCGGCGTATCAGGGGGCGTCGGCGACCGGTCTGGACATCCGGCGGGACGAGCTGGACGCGTTGCTCGACGACCCCGGCGTCGTGGCCCGGCAGATCGGACGCGTGGCCCTCAGCGACGACTGCCTGGCCTGCCCGCTCCATCAAGTCTGCGGCGGCGGGCACTACGTGCACCGCTACCGCGCGGGGGCTGGATTCCGCAACCCGTCGATCTACTGCGCCGACCTGCAACGACTCATCAACCATGTCCGCGACCGGGTCGTCGCGGACTTCTCCGCCCTGGCCGGAAAGGTCCGCGCATGAGCACCGCTGTCTTCGAGCTCGAAAAGACCCTGTTCGACCGGCTCGCCGGGGGTCTTGGCGGTGCGCCGGCGGTGGAAGCCCTGCGTCTCTCGCAGGTGAGCAAGCACCTTCAGCTCATCGGGTACCTGTTGGAGCGGTGGCCCGGTCCGGCGAGCGAGCGTGACGCGGTGGCCGGCGCTCTCGAGCGAGCTCGGCGCCGTGACCCTGAGCGGTTTCGCGAGGTGATCGGCGCCCCACTTGTCGGCGGTTGGGCGGCGATCGCGGCCCGCGCGGCGCACCGTGGCAGTCCGAAGTGGACGGACGTGGCACAGCTCGCGGCCATCGCGATCGTGGCCGGCGCGGCGACCGGTGTCGACGGCGCGGCGGAGATCCCGGTGCGGGAAGGTATCGCGGCCGTACCCGGAGTCGGAGTAGCGAAGCTCGGCGCCACCGAACGGGCGCTGCTCACCGCGGAAGGCGGTCGCCTCACGCTCAGCGGTGGCGGGACGGTCCTCGAGGTGGGCGGCGAGGAGGACGAGTCGCGCTGGCTGCCGGTACGGCGGCTGACCGCGGAGGCCGCGGGCCAGCGGCTCGCCGTCGGCCTCGACGACGTCGACCCGTACCGGCACGGACATCACGTGCCGCCGGCACCCCGGCTGGCCGCCAGCGAGGTGGCCGCCTGGCAGGAGCACTTCGCCGGTGCGTGGCAGCTGCTCGCGCAGCGCCGGCCGGAGCGCGCGGCGGAGCTGGTGGCTGGGCTGCGGACGCTCGTACCGCTGCTGGACCCGGACGGCCGATCGGCGCGCAGCGCCACGATCCGCCATGCCTTCGGCGTCTTCGGCCTGACCCGCCCGCCGTCACCGGCGGAGTTCGCGGTGACGATCGTTCACGAGTTTCAGCACTCCAAGCTGAGCGCGATGCTCGACCTCGTACCGATGAGCGACCCGGCCGACCGCGGCAGGTACTTCGCGCCGTGGCGCACGGACCCGCGGCCCTTGGCGGGTCTCCTCCAGGGTGTCTACGCGTTCGTCGGGGTCGTCGACATGTGGCGGGTGCTGCGCGAGGTCGACGGCTTGGAGGAAACCGCGACGCGGCAGTTTGCCACCGGACGCATCCATGTGGACATCGGCCTGAGCTCGATCGAAGAGTGCGGTGCGCTGACTCCGGAAGGTCGAGAGCTGGTGGCCCGGCTGCGCGAGACGACCGACGAGCTGCTGGGCGTATCCGTGCCGGCGGCCGTGGCACGGGCGGCGGAGGAGACCACTGCCCGCATCCGGCAGCAGTGGCTGCACCGCAACGGCGCCGGCGCCACGCCAGCCTGAGCCTGGCACGGACCGCTCAGGTCGGCGGCGGCTCGATGTCGCCCTCGGCACGCTGACCTTCGGCGACCAACACGACCTCGTGATGGTCCGGCCCCAACAGCCGGCGCAGCGCGTCGAGAGACTCCGCGAGCAGCGCGTTGCCCTCGTTGGCGTGACCGGACGCCAGCAGGTCGTGAGCGAGGTTGACCGCACGCATCAGCAGGTATGGGTGCTCGAAGCCGTTTCGCTCCTCGTGCCCGCCACCGGTCGTCTCCCGGGAGGTCTGCAACACCTTGGTAGAAAGGTCGAGCGCCGCATCGGCCTGGCCGGCCAGCGCCAAGTCGATGGCGAGCGAGGCGCCGGCACACAAGGTGTACGGGTGCTCGGGCGACAGCACGCTCGCGAGCTCTGCGAAGCAGCGGTCGTCGAGATCTCGGGCGTCGTCGAGCTCGCCGCGGGTTCGCCGGATGATGGCCTGGTTGACCATGGCGACGAGGGTCAGCGGGTGTCGCTCGCCAAAGTCGGACTTGTATCTGCCCAGGGCGTCGGAGATCTGCTGCTCGGCTTCGTCGAGCTCGCCGGACTCGCGGAGTGCGTTGGCGCGGCTCACGCTCACCGCGACGGTGTACTCGTGGTTGGACCCGAACCGCTTCTGGGTGCGCCCCTGTAGCTCTTCGAGGAGGACGGTGGCGTTGTCGAGCCGGCCAGACTTGCGGAGCAGGATGGCGTATGTCCGGTCGGCGAGCAGAGAAAGCCGATGGCTTGACCCGAGCGCGTCGTGCAGCGGCTCCCGCCAGCGCTCGACAAGCTCAAGACCGGCGGCGTAGGCGCCCATGCCGTAGTAGCTGCGTGCCATGTTCATGTACGCCTCGAAGGCGCGCCAGTCTCTGCGGCCCGCGTCTTCCCAGTAGTCGGCGACCTCTCGATCGAGCTTGAACGCCTCGGCGAAGCTGCCCACCATCCGGAAGTCGACCGCGAGGTTGGTCTTGGCCCGCAGCGTGTACGTGTCGTCTTCCGCCTTGAACACCCGGCGGTGCGCCGCCACGGACTGCTTGTCGAACTCGAGGGCCTGTAGGTATCTGCCGGCGATGCGCAGGTCGGCGCCGACCTGGTTGCCGGTGATGAGGGTGGACTCGTGGTTGGGGCCGAGCTGTGGACTCGAGCGGAAGCGCTCGTAGGTGTCGAGGGTGATCTCGGCGGCGCTCGCGCTGTCGCCGTAAGAGCGCATCGCGTTGGCCATCTGGGCGCGTGCCAGCAGCGTGAACTCACCATCTGGCCCGAGCCGCGGATCGAAGGTTTCCTTCTCCCACGCGGTCGCGGCCCACTCCGCCAGCCGACGGCTGTTTTCGAAGTCGCCGATGATGTACAGGTAGCGGGTGTGCTCGACGACGACCTGGCGAGCCTCGAGAGTGTCGGCGTTGATCAGGTCGGCGGGCATGATGTGTGGACCGATCTCGGCGTGCTGGGCGAGGGCGAGCTCACCGAGATCGTCCGCGTCGCCGGGATTGGCCTGGACGAGGATGTTTCTGACGTTGCGCAAGGTCGCCTTGGCCAGCTCGGGCGGCATGGTGTCGCGTAGCACGCGCTGCACCAGCCGGTGCACCTGGATCCGCTGCGTGGCGTCGACCTTCGCCAGGCCGAACCTGTTGAGGTCGCGAACGGCCCGGCTGAGTGGGATCTTGGCGCGCAGCAGGCCGCGCAAGGGCTCGGTGAGGTCCGCGTTCTTGCCGGCGGCCAGCAGTGACACCGCCACCGGCTCACCGCCGAGGTACGCGAAGAGCTCGAAAAGCTGAGCCGTGGCTGGCTGGTCCTGGCGCAGCTGCTCGCTCGCGAGAGTCACGAAAGCCGCGACGGAAAGTGGGTAGTTGCTCGGCTTTCCTTCGGACAACAGCTCGATGTGGCTGTCGAGCAACTCCAGGTATTCCTTGATCGGCATCGCCGTGGCCAGGTACCAGGACGCCGCCTGCTCCAGCGCCAGTGGGAGATCGCCGAGCTTTTCGGCGAGCTGTGCCGCGTCGGACTCGAGAATGCGGACGTTGCCCTCGCTGTCACGGCTGCGCTTGAGTAGCAGCTCGACGCTTTCGGAACGCGTGAAGACGTCGACCTCGATCGCTGGCCCGACCGAGGCCCATTCCTGGATGCGCGTCGTAACGATCACATCGCCGCCGGACGACGGCAGGAACTGATCCAAACTGTCTGGATCATCGGCGTTGTCATAGACCAGCAACCACGAGAGCTCTCCGCTGGCCAGGGCGTCGATGACCATTCGCGCGGATTGCTGTCGATCTTCGGTAGTGGGGAGTCCGAGCCGCTCGCCGAGAGCACTGAGCGAACTCAACACAGCCGCCGTCTGCTCGGCCGGGATCCACCAGATCAGGTCGTACTGATCGAGGTGCCGGTAAACGTACTCGATGACGAGCTGTGTCTTGCCGACACCACCCATCCCATGCAGGGTTTGTGGCAGCACCGACGCCTTGGAACTCGTGCGCAGAGCCTCTTCCAACTGCTCCAGCAACACCTCGCGGCCGGTGAAGTTACGGTTGCGGATGGGGACGCCGCCCCACAGCATGCCGGCTTCGTCGGTGCGGCGCGGACGCGGCCGGCGGCGGTCGACGACGGTGGAGTCGGCCGGCTGGACGGCCTCGTCCGGGAGCGGGTGACCGCCCCGCCCGTGCCGACCGGTCGCCCGGAGACCCGCGAGCGCGCGCGCCTCGATGCCGAGCCCGCCGGCGACCGTGTCCACCCATACCCGGAGCTGCTCGGAGGTCTGGCCGCTCACGAGCGCTTTCAGACGCTCGACGAAAGTGACTAGAGGCGGCACGCCGTCGGCGGCTACCGGCAATCGCTCGATGATGCGGATCGCCTTGGCGGTATCACGCCAGGTTTGCAGCGACCGCAGCTCGCTGACCTCGGAAAGCTCGCCGACCTCGGAGACCGCGTCGGCGACCTCGCCGATCGAAATGCTCGCGAGAACGCCGCGCAATTTTTCCCGGTCGGGAGCGGAGAGCAGTGCGGGCCCGCTCGCGTCGTGTGCCAGGGCGGCCGCTCGTGCGCTGTCGTCGCCGCGATGGTGGCGCAGAACGATCTGAGTGAACGTTTTGAGCCCGCCGGAACAGGTCTGTGAAGCGTTGAGGATCGCCAGGAGATCGCGCCTCGCGTCGACCGATCGGGTGATCTCCAACGGGCGCGCTAGCGCCCGTCGTAGATCTTCCACCCGTGCATCTCGCACATCAGAATCACCAAGTGCTGGAACTCGTAGTAGCGTTTCCAACATGCCGTCGAGGTGATCTCGACCCAGCACGACTTCGGCCACGGGGCACTCATCTCATATGCTCGCGCCAGTATCGGAGGATTCATAATATCGCATCCGAAAAAGATCGGAAGCGTCAATCCTCCGGCGCTGCCACGACACAAGTGCTCACTTTGCGTCGTATTGGACAGTCATTTCCCGTCAGCTCAGTGGCGTGGTGAAGGTGACCGGCGGCGACAGTGGGCTGCTGGTGTACCCCGAACCCCAGAGGGCGTGGGACTGCACCGCGAACGTGTAGGTGCCGCCCGGGGTGAGGGCACCGACGACGAAGGTGGTGAACGGCATCGACGCGTAGCCCCGCCAGGCGCCGTCGACGAACTGGCTCATCGAGTGGCGGAACACGGGGCCGGCCGACCGGGTCCAGGTGAGTCGTGCGCTCGTCGGCGTCAGCTCCGACACGACCGGCTGGCCGGGCGGCGGCAGCGGTATCAGTTCGGCGTCGGACGCGACCGCCGCGGGCCCGGCCGGGGCGGCCTCAGCGGGAGCGGCCAGGCCCCCGGCCAGAGCGACGGTCGCCGCGAGAACCAATACCAGCCGGCCGCGAATCATGGTGCCTCCTACGCAAAGAATTGACGACCATCGAAGTGTATCGCCTACGTGAGCCTGATGGCATCGCCGTCCACTTGGACGCCTACGGCGGGGAGGGGGCGGGGCGCGGGGCCGTCCGTGACCGAGCCGTCCGCGATGGCGAACTTGCTGCCGTGGCACGGGCAGTTGATGGTGCCGTCGGCGACGGCGGTGACCTCGCAGCCGGCGTGGGTGCAGGTCGTGGAGAACGCCTTCACGGTGCCGGCCTCCGGCTGGGTCACCACGACCTTCTGGTCTCCGAAGATCCGGCCGCCGCCCACCGGGATGCTGGCCAACGTGGCCAGCGGCGGCGGGCCGGCCGGCGGTGGCGCCTCCCCGCCGCCTGACGGGCTGCTCGGTGGCGGCTGCCCCGTCGCGGGTGGATTCGCCGGCGGAGCGGGCTCAGGTGCGGACGAGCCGCCATACGTGCTGCACGCGCCCAGGCCGGCCGCGACCGCGGCCGCGCACGGTGCGGTCAGCAGGACCCGGCGCGACGCGAGGTGCTCCGGCATAGCCTCACCCTCTCTAGAGCTTTACGCCGACCTCGGTGAAGAACCACAGCGACGAGGTCAGCCACAGACCGATGAACGCGGTGAACACGAGGCCGCCGGCGACGGGGAGCAGCCAGCCCGGCAGGCCGCGCCGGGTCAGCAGCAGCATCTTCACCGTGAACGCCCCGAAGACGAAGCAGCCGAGCAACGAGTGGACCAGCACCCGCCGGTCGTAGGACTGGAAGCCCAGTGCGTACAGGCAGTGCACGGCGACCGGGATGGACAGCAGGAACGCGATCCGGCCCGACCAGCGGTGTGTCGGGCCGGTCCAGCGGCCGGACGGCACGAACGAAATCTTGCCCCACATGACCAGTGCGGTGAACAGCTGCACCAGCGCGAAGAGCGCCACGCCCGACGCGAGCCACACCTTCACGGTCTGCGGGCTGGAGAAGCCGGCCACGCTGACCGCGATGCCGGTGGGCTCGTGCATGCGGCCGTAGACGCCGAGCGCCACCGACACGGCCGCGCCGATGACGATCGGGATCGCCACCAGCACCACCTTGTCGGCGGAGGACGGCGCGGTGCCGGTCTGGGTTGGCGACGTCATCGTGGACCCCTTAGAACCCGGTGCCGGTGGTGCCGTCGATCGAGTCGGCGGTCACCTCTTCGCCGTTGACCGTCGCGGTGCGGTCGGACAGGTCGAGCGGGGGCGCCGGCGCGGTGCGGCCGCCGCTGTTGGCGATGCCGACCTGGTCGCCGTTGGCCAGCACGATCCAGCCGGTGACCACGCGAGCGCCGCGCAGGTCGGCGGTCGACCGGTACAGGCCGGAGGGTTTCTTGGCGACCGGGATGTCGAGTGTCCACTTGCGACCCTTGGCGGTGACCGTGCCGGCCGCCGAGTCCTTGTCGTACGTCCCGGTCAGGCTGGCCCCGCCGTCGCCGGAGAGCTCCAGCTTGCCGTCCGCGGCCGAGCCGAGCATCCAGGCCTCGATCCGGCGGCCGTCGCACAGGTACGCGATGGCGCCACCGTCGCGTACCGCGATGGCGATGCTGGCGCCGCCGCCGTTCACCTCGCCGGCGTACGCGGCGCGGAGTCCGGCGGGTACTGCCGGTGGTGCGGTGGTGGCCGGCGGGGTCGTCGGCGCGGGTGCGGCCGGGGTGGTCGCGGCCGGCGCGGCACCTTGCTCGGACGCGGCATTACGCCGGGCCACATCCTCCTCCGTCGCATTGGCGCTGAGGACACCCAACACGAGGGCGGTCACCAGTCCGACGAACAAAGTGATCAGTGGTCCGCGCGGTTTTCGATCAACCATCGCCGCACCCCCTAGGTCAACGAAATGGTGCCGCGAAATCTAGCGCGCTGTCGAGGTCGGCCGCCCGCGATTATCATTTAGCCGTCACTGATCATGCATTTACGGCGTTCAAATGGTCGGGAATTCCTCATGATGAAAGAGGACAGGACTGCCCGGTGGTTGGCAGACGTCGACCGGGTGGCGCGGATGGCGGGCGACGCCGACCGGGCCGATCTTGTCGAGCGCCTCGACCGGGCGCGGGCGCGGCTGCTCGCCGAAGACGTTCCGGTCGCGGTGGTCGGCGAGTTCAAGCAGGGAAAGAGCACGCTGGTGAACGCGTTGCTGCGCACCGAGGTCTGCCCGGTCGACGTCGACGTGGTGACCGCGGTGCCGACGATCGTGCGCTACGCGCCGAGGCCTTCCGTGCGGGTGCACCCCGTCGACGAGCAGGCGCCGCCCATCGACGTGCCGTTCGAGCGGCTGCGGGAGTACGTGGCCGGGGGCGAGGCGGACGGCGGCCGGCTGCGCGCCGTCGAGGTGCGGCTCGACCGCCGCCTGCTGCGGGGCGGCTTGTCGCTCGTGGACACTCCGGGCGTGGGCGGCCTCGACTCGGCCCACGGCAACCTCACGCTCGGCGCGCTGAGCCTGGCGCACGCGGCCCTGTTCGTCACCGACGCCGCCCAGGAGCTGACCGCGCCCGAGGTGGAGTTTCTGGAACGGGCGGTGGAGCGCTGCCCGCGTGTGGTGTGCGTGCTGACCAAGACCGACCTGCACGCGGAGTGGCGGCGCATCGCCGAGCTCGACCGGGCTCACCTGGAGCGGGCCGGCCTGTCGCTGCCGGTCGTGCCGGTCTCCTCGTTCCTGCGGATGCGGGCCGGCGCCCGAGACAGCGCGGCGCTCAACGCGGAGTCCGGGTTTCCCCGGTTGATCGACGCCCTGCGCCGGCACGTGCTCGGCGGCGCCGACACGGCCGCGGTGGCCGGGGTCCGCCGCGACCTCGCGTTCGCCGTCGCGCAGCTCAAGGAGCAGGTCGGTGCCGAGCGTGCCGCCGTGGTGGACCCGGCGGCCGGTGCCGCGCTGGCCGACCGGCTCGCCGAGCAGACCCGGCGCCGCCAGAGCCTCGCCGCCGGGTCGGCGTCCTGGCAGACGGTGCTCGCCGACGGCATCCAGGACCTCAGCACCGACGTCGACCACGACCTCCGCGAGCGGTTGCGCGCCATGGTCCACCGCGGCGACGCGGAGCTCGACCTCGGAGATCCCCGCGATACCTGGTACGACTTCAAGGCGTGGGCCACCCGCGAGGCGACCGCCGTGGCTGTCGACAACCTCCTCGTGCTCGTCACCCGCGCCGAAGAGCTGGCCCGCGAGGTCGCCGGGCGCTTCGACCTGGAGTACGACAGCCTCGACCTCGACTTGCCGGCCCCGGCCGCCGCGGTCGCCACCGTGAGCGGGCTCGAGGTCCGGTTCGACCGGTCGTCGGTGCAGCAGTTCCTCGGCGTCTTCACCGCCGCCCGGGTCACGTACGGCGGCCTGTTCATGCTCGGCGCGTTCGGCAGCCTGCTCGGCCTGACGCTGGCCGCTCCCGTGGGTGTGCTGGGCGGGCTGACGGTGGGCCGCAAGCTCATCCGCGACGAGCGGCAGCGCCAGGTGGAGCAGCGCCGCCAGCAGGCCAAGCAGGAGCTGCGGCGGTACGTCGACGACGTCGGCTTCGTGGTCGGGCGGGACAGCCGCGACGCGGTGCGCCGCACCCAGCGGTTTCTGCGCGACGAGTTCACCGCCCGGGCCGGCGGTGCCCGGCGTTCGTCCGAGCAGGCGCTGGCCGCGGTGCGCCGTACCGCCGGGATGCGCGCCGACGACCGCACCCGCCGCGCGGAGGAGCTCGACCGGGGGTGGCGCGACCTCGACCGGGTCGCGGAGCGCGTCACCGCGGACCGCGGCATCCGGGCGGTGCCGTGAACACGCCGCTGACCGACCAGGTCCGGACGCTGCTCGACCGCGCCGGGCGGCAGCTCTCCGGCGCCGAGGCGCGGGCCACGCTCGCCGCGGCCGTACGGCGCCTCGACGAGCCGCTGCGGGTCGCCATCGCGGGCAAGCTCAAGGCGGGCAAGTCCACGCTCCTCAACGCGATGGTGGGGGAGGACCTGGCGCCGACCGACGCCGGCGAGTGCACCCGGATCGTGACCTGGTACCGGGACGGGCCCGGGTACAAGGTGACGGCACACCTCACCGACGGGCGCTACGAGGCGCGGCCGTTCGACCGGGTGGCCGGTGCCGTGCGGATCTCGCTGGGCCGGCCCGCCGAGGAGGTCGACCACCTGACCGTCGAGGTGCCCAGCCGCCGGCTGCGCGAGCACACGCTCATCGACACGCCCGGGCTGGCCTCGCTCTCCGCCGACGTGTCGCTGCGCACGATGTCGTTTCTGGAGGCCGACGGCGAACGGGCCGCCGGCACCGACGCGGTGATCTACCTGCTGCGCCACATGCACGGCGGTGACCTGCGCTTCCTGGAAGCGTTCCACGGCGACGACCTCGTGTCCGGCACCCCGGTCAACGCGGTCGGTGTGCTGTCCCGCGCCGACGAGATCGGCGCCTGCCGGCTCGACGCGATGGCGGCCGCGGGCCGGGTGGCCGCCCGCTACCAGGCCGACGAGCGGTTGCGCCGGCTGTGCCCGATCGTGTTGCCGGTCGCCGGGCTGCTCGCCGCGGCGGGTGCGACGCTGCGCGAGGAGGAGTTCGGCACGCTGGCCCGCATCGCGGCGGCACCGGCGGCCGACGCCGTCGACCTGATGCTCACCGCCGACCGGTTCACGGCGACCGCGACCGCCGCCGGGGCCGGCCAGGCGGAGCGGCGCCGGGTCCTCGCCAGGTTGGGTCTTTTCGGGGTACGCCTCGGCGTGCGCCTGATCCGCGACGGCACCGTGCGCAGCGCGGGCGACCTGGCCCGCGAGCTGACCGCGCACAGCGGCCTCGACCGGCTGCGGGAGACGCTGGCGACCCAGTTCGTCGGCCGCGCGCAGGTGCTGAAGGCGCGGTCGGCGCTGGCCACGCTCGACGCGGTGCTGCGTTCGCCGGGGGTGGCGGCCGAGCCCGCCGCGGCCGATCTCGGCGCGGCGGCCGAGCAGATCCGGGCCAGCGCGCACGAGTTCGTCGAGGTGCGGCTGCTGCACCTGCTGCGCTCGGGCCGCATGCCGGGGCGAGCCGGGCAGCTCGCCGAGCTCGACCTGCTGCTCGGCGGCGGCGGGACGGCCGCGCCGGCCCGGTTGGGGCTGCCCGGCGACGCGCCGCCCGAGCTGCTGGCCGCTACCGCCGAGCGGGCGCTGGCGCGCTGGCAGGCGGTCGCCGAGCACCCGCTGTCGGCGCGGGAGCTGCGCACGGCGGCCCGAGCGGCCAGCCGGAGCTGCGAGGGCATCCTCGCCGCCCTGCGCGGGTGACGCCAGCCGTCAGCCGCCGCCGTCGGGCGGCGGGGAGGCGGCGTCGAGCTCCGGAGACGGCGAAGGGGGCACCGACGGTTCGGTGGGAGGAGGCGTGTCCTCGATCGGGCTTGGCGTGTCGGTCGACCGGCGCGGCGGCTGTGGCTTCTTCGTCTTTCGCGGGGTGACCCTGGTGGGTGAGGGAGACGGCGTCGGCGACGGGGTCGCCGAGGGCGTGGTGATGTCCGGCGCCAGGCCGGGCGGCAGCCGCAGCGCGTACAGGCGGCCGTCGGCGGCGCCGACGTACATGACGCCGGCATCGACCCGCGCCGCGGCGCCGTCGAGGCCGTCGAGCGGCGACACCCATCGCTCGTCACCGGTCGCTGCGTCTAGCGAGTGGATCCGGTCGGCCTGGCTGGTGACGTAGAGGACCCCGTCCGCCAGCACCGGCACCGGACGGCCACCGTCCACGGTGAACCGCCACCGCACGCTGCGGTCGTCGACGTAGAGCGCGCACACGACGCCGTCGGACGCGCCGAAGTAGACGGTGTCGCCGGTGACCAGCGGCGCGGCGGCGACGCCGGCCGTGGTCGTGTAGCTCCACCGCTCGCGTCCGGTCGCGGCGTCCAGCGCGTACAGGCGGCGGCCGGCACTGCCGACGTGCACCAGCCCGCCGGCCACCGCGGGTGCGGAGAGGGCGTCGCGGCCGGCCCGACCCACCCAGCGCTGGTCGCCCCGCGCCGCGTCGATCGCGTGGACCTTGCCGTCTTCGGTGGTCGCGTACACGGTGTCGCCGGAGGCCGTCGGTGCGGTGGCGATCGGGTCGTCGGCCCCGTAGGTCCACCGCCGGCCGCCGCTGAGGCTGAACGCGCGCACCGTTTCGTCGCCGCTGACGTAGAGCGTCTCGCCGGCGAGCGTGGGATTTTGTCCGGCGTCCGCCTTGGACCACCGCCGCCGTCCGTCGCCGGCGCCGATGGCATGGAGCGTCCCGTCCTGGCCGGCCGCGTAGACCACGCCGCCGCGCACCTGCGGCGACGAGGTCACCGGGCTGCCGGTCGGGTATCGCCACAGGCGCTGGCCGGTGGTCCGGTCGATCGCGTGCACGGCGCCGTCCTGGCCGCCGACGTAGACCGCGTTGCCGGCGACCGCGGCGCGGCCGGTGATCGGCTTTCCGGTCGGGTATGCCCACAGCAGGGTCGGCGCCGGGCCGGCGGTCGGTGTCGGGTTTGCCGGCGGCGCGCCGCCCCCACCCGGATCGGCGGAGTCGGGCCAGGCGAGCACGGCCGCCGGCGTCGCGACAAGGACGAGCGCGGCGGCCCCGGCGACCACCCATCGGCCCTTTCCACCGAGGCGAGTGGCCATCCGGCGCATCCGGGCGGCGAGCGCCGACGGCGGCCTCGGCAGGCGTTCGCCGGCATCTGCCCGAGCCGCCACGACGGGCCGGACGGCCGCCGTGGCGACGATCCGCTCGGGCAGGCGAGCGGCCGCTGGCTCGGGCGAAGGCGACGGTGACGATGGCGGTGGCGGTGGCGGCGAGGGTGCGGCCGGTGCCGCGGTCTCCGGGCGGGGCGGCGTAACCGGGCCGGTCGTCGCGGCGGCGCCTAGGGCGATGCTGTGCTCCGGGTGCGGGTCGAGCGTGACCGGCCGGCCGAACTCCGCGCCGAGGAGCTGGCTGACCAGCGGGATGCGCGACGATCCGCCGGCGAGCACGATCGAGCGCAGGTCGCCCGCGGCCACCCCGGCAGACCGCAGCGCGCGGCCGGTGGCGGCCACCGTTTCGGACAGGGCCGGGCCGATCATCGCCTCGAACTCGGAGCGGTTGAGCCGCACGCGCGTGTGCAGGCCGGGCAGCGCGACCTGGATCATCACCTCGGTGTCGAAGGTCAGCGCCTCCTTCGCCTCGGTGCATTCCCGCCGCAGCCGCGCCAGCGCGGCCGTCGCCTCGTCGTCTTCCGGGTCGAGGTCTTCGACCGCGCTGCCGAGCGTGGCGACGACGTGGCCGAAGACCGCCTCGTCGAAGTCGATGCCGCCGAGCTGCTCGATCCCCTCGGGCCGGCCGAGCAGCGCGAACCCGGTCTCGGTCTTGCGCAGCACGGCCGCGTCGAACGTGCCGCCGCCCAGGTCGTACACCGCGACGGTCTCGCCCGGCCGGACCCGCTCGCCGGCGGCGAAGTTGATCGCCGCTGCCTCGGGCTCGGTGCGGTAGGTGACCTCGCCCACGTCGGCCAGGTGGACCGCCTGCTCCAGCAGCTCCCGCTTGAACGGCCCCCAGTTGGCCGGGTGGGTGACGGTGATGGCGGTCGGCGGCCCGTCGTACTGCCCGGCCACGATGTCGAACACCTGCCGCAGCAGCCGGGCGGTCAGCGCGTGGGCGGGGTACGGCGCGCCGCCGACCAGCAGCGGCACCGGATCGCCGATGCGGCGCTTGAACTCGCGGGCCAGCCGCTCCGGCTCCGTCGCGCCACGCCGCTCGGCGGGCTCTCCGACGAGCACTCCGCCGTCGGGCAGCACGAAGACCAGCGAGGGGATCTCCGGCCGGCGGCTGCCCAGCTGGACCGCCTCGACCCGGCCGTCGACCCGGACCGCGGCCGCCGTGTGTGTCGTGCCGAGGTCGACACCCAGCCCGTAACCGGTCATGCGGGCACCACCCGGCACTTCGGCGCCAGGGCGCGGTGCTGGTCGCAGTACGCCTGCGCCGCCGCGTCCGAGGCGAATCCGTCCTGGAGCAGCACCATCAGGCCGTCCGCCCCGTCGGCCAGGTCGGGCGAGCGGGTGCTGTCGACGAGGCGCACCGGCATGCCCGCCGCGGTCAGCCGGGCGAGGGCGGCCTCCGCGTTCGCGGTGCCCTGGCCACCACGCTGGAACGCCTCGACGAACGCGTACGGCGCGCGCACCCGAATCTCCGCCGCCGGGGTGTCCGGAGTGGACTCGCCGCCGGTGAGCCGCGCCCAGCCGCCGAACAGCACGGCGCCGGCGGCGAGCAGCACGAGCAGTGCGGTCAGGCCGGCCGCGGCGGCGCGACCCACCCGCGGCGGCGACTGCCCGGTCTCGTCCACCGTGGCCAGCGCGGGCGCCTCCGGGCCGGCGGTGTCGTCGTGGCAGGACAGCGTCACCACGTACGGGATGGATCCGCCGACGACGAGTGCGGGCGGGCGGGCCTCGACGTGCGCGCTGGCCGAGCCGCCGGGCGGCAGGTCCAGCCTGGCCGGCTCCACCTCGACACGTCCGCCGGCCGGATGCAGGCGCGGCTCGACGCGGATGGTACGGCGGTCGGTGCCGGGGTTGGTCACGCTGAGCGTGAAGTGCGCGGGGCGCCCGTTGGAGGTGCGCCACAGCTTCACCTGGAGCACCTCGGGCGGCGAGAGCAGGACGAGGCCCGTCGCGCGGCCGAGCGCCAGGCCGCCGTCGGCGTCGACGGCCTGGACGGTGAACGGGAGCAACGTGGCCGCGGGCGCCGTGTCGGCGGGTGGACGGAGGGCGAGCGCGACGCTCCGCGTGCCGCCGGCGGGCACCGTCACGACCTGCTCGCCGTCGGTGGACCAGGCACCCGCCCGGCTGCCGGCGACGGAGAGCCGCACCCGGACGTCTGTTGTGGACCGGTTGGCCAGCTCGACCGGCACCCCGGTCTCCGCGCCCGGCCGTAGCTCGACCGGGTGCCGCGGGATCTCGATCCGCACGTCCATCAGCTCACCGGGGCCGGTCCGGCGGGATCGGGCTGTGCTCCTACCCCGCCAAGCGGCGGGTCCGCGGCCAGCGCGCTCAACGGGGTGGACGCCGCGTCGAGCGGGTTGGAGCCGGCCTGCCGCTCCAGGGCGTCGCCGAAGCCGTCGGAGTCGCTGTCGGCCAGCCGCGGGTCGAGGCCCAGCGCCACTTCGAGCGCGTCGTCGAGCCCGTCGCGGTCGGTGTCCACCTGGTCCTGGGCGAGGCTGCCGTCGAGGTGGCCGTCTTCGTCGGTGTCGGGCGAGGTCGGGTCGAGGCCACGGGTCAGCTCGAACGCGTCGTCGAGCAGGTCGCCGTCGGTGTCGGCCCGGTTGGGGTCGGTGCGGCTGGTCACCAGCTCGTAGCCGTCGCTCAGGCCGTCGCCGTCGGTGTCCGCGGCGCGGGTGTCGAGGCCACGCCAGCGCTCGTAGGCGTCGGTGAGCCCGTCTTCGTCGGTGTCGGCGCCGCCGAACTCCGAGGGCGGGGCGGTCGCCACCGGCGCGGCCGTCGCCGCCGCGGCCAGTGGGGTGGCGGTGCCGTCGGAGATGCCCGGGATCACCGCGGCGAACTCGAACCGCTGCTTCGCGTCGAACTCGCCGACGCCCGCGCGCCGGCCCTGCGCCTCGATCGTGCGCCCGTCGCCGAGGCTGATCGCGACGTGCGCGCCCGGCGTGCGGCCGTCACCGGGCCGCGGCTCGCGGTCGAACGAGAAGAGCAGCGCGCCCGGCGTGGTCTTGGCCTGCTCGACCGGGATCAGCATGCCGCGCTCTTTGAGATGGAGGTATTGCGCGGTCGCCCCATCGGGGATCTCCACGCCGGCCTGGTGGGCCGCCCACTGGGTCAGCTCGGAGCAGTCGAACGTGTCCGGGTCGGCGTCGTCGAGGCGGGTCTCGGCGCCGAAGACGTACTGGTCGCCGGCCTGCGCGCGGGCGACCTCGAGAAACCGCTCCAGCGCGCTGTTGCCGGACGGGCCGCCGGCCGCCACCGGAGCTTGCGGCGCTCCGCCGGCCCCGGGACCGTCCGCCCCGCCGGAGAGCGGGTGGCCGTATCCGGGCGTGCCGGTCCACACGCCGCGCCCGGGACCGTCGCCGAACGCGATCGCGGCCTGCTGGGCCGCCTCCCGATGGCGCAGGTAGCGGGCACCCATCCCGCCGTGCGTCACGGTCCACGGTGAGACGTCGGACCCGCCTTGGGCCACCGCGAACGCCGCCTGCGCGTTTTGCAGCGGGTCGTACAGGTTGAAACGGCGCGCCAGGTCGGGGTGGGCGCGCGCGTTGATCTGCCACAGCCCGCGGGAGTCTTCACCGACCGGGTTGTGCGCCTGGCTGTTGCCGTTCGACTCCGCGAGCGCGATGGCGGTCATCGTCGCCGCCTCGTCCGCCGAGAAGCCCGCACGGCGCGCGAAACCGTAGATCTGTTCCGCCGAGTACCTGGGCATGGGATCGACGATAAAGCGCGCCCGCCAGAACCCGAAATAGAAATGATCGTCCGGTTGCCCTTTCGGGCAGATCTTCGTGCAGATCATTTATTGCATGCATGAGATCAATATCTGGTACGACAGGAAAACGACAGAATCGGCTGCCAAAAATCGTTGTCGCGCGTGAATTCGTGGTCGCATCATGGCGTGGGGGGACGACCACTAGACACACCGGGGGGTGGTGCCGGTGGACACCCAAGGACCACCCTCGGTCTGGATCGACAACAGCCACGCGATCGTGCGGCGCGGCATGGCCGCCTGCCTCCAGCAGGCTGGCTTCGTCGTGCGCGGGGAGAGCGTGGGGCTGACGCCTACGCCCGCCATGGCCGGGCTCGATGTGCTGATCTTCGAGTCGGAGGGCAGCGCGCTGCGCCGAGCCGTGCGCCTCGTCGTGGGCCGCCGCACCCGCCTCGTCGCCACGCTTCGCGCCGCCAGCGAGCAGCATGTGCGCGAGATCGTCGACGCCGGGGTCGGCGCGGTGCTGCCGCACGAGACGCTCACTCCGGAGACGCTCGTCACCACCCTGCGCGCGGTCGTGGCCGGCACCGTGATCCTCCCCGGCGACCTGCTGGCCCGGCTGCTCGTCCACGTGCGCCAGCACTCGCAGCTCGGCCCCGCTGAGCTCAGCAGCCGCGAGCGGTCGGTGCTGCGCCTGCTCGCCGACGGCATGGACACCCGCGGCATCGCCGAAGATCTCTGCTTCTCCGAGCGCACCGTCAAAAACGTCGTACACGACCTGCTGACCAAGCTGAACTGCCGGACCCGCGCGCAGGCTGTCGCCCTCGCGACGCGGGAAGGCGTGATCTAGCGGCCGCCCGGATGCCGACCGCCGCCGAGCCGTGGACCGTCCTCGCGGACGTCCTGCTCCAGTGCGAGGCGCTGATCTGCCGGCTGGCCGAGGGGCGGCCGCCGCGCGACTTCGCCGGCCTGTTCGTCGGGCAGGAAGACCTCGACCGCGTCCTCGCCACGCTGCCCGGCCTCGACGGCCCCGAGCCGGAACGCGTGGCCGCCGTTCGCGCGCGGGTGCGCACCGAGGTGGAGCGGGGCCGGAAGGACTTCGCCGACTCGCTGGCCGGTCCGTCAGCGTTCGCCGCGCTGGTCCGGTCGGCCCGGCTCGGCCGCGCCGAGGCCGAGGCGCTGGCCCTGCTCGCCGCCGTGGAGCTGGCGCCGGCCCGGCAGCGACTCGTCGCCTACGTGCAGGACTCCGTGCAGCTGCCCCAGGTCACGCTCGCGACGCTCGCCCGGATCTTCCCCGGCTCCGGCGCCACCCAGGTGGCGCCCGACTCGCGGCTGCGCCGCGCCGAGCTCGTCGAGGTCTCGGCGACCGGTCCGTGGGCCACCCGCACATGTGCGCTGCCCGCCCGTGTCGCCTGGCAGCTCAACGGCGACCGCTCCGCCGACCCCGAGCTGCCGCCCGGCGCGTCGCGGCGCCTCACCGACCACAGTGGAACACCGGCCGGCGGGCTGCTGCTGGTCACCGGCGCCGATCGGGAGAGCCGGCTGCGCGCGGTCGACGAGCGGTGGCCGGGGCGCGGTCGCCTGCTCTGCGCGGTACCCGGAAATGGCGCGGAGTGGGCCGCGACGGTGCGTGAGGCCACGCTCGGAGATCTCGTGGTGGTGCTCGACCTGGCCGCGCCGCTCGACGCGACCGGGCGTGACGCGGTGGCGCGGGCCGACCATCTGGCGTGGGCGCTCTGCTCGCGGCCGGAGCTGCCGCTGGAGTCCGTGCCGCCGCTGCCGTGGCAGGAGGTGCGGGTCGCGAGCGGGGAGGCCGACGACGGCGACTGGCAGCGCGCGCTGGGCCGGGCACCCGACCCCGCGTACCGCCTGGATCGCGACCAGCTGCGGCTCGTGGCAGCGGCAGTCGCCGCCGGCGACGGCGGTCTCGGGCCGGCCGTGCGCCGCCTGGCCGGCGGGCACCTCGACGGCGTCGCGGTCCGGGTACGCCCGCGGCGCACCTGGGACGACCTGATCGTGCCGCCCGACGACGCCCGGCAGCTGCGCGAGCTCGCGGCACGCCACCGGGGCCGCGAGGTCGTGTACGGGCGCTGGCGTTTTCCGCCGCTGCCGTCGACCGGCACGGTCGCGCTCTTCGCCGGACCGTCCGGCACCGGCAAGACGCTCGCCGCCGAGGTCGTCGCCGGCGAGCTGGGCCTCGATCTGTACAAAGTGGATCTCTCGGCGGTGGTCAGCAAGTACATCGGCGAGACCGAAAAGAACCTGGAGCGCATCTTCGGCGCCGCCGCGGCCGGCGACCTGGTGCTGTTCTTCGACGAGGCCGACGCGCTCTTCGGCAAGCGGTCGGAGGTCAGCGACGCGCACGACCGGTACGCGAACATCGAGGTGGCCTACCTGCTTCAACGGCTGGAGACCTACGACGGGCTCGTGGTCCTCGCCACCAACCTCCAGCGCAACATCGACCACGCGTTCCTGCGCCGCATCTCGACCGCCGTCGACTTCGTGCTGCCCGAGGAAGAGCAGCGCCGGGCGATCTGGGCCCGCGCGTTTCCGCCGACGGCGCCGGTCGCCGACCTCGACCTCGACTTCCTGGCCCGGCAGTTCAAGGTCTCCGGCGGCGTCATACACAACGCCGCGCTGAGCGCCGCGTTCCTCGCCGCGGAAGACGGCAGCCCGATCACGATGCGGCACGTCGCGCTCTCGCTCAAGCGCGAGTTCCAGAAGCTCGGCCGGTTGCGCACGGAGGTCGAGTTCGAGCGCTACTTCGACCTGGTGAATCGAGACGCCGATGCTGCACCTGCTCGATGAGTCGCTGGAAGCCTTCCTGCGCGCCACGGTCCCGTTGGCCCAGCGCGAGGTCGACGTCGTCTTCGACGCGCCCGACGGCGACTGGGCCGCCGGCGTCTCCCGGCCCACCGTCGATCTGTATCTCTGGGACGTGCGCCCCAACCTCTCCGAACGGGAGTACGGCGAGGAGGTGGTCGCCCTCGACAACGGCCGCCGCGCCCGGCGCGACCAACTGCCCAGAGTGGACTGTCGCTACCTGGTGACCGCCTGGACCCGCGAGGTCCGCGACGAGCACTCCCTGCTCGGCGACGTGCTGGCGGCACTGCTGCTGCACAAGGTGATCGCACCCGAACACCTGCGCGGCCCGTTCGCCGACGTACGCCCGCTGCCCTCGGTGACGCTGCGCAGCGGCGACGGCAGCGAGAATTCCGACTTCTGGTCGGCGCTGGGCGGCCAGCTCAAGCCCGGCCTGGACCTCGTCGTCACGGCCACCCTGGACGCCACGGCACTGTCGGCGGCCGGCCCGCCGGTCGAGAAGGTACTGCCTTCCGTGGTCGACTCCATCGCGAGGAGAAACGGCGATGCGCCAGCGCATTGAGCTCCTCCCGGAGGAGCTGCTCGCCAAGAAACGGCCCGACGCGCACCGGGCGCCCGCCCCGGCCCTGCCGGCCGGCGTGTCCAACCGCTCGCTCGCCGCGTTCCTGTCCGGTCCGTCGGGCGGGCGGTCCGGCCACCGGCACGTCCTTGCCGGCCTCGGCATCGGGCACGGTGTCGCGGCCGAGACGCCGCGGATCTTCGACGAGCCCAAGTCCTACGACGCCGCGGCCCGCCTCGGCGCGCACGCGTTCTCCTGGCGCGGCGACGTCTACCTCGGCCGCGACCTCGGCCGGCCCGGCGCGCCGAGCCGTGCCGACGCGCTCCGGCACGAGCTGGCCCACGCCGGACAGGCGCGGCGCACCGGCACGCCGGCGTCCACGACGGTCCTGGAACGCGAGGCACACACCGGCGGTACGGCACAGCCCGCCAACCCGGACGTCCCGCTCGGCCTGTGGTGGCTGATCCCGATCGCGGTCGGCGGCTACATCCTGCTGCGGCCGAAGGTCGCCAACGCCCCGGGACCCGGCGACAAGCTGGTCAGCAGCCCGTCCGACGCGCAGATCGTCGGCGAGGCCCTCGCGCTGTTCGCCGTGCCGGGCGGCGTGGCCGGGGCACTCGGGAGGGCCGGCTACGGCGTGGTCACCGCGTACGCCATCGGCGGGGCCGCGTCCACCACATCGTTCCGGGCCGTGCAAGACGTCGGTGAGGGCGAGTTCTCGGGCGTGGAGGCGTACGTCGTGGACGCCACCACGGGCGCGATCATCGGCGTGGTCGCCGGTGGCGTCGTGCGTCTCATCGGCGGCCCAGCGGCGGCTTCGGGTCCGGGCTCGGAGCGGGCGCTGGCGCATTTCACCACCGCCTCCGGTGAAACCGGGATCACGTCGAGCGGTGTGCTGCGCGGCTCCCAGGGGATCTACGCGCTGCCCGAGTCGGCGACCAGCCAGGGCACGGCGGTGCGGGTCCTGCGCACGCTCGTGTCGCCCAGCAACACCCGCGCGTACGTCGGCATACCGAAGGAAGCGTCCGGCCTCTTCACCCAGCCCGTCCCGGTCGGGCCGGTCTCGCTGTACCAGCGGCTGGCCGGCGTCTACCGGGCCCCCGCTGGCTCGATCGAGCTGGCGACCGGCGCCTTCACCCCGTCGGGCAACGCGCTGGCCAACATCACCGGCCAGTTCTGGCCGTACGGCGTGGACGCGATGATCTGGGTCGCCGCGGGCGCCGGCGGCAGCATGGTGTCGCCCGCCAGCGAGGGCGCGTACGACCGAGGGCTGCTCTCGCCCGTCTACGACCTGGTCGGCAACCGCGAGCCACTGCCCGAGACCTCGCGCACCGACGGGCCGTTCATCTTCGTCGACCCTTACGTGGGCGGCGAGGGCACCGCGGACATCATCGTGTCCGACCAGACGTCCGCGCTGGCGTCGCTGGTCATGCCGCCGGCGCCGGGGGAGGCCCTGGTCTGCGAGGCCGAGCAGCCCCCAATGGACGCCAGCGCGCCGCCAGGGCTGATCTTCGTGGTGCCGCTCAGCCACGAGGGCCTCGAGGCCGCCGGCAACGCCACCCTCCCCAACCTCACCACGACGGGCAGGTGAGGCGGTGCACCTTTGGTTGCACCGCTGAGCCTTCCGGGATGGCGGTGCGGGAGCGACGCTCGTACGCGTGACGCGGGTGTTGATGGGGGACTTCGGTGCCCTGCACCGGGTCGGCCTGGAGGACATCCTCCGCGTCGACGGCATCGAGCTGGTGGAGACCACCGCCGCCGATGTGTTGGGCCGGCTCGTCGAGGTGCTGCCCGACGTCGTCGTGCTCGATCTCGACCAGAGTGACACCGCCGAGCTGGTCGCCCGCATCGTGCATCAGTTTCCGAAGGTGAAGGTCCTGGCGTGCTCGTCCGAGCAGCCGATGATGCGCGTCTACCCGCCGTTGCACTACGGCGAGTTCTACCTGACCGATCTCGACCCCGCGCTGCTGACCAGCGCGGTACAGGCCTGACACAGCGAGGAGATGGTGGCCGTGGCCGCGTCGTACGGAGCGCCGGGCGTCTACATCGAGGAGCAGCCAAGTGGCTCGATGCCGATCGAGGGGGTGGGTACGGCGGTCGCCGCGTTCGTGGGCTTCACCGAGCGGTACGACGCCAACGAGGGTGACCCGACCGACCCGACCGGTGTCAAGCCGCAGCTCGTGACGAGCTGGCCGCAGTACGAGCGGGTCTATGGCGGCTTCGTGCGCGGCGCGATGCTCCCGCACTCGGTGCGCGGCTTCTTCGAAAACGGCGGCAGCGCCTGCTACATCGTGCGGATACCCGGCGGCAACGGGAACGGCGGCGACGGGCGCGCGACGCTGCGCCTGCCGGCGGCCGACCGGCCGGAGGTGGAGAGCCTCACGGTGTCGGCGCTCAACCCCGGGACGCGGGTCGAGGTGGAGGTCGTCCCGCCACCGTCGCCGGCCGAGGGGCAGGAGCCGGACGGCAAGCAGGAGTACACGCTGCGGGTCTACCAGGACGGATCGCTGCGGGAGGAGATCGGCGGTCTCTCGTTCGCCGGCAAGAGCCCGCGGGTGCTCGAGCGGACGGTCAACGAGCGGTCCAAGGTGCTGCGGGTGGAGATCTCGCCGGCGCAGGGGGTCTCGCTGGCCGAGCGGGTGCCGGCGCCGGGACGGTACACATTGGAGACGCCGGCGCTGGAGCCGGTGGCCGTCACCCCCGCCGACCTGGAGGGCTCGGTCACCGAGCGGACCGGCTACCAGGGGCTGGCGATCGCGGAGAACGTCACGATGGTGGCGATCCCCGACCTCTGCACGATCGCCGAGGACGAGGAAAAGTACCTCGCCATCCAGAAGCAGATCGTCGACTGGTGCGAGGCCAGCCGGCGGATGGCCATCCTCGACACGCCGCCCGGCCTCAACGCGACGCGGGCGCTGGAGTGGCGTAGCCGCCTCGGCCGGGATTCGGCCTTCGCCGCGCTCTACTACCCCAACCTCGTCGTGACCAACCCGCTCGCCCGACCCGGCGCCACCAACGGCGAGCTGTACCTCACCGTGCCGCCGGTCGGGCACGTGGCCGGCGTGTGGGCTCGCACCGACGCGGCCCGCGGCGTGTGGAAGGCACCGGCCAACGAGGCGCTGCGCGGCATAGTTCGCCTGGAGAACGACGTGACGAGCGGCGAGCAGGACCTGCTCAACCCGGACGGCATCAACTGCATCCGCTCGTTCGGCACGTACGGCACGAAGATCTGGGGTGCCCGTACGCTCGCGAAGACCGACCCCAGTTGGCGCTACGTCAACGTCCGGCGCCTGTTCAACTTCGTCGAGGAGTCCATCCGGCGAGGTACCCAGTGGGCGGTCTTCGAGCCCAACGACTTCGACCTGTGGCAGCGCGTCAAGCGGACCATCAACGCTTTTCTGCGCGGGCTGTGGATGCAGGGCGCGCTCACCGGCGCCACCGCGGACCAGGCCTTCTACGTCCTCTGCGACGAGAGCAACAACCCGCCGTCCTCTGTGGACGAGGGCAAGCTGATCGTCGAGGTCGGCATCGCCCCGGTCAAGCCCGCCGAGTTCGTCATCTTCCGGATCAGCCAGTGGCAGGGCGGTGGCGCGGCCACCGAGTGAGAGGAGCAGTCATGCCGGACCTCATGACCACCTTCAGCTTCGTCTTGGAGATCGACGGAGTGGAGCTGGCCAGCTTCCGCAAGTGCTCGGGCGTCGAGGCGGAGACCGAGACCATCGAGTACAAGGAGGCCACGAAGGACGGAAAGATGATCATCCGGAAAGTGCCGGGTGCGATGAAGTGGAGCGACATCACGCTGGAGCGCCGCATCGACGAGTCGAAGGCGCTTTGGGAGTGGCGCAAGCAGGTGCAGGAAGGCGACGTCGACGCCGCCCGGCGCACCGGCTCCATCGTCATCAAGGACTCGACGCATACGGAGGTCGCCCGCTGGAACTTCGAGGAGGGCTGGCCCTCGAAGTGGACCGGCGCCGAGCTCGACGCGGGGAGCAACGAGATCGCGACCGAAAAGCTCACGATCACGCACGAAGGGCTGAGTCGCGGATGAGCCTGCGCACCGAGTACCCGTTCACCCTGCCGAAGGGCTACGTCGACGAGCACGGCACACTGCACCGCACCGGCACGATGCGGCTGGCGTGCGCGCGCGACGAGATCGAGCCGCTGCGCGACCCCCGGGTCAAGGAAAACGAGGCGTACGCGACGGTCATCGTGCTCGCCCGGGTGGTGACCGAGCTGGGCACGGTGTCGCGGGTGACGACGAAGACGATCGAGTCGCTCTTCGTCAGCGACTTCGGCTACCTCCAGGACCTCTACCGCATCGTCAACTTCCAGGATCCGTCCATCTTGGACACGGTGGAGCCCGGGAACCCTTTCCCGATGGAGTCGGTGGAGGTGGGATAGGGCACTACGCGCACGACGAGCTGTGGCAGGAGATCGCCTACCTCGCGTACCACCTGCACTGGACCTTCGACAGCCTGCTCGACCTCGAGCACGGCGACCGGATCCGGCTGCTCCAGGAGGTCGGCGGTCTCAACGAGCGCGCATGGCAAGGAGTTCAGGGTGGCTGAGGCACGGACAATGGATCCACCGTTCGTGGGCAAGTTCAAGTTCGAGGTGGGCCCGGACCCGATCGGATACTTCACCGAGGTCTCCGGCCTGTCGGTGCAGATCGACGTCGAGGAGCTGGCGGAGGGCGGGCAAAACGCGTACACGCACCGCCTTCTGGGCCGGATGAAGTGGCCCAACCTCGTCTTCAAGCGCGGCCTCACCGACACCGACGCGCTCTTCAAGTGGCTGATGAGGTTTTCCGGTGAGGGCCTGACCGACGCCGGCAACAAGATCCAGCCGCTCGACGGCACGGTCAGCGTCCTCAACGCGCGCGGCGAACCCGTGCGCATCTGGTCCTTCTACGACGCCAAGCCGGTGCGGTGGAGCGGCCCGAAGCTCGCCGCGTCGTCCCGAGAGCTCGCGGTCGAGGAGTTGGAGGTGTGCCACTGTGGCTTCCGTTCCGGCGGCTGAGCCCGGCCGGCGCCGCGGCCTGCGACGCACCGTGGCGACGGCCATCCGCCGGCTGCTCCGGCGTGCGGCGCCATCCCGCCACGAGGCGGGCGTGGTCGCCGCGCTTCCCGTCCGCCCACCATGGACGCTGGCAGCCTGGTTGCGGCGGCATCGGGCGCTGGCGCCCGCGCGTCACCGCCAGCCTTCCCCGGTACGGCATGTGGCACACCCCCGGCGGCTGCCCATGTCGGCCGCCGGGACCCTGCCCAGACGCTCGTCGCCCACCAGCGTCACGACTCGCTTCCGGAGCCGGCCGGCGCCGGCCGCGGCAGCCCGGCCGAAGTTGCCACGCTCGGTGAACGCCAGGCCGGCGCGGGTCGCTGCCACGTGGTCGGCGCCGGTGCGCAGGGCGATCGCCGGCCGCCCAGAGACCACGACGCCGCCAGGCCGCACGCCGACAGGCCGCACGCCGCCAGCGGCGGTCCGTGTGTTTGCGGCGCCACAGGCAGCGCTGCCCCGGCCGGCCCCACTCTGGACGGTGGCCCGCAGCGCCCACACACCCGGAGCGACCAACACGGCCCCGGTGGGCAGCACGGCCCAGGTGAGCAGCGACACGGCCCGGGTGGGCAGCACGGCCCAGGTGAGCCGCGGCACGGCCCGGATGAGCAGCAGCACCGCTCTGCCGAGCAGCATGGCTCGGACGAGCGGCACAGCCCAGGCGAGCAAATCAGCCGTGGTGAGCAGCTCAGCCGCGGCGCCCGACATCTCGGCCGTGGCGGGGAGCATGCCGGTCGCGGCGAAGAGGATGCCCGTCACGGTGAGCGCGATGCGGAGCGCGCGAACCGCGGGATTGGTGCGGCCCATGGAGTGGGCGCCAGGTGGGCCGGAGGCAGCCACCCGAGCGCACGCGCGCTTGGAGCGGGCGCCAAATGGGACGGAGGCAGCCACCCGAGCGCGCGCTCGCCTCGCGACACCTGGCCGGAAGCAGCGTGAAGGTTTCGTGCCGCACCAGCAACCCGAAACCTTCCCGATCAGGCCGCAGCCCGCCCGGCAAGTCCACCCCGCGGCGCGGCAAGCCCACCGCGCGGCGCCGCCGTGGCCGGCGTCGTCGCCCACGAGGCCGCCGGCGCACGGGATGCCCACGATCGCCAGGCCCACCCCCGTCCGAGCGAGGCCGGCGCTGGCGAGGCGGCCGGCGAGTGGGCCGTCGTTCCAGCCGCCGACGGGCGCCGGGGACCTGCCGGTGGCCGGCTCGGCACCGCTGCCGCCGGGCAACGTGCCCGATCCGACTGGCACCGTGCGGCTGACGCCTTGGCGCTCGACCGTCCAGATGAGACAGCCGCGTAGGGTGGACGCCACACCGCGACGGCGCTGGGAAGCCGCGGTCGCCGCACGTCCGCTGGAAGCCCCGCGGGCGTTGCCCGCGCCCTACCGGGCGATGGCGGCCACGATCACCGGCGCGGCACATCCGCCCCGCTTCACCACCGG
This sequence comes from Phytohabitans sp. LZ39, assembly GCF_059359075.1. NCBI lineage: Bacteria > Bacillati > Actinomycetota > Actinomycetes > Micromonosporales > Micromonosporaceae > Phytohabitans > Phytohabitans sp. LZ39. The sequence continues at coordinate 219,007 of NZ_JCADBM010000016.1, read as the reverse complement.
ACCCGCGACCCGGCACGCCCTCGCCGCGGCGGGCGCTCTGGGCGCCACCACCGGATCCGTCGTGCACCTGCCCGGACCGCCCTCGCCGGCGACGGCGGCGGTACTCGCCCACGAGCTGACACACGCCCGGCGCCCGGTCCGCCGCCCGCGCTTCCTCCTCGCCGGGCTCGCGGGAGCGGTCGACGACGACGAACGCGCCGCCCTGGCGGCCGGTGGCCTACGCCAGGGTGGCATCCCGAACGACGCCGGCGGTATGAGCGCGGGCATCGTCGACCGGCTGCCCGTCGGCAGCGGCATGGGAGGTGTCACGGACGTCGCCGCCCGCGTCGCCCGCGCCACGCTCATCGAGGCCGGCGCGTCGACGCCGTCCCCGGGGCCGGTCATGGGAAACGCCGGCCCCACCACCCAGGAGGCGGTGCCAGCTCCCGCCGCCGCCCCCGTGGTCCAGGGCGGCGCGCCCCCCGGCGCCGCCGCTGGAGGAAAGACCACGGCCGGCCCGCAGCCGCTGGACGTCGAGCGGGTCGTGGAAGCGGTGGAGGAACGGCTCCTGCGCGAGATCGAGCGCCGGGGCGGCCGATGGGCGGGGGTGTTCTGACAATGACGGCACCGCAGGAAGCCACCGGACCGGCGAAGGCGCGCCTGCGCATCGAGCCGGGCAGCGACGAGATCACGTTCCTGTTCAACCCGGCCGAGCTGACGATCACCAAGGCCAACTCCTGGGACGCCGCGGAGGGCAAGGGCCGCAACGCGCCGGAGCTGCGTTTCCAGGCGGGCCAGCCGGGCACTATCGCGCTCAGCATCACGCTCGACACGACCAGCGAGGGCACCGACGTCACCAAGCACACGAGCAAGCTGCTCGATCTCATGAAGGTCAACCCCGCGCTGCCCGGCTCGGACTCGGGGCGTAACAAGGCCCGGCCGCCGTGGGTCGAGTTCCACTGGGGGACGCTGCACTCGTTCAAGGCGATCGTGGAGCGGTTGCAGATCAAGTACACGTACTTCGCGAGCAGCGGGATGCCGTTGCGGGCAAAGGCCGACCTCAGCCTCAAGCAGTGGATGGACGACGGGCTGAAGCCGCTCCAGAACCCCACCTCGCACACGCCCACGCTGCACCGCACCCACCGGGTCGTGCGGGGTGAGACCCTCGACCGGATCGCCGCCGCGCACTATTCCGACCCGACGCGGTGGCGGCTCATCGCGGAGGCGAACGCGGTGGTCGACCCGATCGCCGTGGCGGCGGGCACGCTCCTCGTCATTCCCGAACTGCCGGTGCGTCGCCGTGGCTGAGCAGAAACGCCTCGACGGCGTGGTGCTGACGGTGGACGGCCGCCCGCTGCCACCGGACATGTACGCGAACCTGACGCTCGCCCGCGTCGAGGAGTCGGTCCAGCTTCCCGACTACTTCGCGGTGCACTTCGACGACCCGCACTTCGAGCTGTTCGACCGAGGGCTGTTCGCGATCGGTACCCGGATAGAGGTGGCCTTCCGCGCGGAGGGCGACCCGGTGGTCGTCACCGTCGGCGAGGTGACGGCGGTGGCGGTCGAGCAGGGCACCGCGGGGCGGCACGAGCTGGTGCTGACCGGGCTGGACCTGACCCACCGCCTCGCCCGCGGCCCTAAGTCGCGCAGCTTCCAGCGGATGACCGACGCCGACATCGCGGCGCAGATCGGCGGCGAGCACGGCCTCACGCCCGATGTGGACAGCACCGGCGAGGTGCACGACTACGTGTTGCAGGCGAGCGAGAGCGACTACGCGTTCCTGCGGCGGCGGGCGGGGCGGATCGGCTTCGACTTCTGGATCAGCGAGCAGACCTTCCACTTCAAGCGCAAGCCGCGCGGCCCGGGCACCCCGCCGCCGCTGAAGTGGGGCGACAACCTGCGCCGCTTCTCCGTCCGCTTCGCCTCCGGCGAGCGCGCCGACGAGGTACAAATCAACGGCTGGGACCCGCTGGCGAAGCGGGCGGTGACCGGCCGGGCGAGCGAGGGCGACCCGGGCACCGACGCACCCGCCGCCGAGGAGATGGCCGCCGCCGCCCGTCGCGGCTTCGGCCGGGTACGGCGTTCCGCCGGCCAGTTTCCGGTGGCCGACCAGGCGGAGGCCGACGCGCTCGCCAAGTCGCTGCTGCTGCGTACCTCCGGCGGCGAGGTGGTGCTGCGCGGCGAGGCGGTGGGCGACCCGCTCCTGGGCGCCGGCGGCGACGTGCGGATCGAAAACGTCGGCTCCCGCCTCTCCGGCCGCTACCGGATCACCAGTGTGGAGCACGTGTACGGCGCCGGACGTCCGTACGTGACCAAGTTCGTCTGTGGCGGGAAGGAGCCGGCCGGGCTGGCCGACCTGGTCGGCGCGACCGGTGGTGGCGGGGTCGAGCGGCGCGGCTGGGGGAGCCTGGTCATCGGCATCGTCACCAACAACGCCGACCCGGAGAAGCTCGGCCGGGTGCGGGTGACGTTCCCGACGCTGTCGGTCGACGACGAGAGCACCTGGGCGCGGGTGGTCAGCCCGGGTGGCGGCCACAAGCGCGGCATGCAGTGGCTGCCGGAGGTGGACGACGAGGTGCTGGTGGGCTTCGAGCTGGAGGACAAGACCCGCCCGGTTGTCCTGGGTGGACTGTGGAACAGGCAGGACCCGCCGCCGCAGCCCGACGTCTGCGCCGGTGGCGTGGTGCAGGCGCGGGTGCTGGCCAGCCGGGGCGACTCACGGCTGGTGATGACCGACGACCCCACCCCGTCCGTGCACCTGTCGCTGGGCGGCGACAGCTGCCACGTTCACCTCGAACGCACCGAGTCGGCCCTCACCGGCGAGCAGAAGCTGGTCGTCTCCGCCACCAACGTGGAGATCAAGGCCACCCAGAAGCTCGCCCTCAGCGGCGCCCAGGTCGAGATCAGCGCGACCGGCCCGGTGACCGTGTCCGGCAGCCCGATCAAGTTGAACTGAGGGGGAAGGCATGCCCCAACCGGCGGCGCGCCAGAACGATCCGGTCACCGCGACGGACACCCACATCCTGCTCATGCCGTCGCCGGGCGGCCCGGTGCCGACCCCGACGCCGCTGCCGTTCGCGGGCCGGCTGGTGTCCGCACTGTCGACCGACGTCTTCGCCAACGGCCTCCCGGTCGCGGTCGTCGGCAGCGTCGCGCAGAACATGCCTCCCCACATCCCGGTGCCGAGCAGCTCGTTCAGCAAGCCGCCGACCAACCAGGGGCGGGTGGTCAACGGTTCGCCGACCGTGTTCGTCAACGGCAAGCCGCTGGCCCGCATGGGCGACCCGGTGATGACCTGCAACGACCCCGTCGACCTTCCGGTGGGCACGATCACCGCCGGCTCACCGGACGTGCTGGCCGGATGAACAGGCATGGCGACTTCGTCGGCAGCGGCTGGGGCTTTCCGGCCGCGGTCTCCCGTACGGGTGCGGTGCGGCTGCTCAGCGGGACGAACGAGCTGGACGGCGCCATCCGCATGATCCTCTCGACGGTGCCCGGCGAGCGGGTGATGCGGCCCGACTTCGGCTGCGCGATGTGGGGCCTTGTCTTCGCCCCGCTCAACGCGGCCACCCTCGGCCTGATCGAGCAGTCGGTACGCGAGGCGCTGGAACGCTGGGAGCCGCGCATCGAGCTGGATCTCGTGCAGGCACGACCGGAGCAGGCCACCGGCACGGTCCACATCGAACTCGAGTATCGCGTGCGGTCGACCAACGACACACGCAACCTGGTCTATCCCTTCTATACCATCCCCTCCGAGGAGCGAATGCCATGAGTTTGCCGGCACCAAACCTCGATGACCGCCGCTTCCAGGACATCGTCGACGAGGCCAAGCGACGGATCCCACGCCACTGTCCGGAGTGGACAGATCACAACGTCTCCGATCCGGGCATCGCGCTGGTCGAGCTCTTCGCCTGGATGACCGAGATGACGCTGTACCGGCTCAACCAGGTGCCCGACCGGCTGTACGTCAAGTTTCTGGAGCTGGTCGGCGTCGAGCTGTTCTCCGCCGTGCCGGCGCGGGCCGACCTGCTTTTCACCCTCACCGCGCCGCGCGCCGAACCGCTGCGGATACCGGCCGGCAGCCAGGTCAGCACCGAGCGCAGCGGCGACGAGGAGCCGGTCGTCTTCCTCACCGACACGGACCTGCGGCTCGTGCCGCCACAGCTCGTCGCCTGCCTGACTCCGAGCGGCGACCGGTTCGAAGACCGCTGGGACGACCTGCGCCGCGCGGCCGCCTCGGTGCGCCTGTTCGTCACGCTGCGACCGGACGACGCTGTCTACTTCGGACTCGCCGAGTCGGCGGCGTCGCACTTGCTGCGGCTCGACGTGACTACCGGGCCCGAGGGCGCCGGCGTCGACCCGCGCCGGCCGCCGCGCGTCTGGGAGGCGTGGGACGGGCGGGAGTGGCGCGACGTGCGCATCCTGGATGACACCAGTGCCGGCTTCAACTCGCCCGGCCAGCTAACGCTCCTCATGCCGCCGCGGCACGAGCCGCTCGCGCTCGGTGCGCGCCGCGCGCACTGGCTGCGCTGCCGGCTCACCCGCCCGGCGACCGGCCAGCCCGAATACCGCAACCCGCCCGAGCTCGAGGCGCTCTCCGTGGTGGCGCTCGGCGGCACGGCGACCGCGTACCACGCCGAGCCGGCCCCGGCGGAGCTGCTCGGCACCAGCGACGGCCGGCCGGGCCAGGTCTTCCAGGTGCGGCGGGTGCCGGTGCTGCCGCGCCGGCCCGAGGAGACGGTGCGGGTCGTGCTGCCCCGCCACGACCGTGGGTCCGAGCCCGAGGAGCAGACCTGGACCGAGGTCGCCGACCTTGCCGACGCGACCGCCGACGACACCGTCTTCACCTGGTCCGGGGCAAACGGCGAAATCCGCTTCGGGCCGCGGGTCGTCAGCCGCGACGGCACTGTGCGGCAGCACGGCGCCATCCCGCCCATCGACGCCCAGGTGTACGTCACCGGCTACCGCTTCGGCGGCGGCCGGCGCGGCAACGTGGCGGCCAACCGGCTCACCGTGCTCCACACGTCGATCCCGTTCGTCGCGGCGGTGACGAACCTCGACCCCACCCGCGGCGGGGTGGATCCGGAGACGGTGGAAAACGCGAAGCTGCGCGGGCCGATGCTGCTGCGCGGCGCCCGCCGCGCGGTCACCGCCGACGACGTGGTGCGCCTCACGCTGGACGCCGCGCCGGCGGTGGCACGCGCGCGCTGCCTGCCGCCGGAAGACCCGGGCGATCCGGCGCACCTGCTCGTGGTGCCGCGCGTCGACGTGCCGCCCGCCGCGCTCGTGCTCGACGACCTCGTCATCCCGCCGGAGTTGGAAGAGCAGATCAAGGCATATCTGGAACCCCGCCGCCTGCTCACCATGCGACTGCGGATCGCCACCCCGACGTACCAGGGGGTCAAGATTTTCGCCGAGGTCCGCGCGGCGACGGGTGTGCGGCCGGAGACCGTGCGCGAGCACACCGAGCAGGCCCTCTACGAGTACGTCAACCCGCTCACCGGCGGGCCGGGCGGCCAGGGTTGGCCGTTCGGCATGGACCTGCAACAGGGCGACGTCTACAGCGTCCTGCACGGCGCGCTCGGCGTGCGCAGCGTGGAGGCGGTCCACTTCATCACCGCCGACCTCCGTACCCAGAAGCCGATCCAGCAGGTCGACCAGCGGGTACGGCTGGCGCCCGCGTCGCTGTTCATGTCGTTCCAGCACCGGGTGGTGGTGCGGCAGTGACCGGCTGGTTGGTGACCCAACTGCCCCGCGCGATGGTGGCCGATCCCGTGCTGCTCGGGTTCGCGACCGCCTTCGAGGAGGTCGCCGACACGGTACGGGCCCGCATCGACAGCATCGAGCACCAGGTCGACGCCGGGCTCGCCTCGCCCGAGATGCTCCAGTTCCTCGCCTCCTGGCTGGGGCTCGTCCTGGAGCCCACCGATCCGCCCGCGTACCGGCGGGCCCTGGTCCGGGAGGTCGGCCGGCTGCTCGGCTGGCGCGGCACCCGGCACGGCATCGAAGGGCTGCTGGAGGCGGCCACCGGCGCCCGGGTGACCGTGGTCGACGGCGGCGGGATCTACGGGCGCGACGACCCGGTGCCCCCGGCCGATCCGGTGGTGAAGGTCAGCCTCGACCACACCGGCCACCTCAGCGAGGCGCAGGTGCGCGGCTTCCTGGAGGGGGAGCTGCCACTCGGCGCCCAACTCGAGCTGGATGTCCGCTACCCGGCGGCGGGCCCGACCCGCGGTCGTGCCCGGGTGCGGCCACCCGGCGAGGAAGGAGGCGGCGATGCCTGACGTCACCGGCCGGCAGAGCCTTACCTGCCCCGACTGTGGGACACCGGTACGGCCCGATCGCGAGCGCCTGTGCCCGAAGTGCGGCTACCTGCTCGCCTCGCTCCGCACCACACCGGAGCCGGCGGACTTCGGCCCGCAGCGCACGCCGGGGGAGAAGGGCGAAGCCACGAGCGTCATACCCGCGAGGCGGCCCGACCCCACCGGCACCGTCATCGACGGCGCGCCGCTGCCAGGACCCGGCGAGGTCGACTGTCCACGTTGTAGGGAACGGAACCCGATGGAGCGGGTCCGGTGCCAGCGCTGCGGGCTGGAGCTGCGTGTCCCGCAAGCGGTCGCGCCGCCGCCGCTCCCGATGGCGCCGCCGGCGCCGCCGGCGCGGTCAGGCTCGCTGGCGCGCAAGCTCCTGCCGGTGGCCGGCGCTGTCGTCGGCGCGGCCGCGCTGATCGGCGTGGCCGTCTTCCTCGCCGGCCGGGGGCCGGACCTCGACGGCGATCCGCCACCGGGTGGGGGCGGCGCGGCACCGCCGGGTCTGGTGCAGGTCGACCCGAGGAGTGTCCGCGCCAGCGCGTCCAGCACCAACCCGGACCGGGGTTTCGCGGTGACGAACACATTGGACGGTGACGCCGCCACGACGTGGCAGAGCGACGGCGGGCGGTTGCGCAGCAACGTCGGTGTACGGCTGACCTACCAGTTCGCCAACCCGGTGCAGCTCACCAGGATCACGCTCGTCAACGGCGACGGCCGTTCGCCCGACGACTACGCGAACAACCAGCGGGTCAAGCGGCTCCGGCTCACCAGCGGCTCGTGGTCGGCCCGCTGGAACCTGGACGACCGCGTCGAGCCGCAGACGCTCGACGTCGAGGCCGGATCGGTCAGCTCGCTGACGCTGGAGGTGGAAAGCACCTACCCGGGCGCCCGCTTCAAGGACCTCGCGGTCACCGAGGTCGCCTTCTACGTACGGTCGTGAGCCGTCACGTGGACGGGGTGAACCGGATCTCCACGATCTGCGCCGCGGGGACGGTGCCGTCGGCGGCGGGGAGGCCGCGTACCACCAGGAAGTCGATCTCGGTGCGCCGTTCCTCAGGGGTGACGGTCAGGTCGTTTTCGACGAAGCGGGTGTTGTCTTTGTAGAAGACCTCGAGTTGACGGGTCTCCTCGTCGCCCGCGACGGTGACCTGGATCGTGGAGACCGAGACCCGCAACCTGATCAGGACGGGCACGTCCGTGCACTCGTTTTCGTTGTTGGAAAGGGCGGCGGAAAGGGAGCGGCCGCTGTTGGCGTCTCCGGTGACCGCTACCGAGAACGCGTTCGCGCACTCCTGGCGCACGCCCTGCTCCGGCGCCCCGGAAATCAGAAGCCCGCGCCGCCGGAACGCGTCGTCGTCGAGTACCCCGTTGGCTGGTTCGCCGAAGGGTTGGGTGACATCGACGACCTGCGGGTCCGGTGGCGGTGGTCCGGTGGGTGAGGGTGCCTCTGTGGTGGGCGGCGCGCTGGGACTCGGCGGGGCCGCCGCGGACGGTGAAGCCGGTGGCACGACGGCGGGCCCGGAGGTGGCGACTCCGGGTGGCCCGGTGGCACCCGGGTCGGGCTCTTCTTCGCCGCCCCGGGCGATCAGCGCTCCGGCCAGCACGGCCCCGACCACCGCGACGACGGCACCCACCATGCCGGCGGTGCGCACCAACTTCGAGGCGAAACGGGGCCGCTGCACGAACGTGGCGGTGCCGGTGCCCCGGGCGCCGCCGCCGACGGCCTCGACGGTCAGCACCCGCTGCTTTTCCTTGTTCCACGGGACGGGCGCGTGGACGCTCAGGAACGAGTGTGCTGTCGCGCCCTGCGGCAGGTCGAGGACGGGCGGCTCGAACGTCGACGCGACCCGCCGCTCCGGGTCGGACGCGCCGAGTGCCAGCCGCACCGGCAGGTTGCCCCCGTTGGTGACCTGCACCGTGTACCGGGCGCCGCGGCCGCCGGTCGCGACCTCGGGATCGACCCGCACCGCGAGGTCGTCGACGGCCGCGAGGGTCAGCGGAAACTCCTCGCAGCGCGAGACCTCCGGCCGGTAGCGCGAGCGCACGAGGACGCCCAGCGTGTAGAGGCCGGCCGCGGCCGGCGACTGCTCGGGCACCGCGAGCTGCACGGTCGCCGTGGCGGTCTCGCCGGGCCGCAGCTTGGCGACGTCGGGCTCGACCCGCGCGGTCGCGCCGGCCGGGAGCCCGAGCATCTCGACCACGTAGTGCTCGACGATGTCGCTCGTATTTCGCAGTGTGACGTCGAAGTTGAACCGATCGCCGGGTGCCGCGTCAATCCGATTGATCGACACTGTCACCCGCAGTGGCAATGCCATCCCGCCTCCCGGATCCGTCTCACACGGGAGTCACGAGTCCAATGTGCCACGCACCCGGCGCCCCGTACACCAGCTTGCGGAAAGGCGACAGAGCCGCCGCGGGAGAGCCTTCCGGGTCGAGGCGGCTCTGGCTCCGCGCCTGGAAACCGAGGTTCCAGATAAACCTAGATTCCAGATAAAGATGTGAGCTACCGCGATGTCCGTCGTGGTCCGGACCGTTGCTCCCGCGGCCTTACCCGTCCGCTGTTGGTCGCGCTGACCCCGCCGGCTGCGCCGGCCCTTGTGGGCCGGCCGGAGCGGTGCCCGCGGGAGCATACGGTCTGCGACTGACGCGGACGCGGGAAAAACAGCTTGGAAACCACCACGACGGCAACCCCGAATCCGAAGTCCGCTAGTGCGGTGGATAGGGCGGCTGCTGCGGCGGCGGGTAGTACGGCTGCTGTGGCGCCGGATAGTGCGGCTGCGGCTGGTACTGCTGCGGCGGCGTGAGCTGGCCCGGCGGCACCTGGTTGACCGGCACCCCCGTGAGTGGCGCGGGACGGGAGACCGTCACCTGCTGGGGCGGCCCGGACACCGGGATCACCGCTTCCTGCGGCGGTGGCAGGGGCACGTCGTCGAGCGCGGCCATGGTCATGCGCGGCAGCGTGGTGATCGCCGGGTCGCACTCGACCGCCTGCACGACGGACCCTCTGCCCTCACCCTTGACCAGCAGCAACGCGTAGTCGGGCAGATCCTGGAGCACACGCGGCTCGACGGCGAACTCGTAGACCCGCTGGGCGGATGTCGCGTTGCTCCAGTTGGTGCCCGTGGCGGTCGACAGCGTCTGGCTCCAGTCACGGGTATGGCTCCAGTTTCGCGTGCGGCTCCAGAAGCTGCCGCCGTGCCGCTGCCCGCCGGAGGACCCGGAGTATCCGCCCTTGGTCACCGAATGACCCTCCGAAATGGAGTATCCCTCGGAGTCGGCGACCGTGTGCGTCTCGTTGCCGCCGAGCGTGCGGGTCAGCTGGCTGAGCACGAACTTGTGCTGCCGTCCGATGAACTCCGCCGCCTGCTGCGCCTCCTGGTGGTTGCCCAGGCGCATGAAGCAGACCTCGCCGCCGCCCAGCAGCTGCCGCGTCTGCTCGCGCAGGTGCTGGAAGAAAAGCACCAACCGCACGCCGCTCCGCTCGCACACGGTGGTCAACCGCTCGATGTGCTGGTGGTGCACCTCGTCGGCGCCCGACACGACGATCGAGCCGCCCTGGACCCGCCCGCGCATCACCTGCCGGATGAGCCACTGCACGATCAGATCCTTGAGCAGCTCGCCGTGCGCACTGCGACCGTCCCGGTCGGCGACGAGGCAGGACAGGTCGACGGCGGGCAGGTCGACCGCCGAGGCACCCATCGACTCCAGCGGGCGTAGGAAGCCCTCGATCCGCCGCAGGTGCGGATGCGCCTGGCGGCGCGCCTCGTCGGACATCAGGTCGCGCACCCGCGCGACCTCCGCGGGGCTCAGCGCCGGCTCACCCGAGCGGTCGGTCAGCACCCGCAACCCGGCGATCACGCGGGCCACGGTGATGTCGCCCCCGAGCACCTCGCAGATCTCGGTGAGGATCATCGTGTCCTGGCTCCGCTCCGCGCGGCTGCCGGTCTCCCGGTCGCCGTACATCGACTCCACCAGGCTGTCGACAAGCTCCCGCGTCTCCAGGCCGGCCGCCAGGTTGACCTGGTCGAGCTGCGACGGCAGGGCGGTGAGCCGGACGGTGCGGCGTGTCTCCTCGGCCAGGCTGAGCAGCTCGCCGCAGAGCGCCTCACCGGTGAAGTCGACCAACGTGACCGCACCCCGCGTGCTCAGCAGCGAACCGCCGAACACGGTGAGGAGGGCCTCCCAACCCCAACTCGTGCCACCGACGATGTCGACCCGGCGGTTTCCCGGCGCCGGCGCGGCCGCACCCCACTCGAACATCTGGTCGACCGCGGCCCGCTGGTGGTGGTCATGCGCCGCGCGGCGGGCGTTCCAGTGCGCCATGGCCTGCTGGTAGGCCTCCTGGACGCGCTGCTGCTCGCGCTGGAGCGCGCTCTTCGCGTTGTTGTAGACAAGCCACGGCAGGACGGCGGCGCCGGCGGCGGCCAGCCCGACGAGCAGGCCGAAGACCATCAGCCCGGTGCCGGCGCCCTCGCTGCCGGAGCTGGCCATGCCGCCACAGCACAGCAGCAGAAAGCCGAACCCACCGCCGATCCCGAGCACCAGCAGGATCCGCTTGGCCATCTGTGCCTGGTGCGTCGCCACGCGCTGCGCGAAGACGGGATTGACCATCTCCGGCACCGGCGGTGGCTCCATAAAGCGACGACGATAGAGATTTCGATCGCGAAAGATCCAACCAAGCCGCTCTCCAGGCACCGCGAGACGGCTCAATTGACCAGCGACTGGGACGGCGGCAGTCATGGTGAGGGGAGCACCTTTCGACGGCGAAAATCAATGTATGGCAGTCAAGCAGCAGCCGAGTCAAGAAAGAAGTCCACTATCGGCCTAACGCACAATCTGAGCGACTGGCCAACAATCGAATGGATGATCGGACGCCGGACACCACTTTGGGCCGACCCTTTCCGGCAAAGAATGACAGCGACCTTTCGGAGTAGGATCACGCGCCGTCGTGACGCCTTCAAGCAGATTCGCCCACGTCCGTGTCAGCTGCGGACATGCCTCGATCCGGTTTCTCTCCCGTCGCTTCGCCGAGGGGCATTGGGGGACAAACGGCCAACCGGAGCTTTGAGGCATCGCCGTAGCGCTTTCGGGGTCGGCTGTTTGTGGTCGGGATGTCGGCCTGAGATGGACGGCGTGCGGCCTCGCCAGCCGAAAGCTTGTGGGCCACGTGGCTCGGATGACGATTCGGGTCCAAGAACTGACAGTCCCATATGGACCCGCCGGCGTACGGTCCGCCGGTCAAGCTATTCCAGCACCTCGAAGGGCGGAGTCCTATGTCGACTATCAAGGCGGCCACCATCGGCGGCGGAGTCGCGGCGGCGCTCGGCGTGGCGGCCGTTGCCGTCACCCGTGATTTCGCCGTACTGACCGGACCGCTGCTCTGGTTTCTCTTCTGAGCGACCGCACCGCGGATGGCCGTCGGCCGGTCTCGGGGCTACAGCTGGATGATGTTGTAGTAGTCGAGGCGGTCGACGGTCAGCCTCAGCCTGCCCTGCCGGCACGAGAATGCCGGTGACTTCGACCCCGCGAAGTCCGGCGACACCACCGTGAGGCGTCGCGGGCACGACGGTACGTCAGCCTCCACAGTGAACCCGGTCTGTGGCGTGATCCCCTGGCTGTAGTTGTGGTTGACCAGGTGGATCGAGCGCCTTCCGGTGCCGCGCTGCACGAGCAGGCTCGCCGATACGTTGGCCGCACTGGCACGGACCGCCTGTGCGCCGATCGCGTTGTCCTTGAAGAGCGTGCGGTGCTCCTTGTAGAAGCGCGTGTACGTGGTGAAGAAGTCCATCATCCCCAGGTCGGTCGCGGTCGGGCTGCCAACCGTGTCCTTGAGGTGGAAGGACGGGAAGATGCCGTTCGCGTACGCCTCCGCGCCGAAGATCTGCCAGTAGTCCTTCTTCTCCTGCAACGGGAGGTTGAGGTAGTTGGTCATCATGTCGCTCGGCCAGTCGATGAATACGACGACCGGCACGGTGCCGGCGATGCGGGCGCTCTGGTCCTTCAGGTAGCGGTACTGCGACTGGAGCGACTTGGCGCCGTTGAGGTGCCCGTCGACCACGGGCACGTAGTCGGCGCCGCGGAAGTCGGGCGTCTGTTCGTCGGGGTTCCACGGATACATGCCGACGCTGTTGAAGTCGACGTAGGGCCAGAGGCCGTTGGAGGAGATGAGGAGTCGCTTGTGGACGGTGCGCCAGGCGTACGCGCGCAGCTCGTCCACCATCTGCTTCCAGTACCGGCGGATGTACGTGGCGGTGAACGACGTGTCCTCGGCGTACATCCGGTTGGCGACCACGCGGCCCCACTCGGGCGCCAGCGGGTTGGCCGCGTTGAGCGGGTCGAGGTTCCAGCCGCCCGCGCGCAGGTACTCCCGGTAGTTGAAGTTGGCGGCCAGGTCGCCGGCCGGCACGTCGCGGCGGAGGATGTTGTCGTCGGTCATCCCGAAGCGCGACTTCCAGTCGGCCGCGGTGTATGACGGGTACTTCGCCAGCAGGTACCGGTTGAAGTCGGCGATCGCGTAGTCGTCGAAGCCTTCGTTGCCGTTGAAGCCGTACTTCGAGCCGCCGCTGAAGCCCGCGTTGATCTCGTCGAAGTTGACCCCGTCGACGCCGCCGTCGATCTGGATCCGGGCCCAGGAAAGGAGGTACTGGCGATACTTCGGGTTGAAGATATTGCCGCGAAACGCGGGGTCCGGGACACCGATCTCGGGATGGGGCACGGTGTTGCCGTCAGCGTCCTTTGTGGCCATGTCCGCGAAGATTTCCGGCGTCGCGAAGTCTTTCTCGAAGATCACGCTGGCGGTGCCGCTGCCCATGAAGTTGATGCCCTTGGCGTGGTAGCGCCCGATCTGCGCGAAGTTGTAGTCGGACGCCTCGTCGCCGGCGGTGGACCACTTGCCGATCGCGCGGATGGTGGTGTCCGGGTCGAGCTCGTAGACCTGCGGATCCTCCTGGGCCACGTCGGACTGGCTGAACCCGTACACGACGAAGTCCGCGGGCCGGAGTGGGGTGGCGGTGGCACCCGTGGCCGGCGCGGACTGTGCCGCGGCCGTGAGCGCCACCGCCACGATGCCCGCTGACCAGCGTGTTACTCCAGATCGCCGTGGCATCGTGTCCCCCTGGCCGTAGCGCGGCGCTGCCTATCGACAGATTTCGAAAGCATATGCCGGCGCTATCAATATAGGAAGACGTCGATTTCAGCCGCCGGGTCCCGCGTAGACGTGAAGCGAAGCGGAGCGTCTTCGTGGGGTGGCGTCAGGGTCGCAGATCCTCCCGAGCGGCTATCGCGGCCGACATGATCGCGGTCCGTTCCTCCGCCGTGAGGCGGCCTTCCTCGACCCACTGGATCGAGACGCGCCGCACCTGCCCGAGGAACCGGTCGTGGTCGGGGAACGGAGCAGCCGCCCAGACCGCGTCGAGGAACCCGTCTCGATTGGGCACGCCGGAGTCTCGCGTGCCGAACACGACCGTCGGCTCGTGGCGCTTGAAGTAGATGTGCTGCGGCTGCGTGTCACCGATGTAGAGCGGGCGGAGTGTGTGGCCGTTCGTGGTGAAAACGCCACCGTCGCCCGCCGTGATCGCGTCGGACATGCCGCCGTCGAGTTTGACGTCCTTGTAGAAGGAGAACTGCCGGAACGACGTCTCCGCGCTCACCGCGGGCAGCACGATCGGACCGTTGAAGACAGTCTGCGTACCGGGGTCGTCGAGTGCCTTCTCCACCCGCAGCCGGAAGGGCAGCGAGACGCGGATCGTGTCGCCGGTGTGCCACCGCCGGCGCAGCCGCAGGTAGGTGCCGGGCTCCATGCGACCGCCCCGCTCGACGCCGTTGATCTCGACCCGGAAGCCGCTCGCCCAGGACGGGACGCGGAGGTGGATGTCGAGCCATCCCTCGCCCGTCACGGTCAGCGTGCTTTCCTCCTGCCGCGGGAAGTCCGTCTCCTGGCTGATCGTGAAGCCCCGCGCGGCCCAGTGCAATGTGGACCCGACATAGAGGTTGACGTAGAGCGCCGAGTTGTCGGCCGACCGGAAGTAGATTGACTCCTGGTACTTCGTGTGGTTTTCCAAACCCGTGCCGCCGCAGCACGTGCCCGTGTTGCCAAAGCCGCGCACGCTGCCCGGGTTGAGCGGCAGGAAGTACGTAACGCTGGGGCTGGTGGTGCTGTCCGTGTCGCGTCGCGAGCCGAGGATGTGGTTGAGCAGGCCCCGCTCGTAGTAGTCCATATAGGTCGGATCGGGGTCGTGGAAGAAGAGGTTGCGCGCGACCTTGAGCAGGTTGTAGGTCGTGCAGGTCTCGGCGCCGTTGCCGGCGATGGAGTTGGCGATGTTGCCGCGCGGTTGGAAGAGCTCGGCGTTGGTGTTTGCCGCGAGGTCTGGCGTGGCCGGCCAGGTGCCGCTGGTACCCCCGTGTGCGTACATGCGGTGCGGAACGACCATCCGCCAGAAGTTTTCCGCCGCCGCGTAGTACTCCTGCTCATCCGTCCGGTCGAAGACCCGCAAGTACCCCAGAAACTGTGGCACGTGCGTATTGGCGTGCAGCCGGGTGAGAATGTCGCGGTCTTCGACGCAGGCACCGAAGAGCGACTGGCGGTTGTCGAAGCACTTGGCCGTGACGAGATAGCGCTCCTCGCCGGTGATGGCGTGCAGGTCGGCCATGACCTCGTTCATCGCGCCGTACTCGCCGGCGATGTAGATCGACCACATCCGGTTGAGCGTCTCGCGTGGCAGCACCGAGAGCCGGCTGTGCACCCAGTCGCCCATCTTGGTCACGATGGACAGTGCCTGCTCGTTGCCGGCCAGCAGGTACGCGTCGATCAGGCCACGCATGATCTTGTGGCAGGTGTAGTACGGCGCCCAGATCGTCGGGTAGGTGGCGAACGACTCCAGCCGCACGAACTGCGTCTCCGGGTAGGCGGCCAGGAAGCCGGGATGGCTGTAGAGCCCGCTCGCGGCGAGCGCGTCCTGGCACTTTCCGAGCTCGGCGACGATGTAGTCGACCTTGTCGAGGAAGACCGCCTGACGCGTCGACGCGTACGCCTGGGCGAAGAGCGTGATGAGGTGGCCGCTGTAGTGGCCGCGCAGGTTGCCGGTCGCGTCGTCCCAGCCGCCGGGTGGCGAGGATCCGGCCGGCGTCGGCAGGCCCGCCGTCACCCGGAAGTTGTGCAGCACCCGGTCCGCCGGGTACGCGGCCGCGAAGGTGAGGACGCGGTCGCGCTTCTGGGCGAAGACCGTGCCGTCTCGCAGCGTCACCTGGTCGAGGGCGAACGGCTTGACCCGCCAGCTCGGGTTTCGGTCCAGGAACTCGGCCTGGGTGAGCGGCGCGGCCGCACCAGCCGCACCAGCGGTGCCGGCGACGGTCGGGCCGATGACGGCACCGACGCCCACCGCGCCGGCCGCCTTGAAGAGCCCACGTCGATCGATCGAAGTCATGGCATGCCTCCCCACAGGCGCTATCTGTTAGCGCGAACATGCCCGGCTTGATCACCAAGCCTAGCGAAGGTGGAGCCCGGTCGGAAGGCTCTGGACAGAACCCTTCCTGATCGAGGAATTCGCATACAGTGAGGCGTTCTCTCACGTCCGTCACTGGAGAAGGAGATCGCCTTGGGACTCACCCGCAAGCGGATGCTCGGCCTCATGGGCGCGACTGCCGCGGGGTCCGTCACCGCTTCGCTGAGCTCGTCCGCCGCCCAGGCCGCGGCGGCCCGCGGGACGGCCGCCGCCTTTACCGAATCGCACGTGATCCACCGCGACGTGTGCGTGATCGGCGGCGGCTCGGCCGGCACCTACACCGCCACCCGCCTCGGTGACCTCGGCAAGAGCGTGGTGCTGGTGGAGGCGAAGGACCGCCTCGGCGGCCACACCGAGACCTACCACGACCCGGTTACCGGCGGCACCGTCGACATCGGCGTCATCGTGTTCGAGGACGACCCGCTGGTGCACCGGCACTTCGGCCGTTTCGGGATCGACCTCGTGCCGGTCGGCGGCTTCGGGACCACCAACCGGTACGTCGACTTCCGCACCGGGCGCGCGGTCGACTACACGCCGCCGGTGCCTGCCGCGCTCCCCACCTACTTCGAGCTGATCAGCCGGTACGGGCCGATCGACACCGTCTTCAACCTGCCCGACCCGGTGCCGCAGGACCTTGTCGCGTCGTTCGCCGACTTCGTCGACAAGTACGATCTCGACTCGGTCGTGCCGCTCATCTTCAACTACGGCCAGGGGCTCGGCGACTTCCTCGACCTGCCCGCCGCGTACACGATCAACAACTTCGGGCTGGGCGTGGTGCGCAACATCCTGTCCGGCTCGTTCATCACCACCGCCGCGCACGACAACAGCCTGCTGTACGAGCGGGCCACCACCCACCTCGGCGACGACGTGCTTCTGGAGTCGCAGGTGCTCCGGGTCGACCGGTCGGCAGGCGAGGTGCGCGTGCTCGTCGCCACCCCGGACGGCGCCCGCCTGATCCGCGCCAAGAAGCTTGTCGTGACCATCCCGCCGCTGCTGCGCGGCTTCGCCGGCTTCGACCTCGACGCGGTCGAGCGGTCGCTGTTCGGCCAGTTCGTCAGCGGCGCCTACTACACCGGCGTCGTGCGGCTCTCCGGCGTGCCCGAGGGCGTCAGCCTGGAAAACGTAGCCCCCGAGACGCCGTACAACCTGCCGCCGCTGCCCGGCCTCTACCAGGTCAGCCCGACCGGCATCCCGGGGCTGTACAACGTCAAGTACGGCAGCCCGGCGCCGCTGCCCGCGGATCGGGTACGCCGAAACATCCGCGCGGACATCGAGCGGGTCGCGGCGGCGGGCACCTATCCGGTGAAGTTCGAGGACCTGGAGGTGTTCGCCAGCCACACACCGTTCGAGCTGCACGTGGCGCCGGCCGCCATCGCCCGCGGCTTCTACGGCAAGCTCCACGGGCTCCAGGGGCGCAACCGCACGTACTACACCGGAGCCGCCTTCCACTCGCACAACTCCACCCGCATCTGGAACGGCATCGAGGGCCTGCTCCCGTCGATCGCCGCCTGACCCCGCCCGCCGCGGGCCCGGTGTGCCGGGCCCGCGGCGAGGTCAGCGCGGTACGTAGCTCGGATCCGGGGTGAGGACGATCGTCGTGCCCGGGGTCGCGGCCGCCTGGATGGTGCGGAGCTGGAGCAGGGCCGGGTGGTCCTGTAGCAGCTTGGCGGCGTTGGCCAGCGCGCGCAGCGACGCGGCCTCGGCCCGTGCGTGCTCGAGCTCGGCCTTGCCGCGCTCGCGGGCGAGCAGCGTCTCGGTCGCCGCGCGGCGCAGCTCGCCGGGGAGCATCAGGTCCTTGACCGTGGCCGAGGCAAGCTCGATGCCGAGGCCGTCGAGGCGGGCGGCGGTCGCCTCCGCCAGACCGGCGGAGAGCCGGCCACGGTCGGCCAGCACGTCGTCGAAGGCGGTCGCGGCGACCGCGTCGCGGACGGCCAGCTGGGCGGCGTTGTAAAGGTCGTACTCGGCGCCGGCCGACGCCGTGAGAAACGCGTGCGGGTCGGTGACGTGCCAGACCACGAGCACGGAGACCTTGACGGTGATGCCGTCGCCGGTCAGCAGCTCCTGGCCCGGGACGAGCGTGCTGCGCTGTCGCATGTCGACGGTGAGCAGGCTCGAACGGCGGCCGTTGTAACGGTGCCGACCGGGCGGCAGCACCTTGACGAACCGCCCATCCGTGAATTGCACCCGTCGCTCCCAATCCATGACGGTTACCTTTGCCATCTCTCACCTCCATGAGCGTCCACATAGGCCGGAGCGAGCCCCGCGCCACCCCACGGTGGCACGGCGGGGGCATCCGCGACCGTGGTCGCGAGCCCGCATGGCCGCACCACCGCCGCCCTCGCGGGCAGGGTCGCGCGGGGCCGCCCTGTTGAGTAGAGGAGTCGAACCTCGGCCTGTCGGCTTTACCAGCGGTCGAAGACGCCTATACGCGGGACGCGGTCGGCGATGCCGGCGCGCCGCTGGACTGTCTCCACGAAGTACGGTACGGATCACACGCGCGCGGCGCACGCGCTTTTCGGGTGGCCGAAATCCTGCGCTTTCTGGCCGGATCGCAACTTGTCGATGACACCACACCAAGGTCATCGTTGATGCCGGCCGTGCACGGGGCTCGGCTGTCCACAATGGAATAACGGGGGAAAGATGCGCGTCTGGACGATGCGTGCGATGACGGCTGTCGTCGCGCTGTTTGTCGTGGTGTTGTCGAGCGGCCCGGCGCAGGCGGCGCCCGCCGAGCGGATCAGCGAGGCTCAGGTCCTCCAAACCGTCAACCGGTACAGCCCGGTGTTCGCGGTCTGGTACGCCGGCTCCCAGATCGAGCTGCGGGCCGGCTGGTACAACGGCTACCAGTACGGCTGGGCGCGGCTGGTGCCGGGACAGGCCAACTGGCGGGAGGGCGACGCGCTCGTCCTTCAGATCAGCCGCAATGGCGGTGCCGGCTGGGAGTGGGGTCCCACGCACCAGAACGTCGGCGACGGCGTCGCGCACACCGGCGGCGCGCTCACCTACGCGTCGCCCTCCTACCGCTTTCGGGCCTGCCTCTTCGACGGCTACGGCTACAACTGCACCGCACCCTGGTAGCTCCTGAAGGCGCGTAGCCGCAGGCTGTTGGACACCACGAAGACCGACGACAGTGCCATCGCGCCGCCGGCGATCATCGGGTTGAGCAGGCCCGCGGCGGCCAGCGGCAGGGCGGCGACGTTGTAGGCGAAGGCCCAGAACAGGTTTCCCTTGATGGTGCGGAGCGTGCGCCGGGAGAGCCTGATCGCGTCGACGGCGGCGGTGAGGTCCCCGCGTACCAGCGTGAGGTCCGCGGCCTCGATCGCCGCGTCGGTGCCGGTGCCCATCGCGAGCCCGAGGTCGGCCTGGGCGAGGGCGGCGGCGTCGTTGACGCCGTCGCCCACCATCGCGACGACCTTGCCCTCGTCCTGGAGGCGCTTGACCACGTCGACCTTGCCGGCCGGCAGCACCCCGGCGACGACCTCGTTGATGCCCACCTCGGCCGCCACGGCTTTCGCGACCGTCGCGTTGTCGCCGGTGAGCAGCACCGGGGTGAGGCCGAGCCGGCGCAGGGCGGCCACAGCCGTCCGGCTGGTGGGCTTGACCACGTCGGCCACCGCCAGCACACCGCGGGCGCGGCCATCCCAGGACACCACCACGGCCGTCCGCCCGGCGGCCTCCGCCGTCTCCATCACCGCCGCGAGATCATCTGGTACCGGCTGCCCGGCACCCAGCCGCCCCACGGTTACGCCGAGCCCCTCGACCGTGCCCCGCACCCCGACGCCCTGGGTGTTCTGGAAGCCCTCGACCGCGGGCAGCGCGCCGTGCTCGGCCGCGGCCTTGGCGATCGCGCGGGCGATCGGGTGCTCGGAGCCGGCCTCGACCGCGCCGGCCAGCCGCAGCACGCCGGCCGCGTCCTCACCGTCGCTGGCGGCGACGTCGACGAGCGTCATCTGGCCGGTGGTCACCGTGCCGGTCTTGTCCAGCACGACGGTGTCCACCGTGCGCGTCGACTCCAGCATCTCCGGTCCCTTGATCAGGATGCCGAGCTGGGCGCCCCGCCCGGTGCCGACCAGCAGCGCCGTTGGCGTGGCCAGGCCGAGCGCGCACGGGCACGCGATGATCAGCACGGCCACCGCGGCGGTGAACGCGGCCGTCGCGCCGTTGCCGGTGCCGAGCCAGTAGCCGAGCGTGCCGACCGCGATCGCGATCACGATGGGCACGAAGACCCCGGAGATCCGGTCGGCCAGGCGCTGCACCTGGGCCTTGCCGGTCTGCGCCCGCTCGACGAGCGCGGCCATCTGGGCCAGCTGGGTGTCGGCGCCGACCCGGGTGGCGCGCACGACGAGGCGGCCGCCCGCGTTGACCGTCGCACCGACGACCTGGTCGCCCGCGCCCACCTCGACCGGCACCGACTCGCCGGTCAGCATGCTCGCGTCGACCGCCGACGAGCCCTCCTCGACGACGCCGTCGGTGGCGATCTTTTCGCCGGGGCGGACCACGAAGTGGTCGCCCACCGCCAGCCGCTCGATCGGGATGCGCGTCTCGGTGCCGCCGCGCAGCACGCCGACGTCCTTGGCGCCCAGCTCCAGCAGCGCCCGCAGCGCGGCGCCGGCGCGGCGCTTGGCCCGGGTCTCGAAGTAGCGCCCGGCCAGGATGAACACCGTCACGCCGGCGGCCGCCTCCAGGTAGATGCTGCCGGAGCCGTCGCCGCGCTCGATCGTGAACCGGAACGGGTGTGTCATGCCCGGCTCACCGGCCGTGCCGAGGAACAGCGCCCACACCGACCAGCCGAACGCGGCCAGCGTGCCGATCGACACGAGCGTGTCCATCGTGGCCGCGCCGTGCCGGAGGTTGGTCCATGCGGCGCGGTGGAAGGGCAGGCCGCCGTACACGACCACCGGGGCGGCGAGCGTGAGCGACAGCCACTGCCAGTACTCGAACTGCCAGGCCGGCACCATCGCCAGCGCGATCACCGGGATGGTGAGCACCAGCGAGACCAGCAGCCGGGTGCGGAGCGGGTCGGTCTCCCGGGGCGCTTCCGGCTCGGGCGTGGGGACGGCTGCCGTGTAGCCGGTCTTCTCCACGGTGGCGATCAGGTCGGCCACGCTCACGGCCGGGTCGGCCACCGTGACGGCCGCCTTCTCGGTCGCGTAGTTGACCGTCGCGGTGACGCCGTCCATCCGGTTGAGCTTCTTTTCGATGCGGGAGGCGCAGGACGCGCAGGTCATGCCGCCGATTTTGAGCTCGATGAGGTTCATCACGCGCCCTCCTCCCTCAGTCATGGCTGTGCCCGTCGTCGTCGTGGGCCGGTGCCGCCGGCGCCGGGGGCAGCTCCGCGCCGCCCGCCACCGCGGTGAAGGCCGCCGTACGCACCTTCCCAGCATGCTGGAAGTCCAGGAACAGCCGGTACGCGCCGGCGGACGGGATCTCGGCGTAGAACGTGATGTCGGGGCCGGGAGCGGTCTTGCCGTCGCCCGGCTCGCCGTCCGGGTGCACGTGCAGGTAGGCGAGGTCGCCGTCGCGCAGCGCCACCAGGTGCCCGTACGCCGCCAGGTAGGGCTGGAGGTCGGTGACCGGCCGGCCGTCCTTGCTGACGCTGAGCGTGAGCTTGGCGGAGGTGCCCGGCACGAGGTCACCGGCCAGCGTCACCGTGTAGCCGTCGACGGTCGCCGTGCGCTCCGGAGCGGCAAGGGGAACGGGCCGGTAGTCGCCGCGCGCCGGCACGTCCACGCCGAGCGTCAGCGCCTCGTCGCGGGCGGCGGGCTGGAAGTCGGTGAAGATCCGATACTGCCCCGGCGCACCGGCCGCGAGCGGCACCGACCACGTGCCGTCGGCCGCCATCGTGGGGTGCACGTGCTGGAAGCCGGTCAGGTCGCGGCGCACCGCGATCAGGTGCAGCTCCTTGTCGTGGGTCGGCGTGAAGTCGGTCACGGCCTCACCGTCCGGCCCGACGATGCGAAAGCGGAACGGCGCCGGCTCGCCCACCGGGAGCGCGCCGCTGACCGGGGCGAGCCGGTAGCCCTCCTGTGCGACCTGGAGGCCGCCCGGCACTTCCGCCGCCGCGCTGTCGTGGCCCGCGCCGCTCTCGCCGTCGGCGTGTCCACCCCCGTCGTGGGCGGCCGCGGGTGGCACCGGCTCCGGGCCGCCCACCACCTTGCCTGCGCCCAGGGCCGCGGTGAAGACCGCCGCCAGCCCGAGGGCATAGCCGGCCATCCTGGTTGGCGTGTTCATGCCGTCAGCATACCTATACCCCCCTGGGGTATCAAGTGGGTCGGGCTCGCCCCGTGTGGCTGGTCTAGGGGCGCCGGCGGGCCTGCTCGCCGTCGTGGCGAGCCTGGTCGGTGTCGCGGGTGACACCCGCGACGCGGTCGGCGAGGCCCTCGTGTGCCTCGGGCAGGTGCTCGTGGGCGGCGGCCAGCAGCGGGATCAGCGCGGCCGGATCGTCGGTGCCGAGCGCCTCGTGCAGCCGCTCGAGGTCGGGCTGTGCCACCGGGCCGAGGTCGCTGAGCGCGCTGACCTGCCCCGCGAGCTGGCGTAGGTCGGCGCCGTGCTCCCTGGCCCACGCGGTGACGGCACGGTCGCCGGCGCGGCGGTCGCGCTCGGCCTGCACGCGCTGGTCTTGGGTGGCCCCCGGGATGTCGGCGTCGGTGCGGCGTAGGCGCAAGTAGCGGCGCTCGGCCGCCTGCCGGCTGGCCACGCCCAGTGCGGGTGCGAGCTCGGCCCAGCTCGCGCCGGCCGAGCGGGCAACGTCGATCAGCTGAGGCTCCCAGCCGTCCAGCAGGGCCCGCAGCTCGCGCAGCGCCACCAGGGCCTCCAGGGCAGGGTCGCGGGCCGGCGCCATCACGTGCCTCCAAATGTCATCATCAAGATGACGTCAGACTTGTCATCGTTACGATGACATGTTAGAACCATTGGCAGCGCATTGACACGTCCGTTCGTCGATTCGGGAGGTGGGATTTCATGTTGATGCGCACGGACCCGTTCCACACGGTGGACCGGCTTGCCCAGCAGTTCTTCGGCCTCAATTCAGCCGGCACCTGGTCGCGGCCCGCGTCGGTGCCGATCGACGCATACCGCGCGGGGGACGAGTTTCTGGTCGCCTGCGACCTGCCCGGCGTCGACCCGGACGCGATCGAGATCGACGTCGAGCGCAACGTGTTGACCATCCGCGCCGAGCGACGCCCACCCGAGCTCGGCGAGGGCGCGCGACTTCATCTTTCCGAGCGCCCGCTGGGGGTGTTCTCCCGGCAGTTGCTGCTCAGCGACGCTCTCGACACCGATCACGTCCAAGCCAGCTACGACAACGGCGTCCTGCTGTTGCGCATCCCGATCGCCGAAAAGGCCAAGCCCCGCAAGGTAGCCGTCACCGGCGCCGGCGACCGCAGGGCCATCAACGCCTGATCTCTCCAGGGCCGGGAGGAGCGGTTCGCCCGCCCGGCCCAGAGTGGCTGCGAGGTGGTGGTGATGTCCACGACGACAACCGACCGGGCGCTGCACGACGCGTTCCTGGATCTCGTCTGCGACGACCAGGATCTCGTGGACGCAGAGTTCGACGAGCTGATCGCCGCGTCGTGGACACCGCCACCACCCGCGCCGCGGGCCGTCCCCGAGCCGGCGGACCGTCCGCCGGCCGAGTCCCTCACGACCGCGGCCGATCCACCCGTAGCCGGCCGGTCCACCGCGCCCCGCACGCGGCCGGCCCGGCAGCGATCCCCTCCTCGTACACATGGGAAAGGCAGGTGACGAAGCCCCCACAGCACATCGCCAACCACGGGTCCCAGCCGGCACGGGCTGGGACCCGGTCGTTTCCACACCGTCGACGGCGGGTCAGCTGCCGCGCACGCCCAGGACGCCGGCGCGCGCGACCGGCGCGGGCAGCTCCGGGCCCAGGCTGGCGCGGGCCCAGTCGACCTGGTCGGGCCAGCGCGGGCGCATGAGGTGGTTGAGCCGGGCGCCGTCCGGGTGTACGCGGACGAGGCGAGTGAGGTAGGCCGCGCACCGCCGCCGCACGTACGCCTCGATCATCGACGCGTGGCGCTGTGTCACGCGTAGCCCGATCTTGATCTGCTCCTCCACGCGCGCGACCTCCGCCTCGGCCTCCTCCACGCGGGCGGCCAGGGTGTGCACCACTTCTCGCGGGAGCCGCTGGCCGGCCTCGCCGAACTCGACGGCGAGCGCGTCGCGGCGGGCGGACCGCTCCTTCAGCTCGGCCTCGAGGGCGGCCACGTCGAGCTGGTACGCGATCCACACCTTCTCGATGCGGCCGACGCCGAGCTGGCCGAGAACCATCATCCGCGGCGTAGTCAGCTCGGCCGCCGGGGTGCCCGGCCGCGCGTCCGTGGGCACCGAGGGGATGCCCTTCCGGCCGTCGCGGCCGGCGCACCACCAGTCGGAGAGGCGCGCGAACAGTCCGTACCGGATCGAGGGAGCGACGGGCTTGGTCCAGTCTTTGGAGCGCTTGTCTCTCATGCCGACCCTTCGTCTCGAGGGGAGAACGTCGAGTGTTCGGAAGCGCTGCCCCGTTGCCATGACGTAAATGCGTCGTTTTGCCGTCAAGTGGCCTGTCGGATGATGTCGCTCAGCTCGTTCGTCGCGCGGATCGCGGCCACTCGGCCACCCTTGATGATCATCAGGTCTTCCACCGCGCAGGCCGGCGGCGCGTGGTTGAGCGCGGCGGCCAGCCCCGGGTGCCGCGCCGCCCAGGCGCTCAGCGAGCGCGCCAGCGCGGCCTCCATCTCCTCGGCCGGCATGGGCTCGGCGGCGAACGTGGCCAGGAGGCCTTCGCGGTACGGCCAGAACGACCAGACCTTCGTCTCGTCGATGAGCTGGGTCACCGCGTCGGGCCGGCGGTAGCAGAGCGCGAGCTGGATCGAGTCGAGCCGCCCGTCCTGGATCAGGTCGTCGATCAGTGGATGTCGGGCGTGCGCGCCGGCGACCTCGTAGAAGGTGCTGCGGCTGCCTTGTGGACCGGCCGCCTCGACGATCCGCCGCCAGGTGAGCCGGATGCCCGGGTGCGTCGCGAGCAGCCGCGCCACGGAGCGGAAGTAGATCATCTTCGTGTGCCAGTGGTTGCGCTTGGGGGACCGGGTGGTGGAGAGGCGACGGTGCCACTCGCCGACAACGGTGTTGAACAGGTTGGGGTTGGAGATAGCCAGGGTCATGGTCCTGCCCTCTGTCGGTGCCTCACATTGGCCTGAGCCTGTCCGAACAGTCCGGTGTGACACATGACGTGTTCACGTGGTCTTGCGCCCGGTCACCAGGTCAAGCACGTTGTGCCAGTCGGCGGGCGCGGCACCGGCACGCCACGCGACGTGTTGATCCGGCCGCACGAGCACCAGTGGGAACCCCCAGCGGGCGCGCACGGCGGGATCCGCGGTGGCGAGGTGGTCCATCGGGATCTTGCGTTCGAGTGCGGCGTCGACGAGCGGCCGGCCCGCGGCGTCGTCGCTCAGGTCGACCAGGGTCAGCTCCGGACCCAGCCGGTCGAAGAGCTGCGATCCGTCGGCCATCCGTACCGCCGGGGCCCGACCGCCGGGTGCCACAGTGCACTTGACGCTGTCTGACGGAGAGCACTGTGGACGGTCGTCGGTCCAGATGACCGAGGACGCGAGCCGGTCGCCCACCTGGATGCCGGCGGTGCCGATCTGGTGTGGCTCCTGCTGGAGCACCTCGGCGAGCAGCTCTCGGGTCGCGCCGGCCTTCGCCAGGCGGCTGAATCTTCGCCGGGTCTCCAGGGCCCGGGCCAGAATCTCGCGGTCGATCAGCGCGCGCGGGCGCCGCTCCAGCTCGTAGCTGGCGAGCAGGCCGGGGCCGCCCCAGCCGTTGATCACCGCGGCGAGCTTCCAGCCGAGGTCGATCGCGTCGCCGACGCTGATGTCCGCGCTGTCGGAGACGGGGTGGAAGCGGTGGGCCGCCTCCCCGACCAGGTAGGCGGGACCGCGCTGGTAGGTGGCCGCGACCGCGAGCGAGTCGTCCCACTGGGTGACGCCGAGCACCTCGGCCGGGTCGAGCCGCACGCCGAGCATCGCGCGGAGCACGGCGACCGGATCGGTGGTGATCGGCTCGTCGGGCGCGAGGCCGAGATGGCCGACCCAGGTGTCGTTGTCGCCGCGGGATACGAGCGCGACGCCGCCGACGATGACGGTGGAGAGCCCGCGGCGCGCGAAGCGGCGGGTGAGGTCTTCGCTCCGGAAGTACACCGAGCAGTGCCGTGCCGGCGCGGCCAGCTGCTCCATCGGCACCTCCAGGCACCGCCGCACCGTGCTGTGCGCGCCGTCGCAGCCGGCGACGTGTCGCGCCTCGACGAAGTGGCGGTCGCCCGTGCCCGCCTCGATCAGCTCGACCACCGCGCCGTCGGGCTCGATCCGCAGCCCGGTGAAGGTCCAGCCCTCGCGCAGGTCGATCCGGGGGTGGCGGCGCACGGCATCGCGCAGCTGCTTGGCCAGCTTGGCGCCGGACACCCGCTGGTGGCCTTCTACCGGTGCGCCCCCGTCGTCGAGCGCCGTGCGCGCCGAGTCGCCCGGTGCGACGAGAATCGGGGGCTCGTCGAGGCCCTGGCTCCACTGCAACCCGGTCGGATGGTCGGTGGTCACGCCGTGCTCGCGGATCAGCTCGGTCAACCCCAGCCGCCGCAGCAGCTCCATGCTGCGCCCGGCCAGAAAGTCGAGGCCCGGATGCCGCGGCCCGGTCACCGCCCGCTCGACCACTATGGACGTGACATTGTGATGTGCCAATTCCAAAGCGAGAATTGCACCCACCGCCCCGGCTCCCACCACGAGCACCTCGGTACGCAGTGCTGGCGTAGCCAAGAGACCCCACCCCCCTGTCGCAGTCCCCGTTACGACGTTCCATGGCAATGTTTCGGGATGGCGGCCGATTACGGCATCACGTGCTTGCGCTATTACGGTCCTTCGCGGAAGAACCATGCGAGTGCGGCGCGTCTGTTGACGCCGAGTTTCGTGAATATCTTGCGCAGGTGGCTGTCGACAGTATGCCGAGAGAGGAAGAGTTCGGCGGCGATATCGCGGTTGCTTCGTCCCCTTGCGACCAAAATTGCGACCCGCAGCTCGGCCGGTGTTAGCGAGGCGAGTGGGGAAGGGGCCGGCGGCTCGTCGACGGGTGGCGGGCCGAGGCGCTGTTCGAGCCGGTGCCGGGCGCGTTCGGCACCGCAGTCGGTGGCGATGGACAGTGCCTCCTCGATCAGCGGCCGGGCCGCGTCGTCGTTGTCGCCGCTGAGGTCGGCCGCGTCTTCCAGCGCGGCGGCGAGCGCGAGCCGGTGGCGGGTGCTCCGGTAGCCGTCGACGGCGGCGCGGAGCCGGTCCTGGTCGCGGCGCAGGACGCCGTCGGCGTGTGCGGCGGCGGCGGTGAGGGCGGGCACGGTGGGGTTGCGTTCGGCGAGTTTGTGCGCGGCGGTGACCACGATCTCGGCCCGCTCTGGCTCGCCGGCCTCGACCGCGATGCGCACCAGCGTGGCGGCGGCGCCGGGGTCCTGGACGATCAGCAGCGACCGGTGCGGCATCGCGTCGTAGATGGTGGCGAGGGTTTGCAGTGCGGCGGCCGGGCCGGCGGTCGCCTCTTGCAGTACGCCCTCGGCCCAGGTGGCGTCTTCGGGTGCGGTGGTGATGCCGTCTGCCATCCAGCGGCGCATCCGGTCGATGTACCCGCGGGCCTGGTCGGTCTCGTCGCGCAGGACGGCAAGCCGGGCCAGACCGGCCAGCAGCGGCACCGCCAGGGCGTAGGCGGTGAGGTTTTCGGCGACCTCGACACCGGCGTCGGACTCGGCGATGGCTTCGTCCAGGCGGCCTTCGGCGGTCAGCAGCAGGGCCTGGAAGTAGTGCCACAGCGGCGTGGACCAGGCGGTGCCGAGGCGTTCGGATTCCTGCCGGCCGCGCCGCAGGGTCGTCGCGGCCTCGTCGACGCGGCCGAGGGCGGCCAGGGCGGCGCCGAGCCAGATCCGCGGGTGCCAGTGCGCGGCCTCGCCCCGCGCGCCGTCGGCTATTTCGGTGGCCTCGCTCGCGTAGGCGTAGGAGTCGTCCAATCGGCCTTCGGCCTGCGCGGCCAGGCTGCGGGCGGCGAGCCCGAAGACCGCCGCGCCGGGCTCCTCGGCCACCATCCCGGACTCGTACGCGCTGGAGCCGGAGCGGTCCGCCTCGCTCAGGTCACCGGTGTAGAACAGCGCGTGCGCGCGGACCGCCCACAGCCGGGCCCGGACCGCCTCCGGCACCTCGGGATAGCGCAGGCCCCGGTCGGCGTACTCCACCGCGTTGCGGTTTCGGCCCGCGTGCTTGAACGCCTCGGCGAGCCCGAGCAGCAACGCGGCCTCGATGCGAGCCTCCAGACCCGCGTGCAGGGCCGCCTCGCCCAGCTGCTGCGCCTGCTCCAACCGGCCGGCCGACGCGAGCAGCCGCACCGTGTCGGCGACAAGCTCGGCGCGGCCCGGGTCGTCGGTGCCGAGCACCTCCAGGGCGTGCACCATCAGGTCCGCGGCCGTGCTCGGCGCCACCGCGGCGACCTCGAGCGCCGCCTCGTGCAACAGCCCGACCGCCTCGCGGGTGGACCGGCCGCTGTTGAGCAGGTGCTCGGCCACCTCGACCGGTGAGCGCTCCTCCTCCCGGCCGATGACCGCCGCCTCCCGGTGGTGCAGCGTGCGGACGGCGCTGCCGAGCCTGCCGTAGACCGCCTGCCGCACCAGCTCGTGCGCGAACGCCAGGCCGTCACCCTCGTCGACGAGCACCTTGGCCGTGGTCGCTTCCTCGATCGAGGGCAGCAGCGCGGCCGGCGGGCTTTCGAGCAGTCGCGCGAGGTGGTCGACCGTGAACCTGTCACGCAACACCGACGCGGCGCCGATCATCTGGCGGGTCTGTGGGGACAGGCCGCTCATCGTCTGCTGGACGGTCGTGATGAAGCTCGACGGCAGCTGGTCACCCACGACGGTCGCCACCCCGTCGCGCACCAGCAGCTGACCCGTCGTCAGCAGCGCTTGCATCAGCTGCTCCAGCGCCAGCGGGTTGCCGTCGAAGCCGGCGGCCAGCGCCAGCACGGTGTCGTCCACTTTGGCCTTGACCACGCGGGAGCAGAGCTTTGCCACCGCGTCCTCGTCGAGCCGGCCCAGCACGATTTCCGGCGTGCCCTCCCGGATCAACCGCTCGACGAGGTGCTGGCCCGGGGTGCCTTCCTGCATCGGCCGGCGGGCGAACAGCCACCGCACCGGCGACGACGCCAGCGCGGTCACCAGCTCCCGCAACGCCAGGGCGCTGAACTCGTCAGTCCACTGTGCATCGTCGATCGCGATCACCAGCGGCTGCTGTGCCACGAAGTCTTCCAGGTCACCGGTCAGCCGGTCCAGCGTCCGCACCTGGTTTTCACCCGCCTCGGCGACCCACCCGAAGGCCTGCGTCGCCGGCTGGATCCGTTGCAGCGCCGCCGCCAGCGTGATGAACGGCGCCGCCCGGTCCAGCTCGAACGCCGCCCGCGAAGCCACCGCGAGACCCGCCTTCCGCGCCACGCCGACCGCCGTGTGCAGCAGGTTCGACTTGCCGATACCGGCCGCGCCGGTCAACACCAGGCACCCGCCAACCCCCCGCGCCGTGTCGGCGAACGCCTCATGCAAGATCGCCAATTCTCGGTCACGACCGAAAGTCGTCAGCGGATCCACCCCCCGGGGATCTTGTAACGCCCAACGTTAAGCGCAGATTCTTGTGGACAGCGGTGATCCAGTTAAGCAACCTTTTCGGATGACCTTGCTGGTGCCGCTCGTAGCCCGGTCATTTGCCGTACGGCACGGCGGCCCCGCCACTTGACAAGTTCGCCGCCGTCGCCCTGCCGAGTTCGGCCACCAATTCGAGCATCATCCGGCGGAGAATCGCAGGTCCGTTCTCTGTCAAAACGGACTTGATATGAAACCGGGTGCGCGGCTTGATCAACGCGTGGACGGCGCCGGTCGCAGGAGGTCGCCGGGCCGCGGGCCGGTGAGCGGGAGGTCCGGCCCGTCGGGCAGATCCCGGTCAAACCGCTGTAGTGGCACGTCCAAGCCGGTCGATGCGGCGAAATGACGAGCGTCGCGGTGGAGCCGTCCCCGGCGTCGACCATCGTCATCCACCGGCCCGCTGACGAGGAGTCCGGACGGGGAAATCCCGCTCCCGCCGGAAATCCGACAGTTCCCGATCGCGGGACGCCGGCGCGCCGCGGTGCCGGTACCCGACGGGGCGCCAGGGTCCGCCTCGCCAGTTACTACTCGAACAAGCGGTGCCGCTCGCCCCTACTCATTCGTGCAATGGGCGCGAATCGGCCGCACCCCTACCGTTTTCGACATGCGAATAATCGTGCTCCACGAGGAGCGGGAATGACTGTCAACAATACGATCGGCGGCCGGATCCGGCTACAGCATCTTTACCGGCACGATCCGTCGAGCCTCTTCGTCGTGCCGCTCGACCATTCGGTGACCAGCGGTCCGATCACCCGGAACGGCCAGCTCAACAGGCTTGTCGGCCAGCTCGCCGAAAACGGCGTGGACGCTGTCGTCCTGCACAAGGGCGCGCTCCGGCACATCGACGTGCGCTGGTTTAGGTCGCTGTCCCTCGTCGTCCATCTGAGCGCGAGTACGCGGCACGCTCCCGACCCGGACGCGAAATACCTCGTGTCCTCGGTGGCGGAGGCGCTGCGGCTCGGCGCACACGCGGTGAGCGTGCACGTCAACGTCGGCTCGGAAACGGAGGGCCGGCAGATCGGCGACCTGGCCGCCGTCGCCGAGGCGTGCGACCGCTGGGGCGTACCCCTCGTGGCGATGCTCTATCCGCGCGGGCCGAAAGTCGCCGACGGACGCCTGGCCGACCTCGTCGCGCACGCGGCCGTCATCGCCGCCGATCTCGGCGCCGACCTGGTCAAGTCCGCGCTGCCGAAGGCGGCCAGCGGAATCACGGAGGTCACCGCGAGCTGCCCGGTGCCGGTCCTGGCGGCCGGCGGCTCGGCGTCGTCCGGCGCCGACGGCGCGCTGCGCCACCTGGCCGAGGCCATGCGCGCCGGCGCGGGCGGCATCGCCGCCGGACGCCTCGTATTCACCGCGACAGATCCAGCGGCGATGGCTCGCCGCGTCGCCGCGCTCGTCCACGACCGGACGGCGTCCACGGTCCTGGGAGGGACCCGATGAGAAGGGAACCGTCGATGAAACAGTGCTGGCTCGACATCCGATCCGCCGGCGAGTCGGCGCCGGCGCTCTGCCAGGAGGCGCTGCACCACGGCTTCGACGCGATCGTCGCGGCCGACCCCGCCGACCTCGCACCGCTGCCGCCGACGGTTACGCGCGTGCTGCTGCCCGCCGGCCCCGAACTACCCGACGACTTCGGCGCGGCCGACCTTGTCGTGGTCGACCCGGCCGTGCACGGCACGCCCGACCAGCTGGCCCAGCGGTATCCGGACCGGCGGTTCGGCGTTTTCATCGAGGTCACCGATCAGGAGAGCCTGGACCGGGCGTGCGCGAGCGTCCGGCGGGACGCGTGCACGGTGATCAGCTTCCGCGACCCGACGTACATCCCGCTGGAGATCGTCCTCGCCGCCGCGGCGGACGCGTCCGGCCTGATCATCACCGTGATGGAGCGGCTGGCCGACGCGTCCGTGCACCTCGGCGTCCTCCAGCACGGGCCGGGCGGGCTGATGCTCGCGCCCAGCGCACCGGGCGAGGCGGCCCGCCTCCGGGACGTCGTGACGAGCAAGCCGGGCGCGATCCAACTCGTCACGCTCACGGTCACCGGCGTCACCCACGCCGGCATGGGCGAACGGGCCTGCGTCGACACCTGCACCTACCTGGAGAAGGACGAGGGCATCCTGGTCGGCTCGCGGGCCAAGGGGATGGTGCTCTGCGTGAGCGAGACCCACCCGCTGCCGTACATGCGGACGCGGCCGTTCCGGGTCAACGCCGGCGCGATCATGTCGTACACCCTCGCCGACTCGGAGCGCACACGGTACCTGAGCGAGCTCGCCGCGGGCGAGACGGTGCTGGCGGTCGGCGCGGACGGGCGCACCCGGCACGCGATCGTCGGGCGCGTCAAGATCGAGACCCGCCCGCTGCTCTCCATCGACGCCGTGTCCGACGACGGGCAGCGGGTCAACGTGATCGTGCAGGACGACTGGCACGTGCGGATCCTCGGCCCGGGCGGCGCGGTGCTCAACTCCACCGAGCTCCAGCCCGGCGACCGGATCCTGGGCCACCTGCCGCAACGCGAGCGGCACGTCGGGTACCCCATCGACGAGTTCTGTTACGAGCAGTGATGTTCGACTTCCACGCGAGGTTGGGTCCTGGCCCGGACGCCGCGGGCGCGCTGCTCGCGGCGATGGACGGTGCCGGCATCGAGCGGGCCGCCGTATCCGCCGGCGGCCTGCTGGACCTCGACCGCCTCTCCACGCAGATCGTCGACGGCGGCCGCAGCGACGTGGCGGTGGACAACGGGCGCACCCTCGCGCTCGCTCGTGACACAAGCGGCCGGCTCCTGCCGTTCTTCTTCGCCGACCCGTGCCGCGACGTCGCCGTGTACCGGGCCGCCGCGCCGCGCTACCGCGGGCTGGAGATCTCGCCCGCGGTGCACGGCTTTCGTCTCGACGACCCGGCGGTGGCCGCGCTCGTCGAGACCGCGGCGGCCGCACGGCATCCGGTTTACCTGGTGTGCCTGGCCCAGCCGGGCACGCGCACCGGCGACCTGGTGACCCTCGCCCGCCGCTTCCCGGAGGTGACCTTCGTGTACGGACACTGTGGACACACCGGGCTGGACGCGAGTGGCCTGGCCACGATCGCGCCCTGCCCGAACATCGTCGCCGAGACGTCCGGCTGTTACACGGCCGCGGCCGCACTGGCGCTGCGGCGGCTCGGCGCGGAGCGGGTGGTGTTCGGCACCGCGTACCCGCTCCAGCACCCGCGGGTGGAGATCGTGAAGCTCGCGGCCGTCCCGATGAGCCGGGCGGACCGCCACCTCGTCATGGCGGCGAACGCGTGCCGCCTGCTCGGAGAGGAGGAGTCGTGAACCTGCCACGGATCGGCGACTGGCACGGGTATGACGAACTGCGCCGGATCCAGGACACGCACCTCGTGGAGACGTTGCGGGCGGCGGCGCGCTCCCCGTTCTACCGGGCGCGCGGGGATGTGCCGACCAACCGCGCCGAGCTCGGGGACGTCGCGCTGACCACGAAGCGGGACCTGCGCGAGGCGTACCCGTTCGGTCTGCTCGCCGTCGACCGGGCCGAGCTCGCCACCTACCACGAGTCGAGCGGCAGCAGCGGCGCACCGACGTCGGCGTACTACACGGAAGGCGACTGGCTGGACCTGACCGAGCGGTTCGTCCGCAAGCCGGTCGGTATCCACCCGAGCGACATGTTCCTCGTCCGGACGCCGTACTCCCTCATGCTCACCGCTCACCTCGCGCACGCCGCCGCCCGGATGTGCGGCGCGACGGTCGTGCCGGCGGACAACCGGTCGCTCGCGATGCCGTACTCCCGTGTGGTCCGGGTGCTGCGCGACCTGGACGTGACACTGACCTGGTCGCTGCCGACCGACGCGTTGCTGTGGGCGGCGGCGGCCGCCCTCGCCGGCCACCGCACCGACCGCGACTTCCCCGCGCTGCGCGCGCTCATCGTCGCCGGCGAGCCGCTCAGTGCGGCGCGCCGCGACCGGATCGCCGCGCTGTGGGGCGCACCGGTGGTGGAGGACTACGGCGCGACGGAGACCGGCAGCCTGGCCGGGGTGTGCCCGCATGGCAGCCTGCACCTCTGGGCCGACCGCGCCATCTTCGAGGTGTACGACCAGGCGACGGGACGTACCGCGCCCGACGGCCGGGGCCAGCTCGTCGTCACGCCGCTCTTCCGCGAGGCAATGCCACTGCTCCGGTACAACATCGAGGACGAGGTCGAGGTGGCGTACGGCACCTGTGCCTGCGGCTGGTGGCTGCCGACCGTCCGGGTGCTGGGGCGCACCGCCTTCGACTGCCGGACCGCCGGGGTGCCACTCACCCAGATCGGCCTGGAGGAGCTCGTGTTCGGCCTGCCGGCGGAGTACGGCGTGCTCTTCTGGCGGGCCCGTGCCGGTAGCACCCGTCTGCGGGTCGAGATCGAGGTGGCCGACCGGCACCGCGCGCCCGCCGTCGCCGCGCTCGTGGCGGCGATCGGCCGCACCTACGGCATCGACGCCGAGGTGGTGCCGGTGCCGCCGGGCGGGCTCGTGCCGGCTCCGCTGCTGACCGCTACCGCCGACGTCATGAAGCCCCGCGGTCTCTTCCGCGAGGACGAGGACTGGGCCAAGGCGCTGCGGT
Source organism: Phytohabitans sp. LZ39 (assembly GCF_059359075.1). Taxonomy (NCBI): domain Bacteria; kingdom Bacillati; phylum Actinomycetota; class Actinomycetes; order Micromonosporales; family Micromonosporaceae; genus Phytohabitans; species Phytohabitans sp. LZ39. The sequence goes on along the minus strand of NZ_JCADBM010000016.1, from coordinate 184,927 downwards.
ATTACTAGCCGCCTGATCGTGCGGGCAGCGCTGTAGGTCGATCACTGAGTCTGGTGGCAAGCTCGCTCACCAAGTGGAGGGTCCGATGCGGGTCGCCGTTGTCGGCGCGGGTGTTGGCGGCCTCGTCACCGCCGCGTCACTGGCCCTGGAGGGCGTGCGCTGCACGGTCTTCGAGCGCTCCGGCGGGCCGCCGGACGTGGGCGGCGGCATCCAGATCGCGCCGAACGGCGCGCGGGTGCTGCACCGGCTGGGCCTCGGGCCGGCCCTGCGCGCCGTCGCGACCCGGCCCGCCGCCGTGGAGCTGCGGCGGTGGCAGGACGGCCGGCTGATCGGCCGCACCGAGCTCGGCCCCGCGGCGGAGGAGCGGTACGGCGTCCCGTACTACGCGCTGCGCCGCACCGACCTGAGCCGCATGCTCCTGCACGCGGTCGAGGCCCGGTGCGGCGCCGGCACCGTCCAGTTCGGACAGCAGTGCGTCGGCCTCGACGAGTCGCCGTACGGCGTCCGGCTGCGGTTCGCCGGCGGACAGGCGCACGACGCGGACATCGCCGTCGGCGCCGACGGGATCCACTCCGTGGTGCGGCGCGCACTCGCCGGGGACGCCCCGCGCTTCACCGGCCACACGGTCTATCGCGCGCTGATACCCGTGGCCCGGCTGCCGTGGCTCTCCGGACCGCACCGGATCACCGTCTGGTTGGGCCCGCGACAGCACTGCGTCTGCTATCCCGTCGGCCGCTCCGGCGCGGTCAACCTCGTCGCCACCGTGGAGTCCGATCATTCACCGGAGGGGTTCACCCGCGGCGACGCGGGCCGGCTGGCCGACGCGTACCAGGGCTGGCACACGAACGTGCGGCGCATGTTGGCCGCCGCGGACCACCTTGTCCACCATGGACTCTTCGACCGGACGCCGCTGCGCGGCTGGCACCGGGGTCGCATCGTGGTGGTCGGCGACGCGGCCCACCCGATGCTGCCCTTCCTCGCGCAGGGCGCGACCCAGGCCATCGAAGACGCGGCCACCCTCGCCGCGTGCGTACGCGACCCGGGCGGGCTGGCGCGGTACGAGGCGCTCCGCCGCCCGCGCGTCGACCGCGTCGTGGCGGCGGTGCGGGAAAGGGCCGTGCGCATGCACCTTCCCGACGGGCCACGTCAGCGGCAGCGCGACCGCGAGCTCGCCGGCGCCCAACTGTCCGATCAGGACTGGCTGTACGGGTGGGACCACCCGCCTCGATCACGAACGGAGCCCTCCGATGTCGATCCCGACCATCGCGCCGTACCCGATGCCGACGGTGGCGCAGCTGCGCCCAGGCCCAGCGGAGTGGCGGGCTGACCCGCGCCGTGCGGTGCTGCTCATCCACGACATGCAGCGGTACTTCTTCTCGTTCTTTCCACCGGATCGATCGCCGGCCAAGCACCTGCTCGCCAACATCGGCGAGTTGCGAAGCACGGCCGCCGCACTAGGGATCCCCGTCGTGTTCACCGTCCAGCCTGGACAGGTGTCCCGCGCCGACCGCGGTCTGCTCTACGACGTATGGGGCGAAGGGATGTCCGACGCGGCCGAGGCGAGGGGCGTCGTCGAGGAGATCTCGCCTGGCCCAGGCGACCTGGTGGTGACGAAGTGCCGCTACAGCGCGTTTCACCGCACCGGGCTCGCGGCACACCTGGCGGCGGTGGGGCGCGACCAGCTGATCGTCTGCGGCGTCTTCGCGCACATCGGTTGCTTGCTGACCGCCTGTGACGCGTACTCGCACGACATCCAGCCGTTTCTGGTGGCGGACGCGGTCGCGGACTTCACCGCCGAAGACCACCTCATGGCGCTCGACTACGCCGCCCGGCGCTGCGCGGTGACCGCGACCACGGAGGATCTCGTCACCGCACTCCGCGCCTGTGGCTAGCCGACAAGCGCGCCATGCGGTGACGGTCAGCGCTGCGAAGTCCTGCCATACCGCGCGCACCCGCTCCTCCGAGCCCACCTGGACGAGCAGGTCGTACACGCCACGGCTGGCAGCGAGGACGTCGGCACCGCCCAGCGCGATCCGCAGCTACGCGCTCGGCTCGACGAGCGCGTTTTTTCGACTTTCGGTGCTCCACACTGTTGTCTACAAAGGACTGTGGCTACTACTCGCATTGGCGGTGGTTGCCACAGGGCCGCTCCGCATAGCGTGGTGTACATGACGACGGTAGTGCAGAAGTACGGCGGCAGCTCGGTGGCGACAGCGGCGCGGATCGCCATGGTGGCCGAGCGGATCGCGCATATCCGGTCCGCTGGGTGGCCGGTCGCCGTCGTGGTTTCGGCGACCGGGGACACCACCGACGACCTGCTGCGGCTGGCAGCTCAGGTCAGCGGCGTGCCCCACCCGCGCGAGACCGACCAGCTGCTCGCCACGGGTGAGTGTGTCTCTGCCGCGCTGCTGGCGATCGCGCTGCGGGACCGGGGCGTACCCGCGGTGTCGCTCACTGGCGGCCAGGCGGGCTTCCGGGTAAGCGGCCCGCACGGCGGCGGATTGGTCGAGCGCGTGTGCACCGGGCGGGTTCGCGGCCTGCTGGCCGATGGCAATGTCGTAGTCGTTGCCGGCTTCCAGGGCGTCAACGACGCCGGCGACGTGGTGACGCTGGGGCGCGGGGGCTCCGACACCTCGGCGGTCGCGCTCGCGGCCGAGCTCGGCGCGCGTGTCTGCCGGATCTACACGGACGTCGCGGGTGTCTTCACGGCAGATCCCCGGATGGTACCGAGTGCGCGGCTGCTGCACCGGCTCCCGTCCGACGTGATGGCCGAGCTGGCCTTCGCCGGCGCGCGGGTCCTGCACGCCCGCTCCGTTGAGCTCGCCAGGATGTCCGATGTGGACATCGAAGTGCGCGACGCGGCGTCAGACGAGCCTGCCACCGTAATCGAGTGCCGTTCGAGTGGGCTGGAGAGCCGCTCCTACGTCGTCGCGGTGGCACACGACACCGACGTCGTACACCTGACGGTCGACGGCGGCGTCCCGCCGGGCGACCTGCTCGACCTCCTCGCGGACCAGGCCGCGCCGCCGGACCTGCTGTCGTACGCGGCGGCCGGGCCGCGGTGCGGCTTCACCGTCACCGCCGCGGGTGCCGCCCGGTTGAGTGAGCCGCTGGCCGGCCTGGCTGCCGCGTACGGCGGCCATGTGTTGACCGATGCGGCGGCCGGCAAGGTGTCGGTGGTCGGCACCGGCCTCCTGAGCCGGCCGCACCTCACCGGCCGCGTCCTAACCACGCTGTCCTCCGCCGGCATCGCGCCCACCTGGATCGGGGGCAGCCAGATGCGCGTGTCCGCGGTGGTGCCGGCGGCCGAAACCGTACGCGCGGCGACCGTCCTGCATCGTGCGTTCGGGCTTGACCGGGCTGTTCCCGTCAGGCGGTGAGGCGGCCGCCGTTTCCCAGCACGTGGCCGCCATACGCGACCAGTGGTGGGCAGCGGCGCAGAAGGGCCGCCGTGTACGCGGCTGCCGCGGCCGAGGCGTACGGCCGCCAGACGTGGTCGAGGTGGCTGTCCGCGTAGTCGCTGATGCCCCGCACGACGAGATACTGCCGGCCGGCCGCGAAGGCTGCTGTGCCGACGCCGTGCCCCTCCATCTCGATCGCGCTGATCTCCCAGCGGCCGGCGATGGCGTCGCGGGAGGCGGCGCTCCGCACGGAGCGGTCGGCGCTGCCGATCGCGGCATAGTGGACCTTCGGTCGGTTCGGACGATGACCGCTACGTTCTGCCCGTGGATGCCGGATTCGCTCCGCGTGCGGGTCGTCACTGGCGTGCAGCCGGTCGGTCGAGCTTGGCGGGCGGGCGCAATCCGGCAGTGCCGCGATGATCCGGTCAAGCTCGGCCTCCCATGGGCGCAGGCCCGCCCGCTCCTCCCCGGCGAGCAGCAGCGCCTTCGGGGTGAGCAGGGCCGACGGCGGGGGAAACGCCTGGCGTGGGCGGACGCCACCTACTTCGTCGCCGATGTGGTCGTACGCGACGATCCCCCACGTGGCCACCACGATGTCGCCGAGGCGTACGTGACGCTCGGGCCGCTTGGGCGCCGGAATGCCGGCGGCGACGCCCACCAGTACCACCTGATTGATCGACGCGAAGCCGCCGAACATGCCGGTGACGCCCGCGGCGGCGGCCGGGTTGGCCGTGCCGCCGAGCAGTGTGAGCGCGACCTGATGCGGGTTGTCCGGATCGGCGCTCGGCATGGTGCCCAGCACGTACGTGGCGTAGTCGCCGTCGATCACCCGCACCTCCGGATCGGTGATCGTCTGGCGCACCGCGGCGAACTCTACGGGCAGCGCCGTCACCAGGCCGATCGTGGGCGCCGGAGTGGCGGCGAGGGCACTGCGTACGTTATGCACAGCGACCCGCTCGCGGGTGCTCTCCAGGTACGACTGGTCGGCCTCAAGCTGCTGCACCAGCCGGTCGGCCACACGCCGGTCGTCGGTGACGAAGCCGCACGCGTCGGCCGCGGAGACGCGGGCCACCATGTTGTCCCGAGCCAGTCCTACCGAGGTCGCCATGTCGCGAAGGGAGGCGATCGAGACGGTCAGCTTCTCGACGTCGGCCGCGCCTTCGTACGCGGCCTCCAACCCGGCTTCGGCCCGCTGCCGCACACGGCCGTGGTATCGGACCCGCGCCGCGTCGAGGAGATACTGGGTGAACGGTGCCGCGTCGCGGTCGCTACCGGACCAGACCCAGGCGGTGAGGCCCGCGCGGTTGTGGGCTTCGGCGAGCACGACGAAGCGGCGCTCGGTGGCTACCTGAAGCCGCGGCGTCAGCTCCCACATCGCACGCCCTGCGGTCATGACCCCGGAGTTCAGCCAGCCGTCGTCCTCGGCCAGAAGGAGGCCGGCGGACGAGGCGATTTGGTCGAGCGCGCGAAACGGAGACGCCGCCGGGGGCGCCAGGCCGAGGTAGAGACGCGCGACGCCGAGCATCGGGTCGCCGACCTCCGCCACCACGCTGTCCCAGTCGCGGTCGAGGCCGGCCCACCCGACACCCCGCTTCGATGCGGACGCGCACATCAGGATGGAGAGGGTGAGCACGTCGCGGTCGCGGCGCAGGAGCATCCGTACAGTCGCGGCGGGGTCCCGCGCCGCGGCGACTGTTCCCATGGCCGGCGGGCCTGAGGGCAGGTCGACCGGCATGTCAAGGGTGGGCACGGTGGCACCGAGCAGTATCCGGCAGCGGCGCCAGATCTCGCCGAGCCGCGCGAACGCCCTCGCGGCTCCCGGGCCGGCAACCGGTGCGAAGTAGTGCACGGCCAATCCTTGCCGGGTGACGTACACACCGGACACCGGCCGCACCGGTCCGTCCCGCGCCAACTGCTCGTCCGGGTCGTCCAGGTCGACGCCCAAGTCGTGCACCAAGCGATCACGGAACACCAGGGCCGGCCGCATCGCCGGCAACTCCTCGTGGACCACCGCCCACTCCCGTCGGACACGTCCTACTGCGTGATGTCGATGGCTGGTTGGTGCGCTTGAACAATGCGGGCCAGGCTCACCCGGGAGTCGATCGCGAGCTTCTTGAAGACCTGTCGCATGTGGAAGTTCACCGTGTGCGGCGAGATCCGCAGGCGGTTCGCGATCTGCTGGTTCGTCAGCGCGTGTCCGGCCAGCCGGGCCACCGTTCGTTCGCGCTCGGTCAGGCAGGTCCACCTCGAGTCGTCGGGCTGCCGCTCCATCGGGGCAGCGTGCGGAACCGCACGGGGTACCTGCCGGCGCCCTTCCATACGGCGTCCGGGCTCCGCGACACGGCCCTCCTCCGCGACGACCGCGATGACGATGACCTGGTGTCGGTCGACGCCGAGCAGTTGGGCGACAAGTTCGGTTAGCCCGCGCACGCTGAGCCGCGTGGTCACCGCCGGGCCGGTCGGAAACGGATTGGGACCTTCGTAAAAGCTTGTGTTTGCCGGACGCATTCGAGACACCCCACCTGGACGCGTTTCTGCATGTCGCCTAGCTCAGCCAGGCGCTCACCAAGGCGGCGATCAGCCACCGGATCAGCCCGTAGATCAGGTCGGCGACGTCGCCGCCGTCGATCTGAATGCCTTCCTGGAGCCGGTCGTTGAAACCTCGACGTGGATGCATTTCACACACCTCCCGCTCCTGCCCGAGAGCCCCGGCTCGTGACGCCGATCTCCCGCCAGTGCGACAATTTCGCGTGGAAAGAGCATCGAACGAGACATGCCCCGGGCAGCCGGATTACGGGTGTCCGCGAACGTCCGCGACGGCTCGGGACATCACCCACCGCGCGGCCAGGAGAGGACGGGAGAGGCGGGATGACCCACGCGGAGCGGCCACCCGACCCGACCAGCCTCCACACCCTCGACGACCTGGTGCAGGCGTTCAACAAGCTGCGGCGGCGCGGCGCGCGCAAGGGCCAGGTGCGGCTGTCCGTGCGCGACCTCGCGGCGCGGACCAAGCGCGCGCCGAGCACGCTCGACGCGTACCTGCGCGGCACCCGGCTGCCACCCTCCGACGTGTACGAGGACCTGCTGCGCGCGCTCGGCGTCGAGGTGACGGCGATGCGCCCGTGGCTCGATGCGTGGGAGCGGATCGCCGACGGCTGGCCCGCCCGGCAGCCGGCGTCCCGAGCGACCACTCAGGCCGCCGGAAGGTCGGAGCCCATCCACTTCAGCGAGACGTTCTACCGGCTGACCGGGGAGAGATATCGCCCGGACACCCTCGTCGGCGTCATCACCGGAGACATCCGTCGGGTGCGGATCGCCGACGTCTGGGTCAACTCCGAAAACACCAACATGAGGATGTCGCGCTTCGAGGAGTACTCGATCTCGGCGATCGTGCGGTTCGAGGGTGCGAAGCACGACGGCAACGGCCACGTGGTCGAAGACACCATCGCGAACGAGCTGGCCAGCAAGGTGGCTGGGCGCGTGCCGCTCGCGCCTGGCTCGGTCGTCACCACCGGATCCGGCGAGTTGGCCGACCACAACCGCGTGCGGCACGTCATCCACGTAGCGGCCGTGCGGGGCGAGCCGGGCGAGGGCTATCGCCAGGTCCCCGACATCGGGCGGTGCGTCAGCAACATCCTCGTCGAGGCGGAGCGGCTCGCCGCCGTCGGCTCGGTCCGCAGCGTGTTGATCCCCCTGCTCGGCACCGGCGTGGCCGGCGGTCAGCTGGAGCCCACCGTCCACACGATGGTGAGCAGCATCGTCGACCACTTCACCTACCACCACGAGGGAGCCCTACGCGTGGTGTATCTGCTGGCGACCACAGGGCCGGAGCGGGACGTGTGCCGCGCCGTGCTGGCCGGGGGTCCTTTCGAGCCTCAGGAGCCGTCGTAGCGGTGCGCCAGGCGGGCGGCGAGCAGGTCGGTCACGGCTTTGTCCGGGTGGGTGCGGCCGAGGTAGTCCAGAGTGCTCTTGCGTAGCAGGTGCGGCTCCCGTTCGAAGACCTTCTGGGCCGGCGTCGCCATCTTCCGCAAGTCTCGGGCCCGCACGGCGAGCAGGCGGTCGAAGAGGTCGCCGTCGCGCCCCGGAGGCGGCCGCCAGCCGTCGAACAGGCGGGCCACCTCGACCGCGTGCACCAGCGGGATGACGAGCACGAGGTGCCACAGCTCCGGCCAGGCCCGGCGGCCCGCCAGGGTGCGGACCAGGTAGTCCCGTTCCACCTCGGTCAGCGCCCGCCGTCCGAAGCCGCCACCGCTGAGGACCCGTACCAGATCGATGCCCTCGATCTCGCTCATCGCGGCCCGCAGCCGTCGCCGCAGCCGCTGTGGTGCGCGCCGGTAGGCGCGCGCCAGCAGCCCGCTGTCCGGGTCGAGCTCGCGGTAGCGTGCCACCTGCCCGGTCAGCACGAACAGCGCGGCCCGTGCCATCGGGTCGTCGGGCGTGTATCCACGGTCTCGGCAGATCGCGACCGCGTGCGACACCACCAGATCCGAGGTGCCGCCGCTGAGCGCGGCCGCGTACGTCTCGGCCGGCGTCGCCAACCCCAGCACGATCCGGCTCGACCGGCGCTCCACGCCCTGGGTCGCGGGGCGGCCGTCCAGCTTCTCCCACAGCCGACGGTCCGGTGTGGACAGCCATGCCGACCAGGCCGAGTCCACCGCGTCGTCCGGCAAGGGCCGCGGGTTGTCCAGCAGGATTTCTCGTATCCGCGGGTCCGCCGCGTGCGCGCGCCACAGCAGCGACAGCACCGGACCGGAGGCGACCAGCGCGAACTCCCTGGCCGAGGCGACCACGTCCGGGTCGGGGTCGTCGACAAGCGCGCGCAGCCCGCAGGCGACCTCCTCGGGCGTGGGAGCCGGCGGCTCCGGGAGTGGTGCCGGGCGCGCGCGCCTGCGCCTCCACCGCTTCAGCCACCGCCACATCGCCATCCATGATGCAACGCGTCCGGCGACTGTGACGACCCGGAGCCCACCGCGTAGCCTTGGTTCGCGTGGAGATCGAGAAGGCGCGCGAGTTCGTGCGGCGCAACCACCGAGCGGTCCTGACCACCTACTTCCCGGACGGCCGGGCGCAGCTGACGCCGGTGACCGCCGGTGTCGACGAGGCCGGGCACGTGGTGATCAGCTCCCGCCAGCACCTGGTCAAGACCCGCAACATCGCCCGCGACCCCCGCGTCGTGCTGTGCGCCCTCAACGACGGCTTCTTCGGCGAATGGCTCTACGTCGAGGGCACGGCGGAGATCGTCCGCCTGCCCGAGGCGATGGAGCCGCTGGTCGACTACTACCGCCGCATCTCCGGCGAACACCCCGACTGGGACGACTACCGCGCCGCCATGCACCGTGACGAGCGCGTCCTGCTCCGCATCACCATCACCCGCGCCGGCCCGGGCTGACCGCCACCCTGCCCTGTCACCGGTGACTATTTCCCGGTTCGAGCTGGCGATCCCAGCCACCGCCGCCGCCTCCCGAGCCCGCGCGGCCCGACCGGGATGACGAAGAGTCAGCTGGCGACGACCTGCTCGCCGCCATCGACGAGGTGCTCGCGCAGGGCGTTCGCGAGCGGAGTGCGGCGCACACACCGGCCGAAGGCGAATGAGCCGGCCAGATCCTCCGCCTCCGTCGGGGTCACACCGTCGAAGCAGCGGGCGAAGTCGCCGACCAGCGGCTCGGCCAGCAGGATGTGCCGCACCAGCAGGTTGACCCACGGGCGGCGGCCCCACGGATACGGCTCGAACTCGGGAAACTCGCGGGCGAACAGCTCTTCGATCGGGGCCATCACGTCGCGGATGCCGGTGTCGACGCCGCCCCACGAGTCGACGCCGAGCCGTGCCTTCTTCTCCAGCACCGGGGCGATCCGCCGCAGGTACGGGCTCTCCGGGTCGGCGTACACCAAGCCCTGCAACCCGATGTCCTTGTACGTCCACAGTGCCCAGCTGGCGCCGTGGGCGCGGTAGATGTCGAGCTGGTCGCGGAGCAGCCGCAGCCGTGACTCGTCCCGCTCGGGATCGCCCGTGTACACCGGGCCGAACTCGCCGATCCAGATGGGCGTGCCGGTCCGGCGCATGAACTCGGTGCGCCGCAGGAACGTCTCCTCGACCACCCCGCGGTCGAAGTACTCGCCGCGCGCCATCCCCGGGTATTCACTGCCGGCCGCCATCCCGGGCAGGGCGTAGTCGTGCGCGGTGTAGACGGTGTTGGCGAAAGGCTCGGTGAACGCGGAGAAGTCGGTGGAGTAGCGGTTTCCGTCGAGGAAGAGCACGTGTCGCGGGTCGACCGCGCGGATGGCCCGCTCCAGCCGCGTGTAGAACGGGCCGATCGCCTCGCCGGAGGCGTCGGCCGGCTCGTTGACCGGGTTGTAGCCGGCCACCACGGGATTGTCCCGGTAGCGGTCGGCGAGCGCCTCCCACAGGTGTATCACCCGGTCTTGGAAGTGGCGGTGGGTCCAGAACGAGGCCCAGTGGGTGGGGTTGTCGCTGTGCCAGTGCTGGTTTTGCGCGCCGGGCAGCGCGTGCAGGTCGAGGATCGCGTAGAGGCCCGCCTCGGCGCAGAGCCCGATCGCGCGGTCGAGCCACGCGAAACCCTCGGCCTTGTGGGCGAACGGCCGGTCGTCGTCTTCGAAATGCCGGTAGTTGAACGGGATCCGCACCGAGTTGAGACCGATCGACGCGAGGTACTCGGCATCGGCGGTGTCGAAGAAGTCGGTGAGGAAGCGGTCGAAGTACCGCTTGTAGCCTTCCGCGCCGAGCACCCGGCGGAGCGCCTTGCGCTGCTGCGACTCGGTGCCGGGATAGCCGGTGATGAAGTTTTCCATGTTGAGCCAGCCGCCCAGGCCGACACCGGCGAGCGTGACCGGCTGCCCGGCCTCGTCGACGAGGCGCTCTCCGTCGGCCTCTATCCACTGTAGAGTCATGCAGGAACCGGTCCCGTCGTGTCGCGTACGAGCAAGCGTGGCTGAAAGCGAGCATCGTAGCCCGGGGGAGCGCCGCTCATCAGCGCCCACAGCCGCTCCCACGCCTGGCGTCCCAGCTCGTTTTTCGGGATGGAGGCGGTGGTGAGCGGCGGTGTGGTGTAGCGGGCGAACGGGATGTCGTCGAAGCCGGTGAGCGAGAGCTGGCCCGGCACCGAGACGCCCAGCTCGTGCAGCCCGCTCAGCGCGCCGAAGGCGACCATGTCGTTGAACGCCACCACCGCGGTCGCGCCGCTGGCGAGCACCGCCTTGGCCCGCGCGTGCCCGGCCTCGAACGTGGAGCCGCAGTCGAGCTCGGTCAGGTGGAAGCCGGGGCTGCCGGCCGCCTCCGCGCGCAGCGTCACGAGCCGGTCGGTGTTGGAGGTGCTCGCCGGCGGACCGGCCAGGTACACGAGGCGGCGGTGCCCGTACCCGAGGAGATGGGCGACGATCGCGCGGATGCCCGCGTGGTAGTCGACGGAGAGGGACGGCACGGCGGTGCCCGGGATCTCCCGGTTGAGCAGCACGAGCGGCGCCAGCCGCTCGTGCAGCGCGCGCAGCTGCGTCTCGGGGATGCGCGAGGAGGCGAGCACCAGCCCGTCCGAGCGGCGCCGTGCCTCGACCGCGAGGATCTGCTCGGCCTCGGCGTTTTCGTTGGACTCGGCGACCATCAGGCGATGGCCCTGCGCGCCCGCGGCGGTGCTGAGGCCGCGCAGGATGTCCTGGAACATCGGGTTGGCCAGGTCGGGCACGATCAGCGAGACCGTGCTCGTGCGCCCCAGCGCGAGGCTGCGGGCCAGGAGGCTCGGCTCGTAGTTGAGCGCCTCGGCGGCCGCGCGCACGCGGGCGGCCAGCTCGGGGGCGACCGTCGTGCTGCCGTTCATGACCCGGGAGACGGTCGCGCGGGAGACTCCCGCGGCGTCCGCGACGCGGCTGATCGTGGCCGCCGTCGGATCGCGGCGGACGCCACCGCGGCGAGCCCGCGGCTTGCTTCGGTGTGCGTCGTCGGTGTCGAGACTCATGGCGTCGCTCCCTGGGTGCCCATGTCCAGTGCGAACGTCTTCGCCGGGTCAAGATACCGGTTACTCGACGGCCCTGGCAATCGGTTCCCCGGCCGTCTCCACAGCCAGCTTCGTCCGGTTTGTCCTTCATTGAAACGTGAAAACTGATCGTTGACAGCACATTAGGGCTCTGTTAGAAACTGGTTTCACGCATACGAAGGGTGCTCCGATGAGCGAGCGCAGCCTCAAGAGCAAGGGAAGCCGGCGGGAGGACCGCGCCGCGTACGTCTTCCTGCTTCCCTGGTTCATCGGCATGGCGGTCTTCACGGTGGGGCCGATCCTGGCCTCGCTCTACCTCTCGTTCACCGACTACACCCTGCTCAGCCCGCCGGAGTGGCTCGGGTTGGACAACTACAAGCAGATGCTCGACGACCCCCGGCTGCACAAGTCGCTGGTCGTCACGTTCGAGTACGTGTTCGTCTCCGTGCCACTCCAGCTCGGCCTCGCCCTCGCGCTCGCGATGCTGCTCAACCGGGGCGTGCGGGGCCTGGCCTTCTACCGGTCCGTGTACTACCTGCCGTCGCTGCTCGCCGGCAGCGTCTCGATCGCGATCCTGTGGCGGCAGATCTTCGGCAGCGAGGGCCTGGTCAACCAGATCCTCGACCTGGTCGGCATCCAGGGCACGAGCTGGATCGCCAACCCGGACACCGCGCTCGGCACGCTCGTGGTGCTCAACGCGTGGACCTTCGGCGCGCCGATGGTGATCTTCCTGGCCGGCCTGCGGCAGATTCCCACCTCGTACTACGAGGCGGCCTCGGTTGACGGCGCCGGTGCCGTGTCGCAGTTCTTCCGCATCACGCTCCCGCTGCTCACGCCGATCATCTTCTTCAACCTCGTGCTCCAGATGATCGACGCGTTTCAAAACTTCACGCAGGCGTTCGTGGTCAGCGGCGGGAAGGGTGGGCCGGTCGACTCGACGCTCGTCTACACCCTCTACCTGTACGACCGGGGCTTCGGGTCGTTCGACATGGGCTACGCGTCCGCGCTGGCCTGGGTCCTGCTGGTCATCATCGCGGTGCTGACCGGTGTCAACTTCCTCTTCGCGAAGAAGTGGGTCTTCTATGGCGACTGACACGATCGCTCCGGCCGGCCCGACGGTCGGCGCGCCACCCGACCGTCCGCCGGGAGCGCGGAGCACCAGCCGGTCGCGGCGGTTCGGCAAGCACGTCCTGCTCGTCGTGCTCGGCATCGCGATGCTCTACCCGCTGCTGTGGATGGTCTCCAGCTCGTTCAAGCCGACCGAAATGATCTTTCGCGATCCGTCCATCTGGCCGCGCGAGGCCGACTTCGCCAACTACACCGAGGGCTGGACCGCGCTGGCCCACCCGTTCCACTTCTACCTGTGGAACTCCGCGGTCATCGCGTTCTTTTCCGTGGTGGGCAACCTGCTCTCCTGCTCGCTCGCGGCGTACGCGTTCGCCCGGCTCAAGTTTCGCGGGCGCACCGTCTTCTTCGCGATGATGCTCTCCACGCTGATGCTCCCGATCCACGTGCTGATCGTCCCGCGCTACGTGCTCTTCTCCGAGCTCGGCTGGATCAACACCAACCTGCCGCTCATCGTCCCGAAGTTCTTCGCCACGGACGCGTTCTTCATCTTCCTGATGGTGCAGTTCATCCGGGGCCTGCCGCGCGAGCTCGACGAGGCCGCGCGGATGGACGGCTGCGGGCACTTCCGCATCTACTGGCGGATCATCATGCCGCTGTCCCTGCCGGCACTGGCCACGTCGGCGCTGTTCACCTTCATCTGGACCTGGAACGACTTCTTCAGCCAGCTCATCTTCCTCACCGACCCCAACCTCTACACCGCACCCGTGGCGCTCAACTCCTTCTTGGACGGTCAAGGGGAGAGCGCGTGGGGGCAGCTGTTCGCGATGTCCATTGTGGCGCTCGTGCCGATCTTCGGGTTCTTCCTCGCCGGCCAGCGCTATCTCACCCAGGGGCTGGCCACGACGGGCCTCAAGTGATCGCCCCGGGCATTTGGTGAATCGTTCCAACAAACGAAGGGACCTCAGATGAGAACCAGACGGCGCCTCGCCGCCGCTTTCGTCGCCGGTGCCACGCTTCTCGCCGCCGCGGCCTGCGGTGGTGACTCGGGCGGTGACAGCGGTGACGGCCCGGTGGAGATCCGCTTCTCCTGGTGGGGCAACAACGACCGCGCGGAGACCACCAAGAAGGTCATCGCCGCGTTCGAAGCCAAGAATCCCGGCATCAAGGTGACCGGCGACTTCGCCGACTTCAACGCGTACTTCGACAAGCTCGCCACCGAGGTCGCGTCGGGGCGTGGGCCGGACGTCATCACGCTCGGCGGCGCCTACCCCCGCGAGTACGGCGGTCGCGGCGCGCTGCTCGACCTCTCCCGGGTCAGCGCGGAGCTGAAGACCGACAAGATCGACCAGGCCGCGCTCGGCAACGGCAAGTTCGACGACAAGCAGTTCGGCGTGCCCACCGGTGTGAACACGCCGGTCATCATCGCCGACCCGGTCGTCTTCGAGAAGGCCGGCGTACCGCTGCCCGACGACGCCACCTGGACCTGGGACGACTTCGTGCGCATCGCCACCGACGTCGCCAAGAAGTCGCCCAAGGGCACCTACGGCGTCGCCGACCCGACGAAGAGCGACACGCTCGACGTCTTCTCCCGCCAGCGCGGGGAGGCGCTCTACACGCAGGACGGCAAGCTCGGCATCAGCAAGCAGACGCTCACCGACTGGTGGACGATGACGACGAAGCTCCGCGACGCCGGCGCCTCGCCACCCGCCGCCAAGACCGCCGAGCTGGCCGGCCAGCCCTCGCCCGAGCAGACGCTGATCGGCCGCGGCCTCGCCGGCATGCAGGTCGACTGGAGCAACCAGCTCGGCGCGCTGCGCAAGGCCTCCGGGCACCCGCTCAAGCTCCTGCGCTACCCGGGTGAGAGCAGCGCCCAGCAGAAGGGCATGTGGCTCCAGGCGTCGCAGGTCTACACGATCAACGCGAAGAGCAAGCACCCCAAGGAGGCGGCGAAGCTCGTCGACTTCCTGGTCAACACCGAGGACGCGGGCAAGCTCATCCTCACCGACCGGGGCATCCCGGCAAACTCGGACGTGCTCAAGGCGATCCTCCCGGCGCTCAACGAGGACCAGAAGGCGCAGGCCGAGTTCATCGAGACGGCGACGCCGACGATGGGCCCGCCGCTGGTCATCGGCCCCGAGGGCTCGACCGACACGCCCGACATCCTCACCCGCCTCAACGACGAGGTGCTCTTCAACCGCAAGACGCCGGCGGCGGCCGCGGACGAGTTCGTCAAGCAGGTCGAAGCGGCCATCCAGTGATCGATCGGCGCGAGCTGGCCGCGCGGCACGCGGTCGACGTGACCGGGATCGCGTCGGGGTCACCGCTCTCCGTCGGCAACGGCGAGCTCTGTTTCACGGTCGACGTCACCGGGCTGCAAACCTTCCCCGGCCTCTATCCCGTGGAAGACCGGGACGGATCGGAGCCCGGGACGCTGCTGGCCACCATGTCCCAGTGGGGCTGGCACAGCGTCCCGGGCGCCGAAGACCTCGCCGACACCTACCGGTTGTACGACACGCCGCGCGGGCCGGTGCCCTATGTGGACATGCTGGGCGAGGTGACCGGCACCGGGGAGGCGCCGGCCTCGCGCGCCGAGTCGTGGCTACGCAACAACCCACATCGGCTCGACCTCGGCCGGATCGGCTTCGTCCTGGACGGACGGCCGGTGCCGCCCGGCGACGTCACCGGCGTGCGGCAGCGGCTCGACCTGTGGACCGGCGTCATCGAGAGCCGGTTCCTCCTGCTGGGCACACCGGTGACGGTCACCACGGCCTGCCACCCCGACCGCGACGTGCTCGCCGTGCGGGTCGTCTCCGCGCTGCTCGGCTCCGGACTC
This sequence comes from Phytohabitans sp. LZ39, assembly GCF_059359075.1. NCBI lineage: Bacteria > Bacillati > Actinomycetota > Actinomycetes > Micromonosporales > Micromonosporaceae > Phytohabitans > Phytohabitans sp. LZ39. Next base: position 169,643 of record NZ_JCADBM010000016.1, on the reverse strand, counting down.
GCGGTGCGGATCGCGTTTCCGTACGGGTCGCAGTCGTGGAGCGTCGCGGCCGACTGGACGCGGCCGGACGCGCACACGAGCACCCTGCGGGGCGGTCGTGTGTATCGCGTCCTCGACGACACGCGGTACACAGTAGACATCGCTGTGACGGGTGGATCGGTGCGGCAGACCGCGGCGCACGAGGTGCTCGTCTCGTCCGCGGACGTGCTGGAGATGGCAATCGGCTTCAACGCGTCGGTGGGCTTCGACGAGACCGTGCGGGCGTCCGAGGCGGCCTGGCCCGCCTTCTGGCGGAGCGGCGGCGCCGTCGAGCTCGCCGGCAGCACCGACCCGCGCGCCACCGAGCTGGAACGCCGGATCGTGCTTTCCCAGTACCTCACCCGGATCCACTGCGCCGGCTCGCTGCCACCGCAGGAGACCGGCCTGATGGTCAACAGCTGGCGGGGCCGATTCCATCTGGAGATGCACTGGTGGCACGCCGCGCACTTCGCGCTGTGGGGGCGGCCCGAGCTGCTGGAGCGGAGCCTGCGCTGGTACACCACCGCCCTGCCCGGCGCCCGCGCCACCGCCCGCCGGCAGGGCTGCGGCGGTGCCCGCTGGCCCAAGCAGGTCGGCCCGGACGGGCGGGAGAGCCCCAGCCCGATCGGCCCGTTTCTGGTCTGGCAGCAGCCGCACCCGATCCACCTCGCCGAGCTGGTGCACCGGGCGACCGGTTCGCCGGAGACGCTGGAGCGGTACGCCGAGATCGTCTTCGAGTCCGCCGCGTTCATGGCGGCGTACGCCGCGAAGGGCGAACGCGGCTATCAGCTTGGCCCGCCGCTCGTGCCGGCCCAGGAGTCCTACGGCGACATCCGCGCCACCGTCACCAACCCCACCTTCGAGCTGGCGTACTGGGCGTGGGGCCTCCACGTCGCCCAGCGCTGGCGGTCACGGCTGGGCCTGCCGCCCGAGCCACTGTGGACGGAGGTGGCCGACCACCTGGTCCGCCCCCTCGTACGAGACGGCGTGTACGCGGCGATCGACGTCCCGCCGTATACGGTCGCCGACGACCACCCCTCGATGCTGTACGCGCTCGGGTTCGTCCCGCCGACCGACCTGGTCGACCCCGAGGTCATGCGCGCCACGCTCCACTCGGTGATGTCCACATGGGACTGGTCGAGCACGTGGGGTTGGGACTACCCGGCGATCGCGATGACCGCGACCCGGCTCGGCGAGCCGGCGACCGCGATCGACGCGCTGCTGATGCCGGCCGCGAAGAACACCCACCTGCCCAACGGCCACAACCGCCAGACCCCGTCCCTGCCGATCTACCTGCCCGGCAACGGCGGCCTGCTGGCGGCCGTCGCCCTGATGGCAGCCGGATGGGACGGCGGCCCGCCAACGCCGGGCTTCCCCACCGAAGGCTGGCACGTCCGCCACGAAGGCCTCAACCCGTCACTCTAGAGACTTTTCGGAGTCGGGTGGCCTCGACCCCTTATTTAGACAGAGGTTTGAGCTACCGCGATGTCCGTCGTGGTACATACCGCTGCTCCCGCGCCTCACCCGTCCGCCGCTGGTCGCGCCGGCAGTCGACGTTTGTCCACAATGTCTGTTCCCGGATCGGCGAACCTGGAAGCAACAGGGATTCCGTCGCCGCGGGTAACCGTCAGGATGGCGGAGGTAGGGCCCGCGAAGACCGCCATGGGGGCTTGTTTCGCGGACGTGGCAGCGCGGGTCGGGGATTTCGGCGAGCGCTGCGAGCCGCCGACCTGCGCGGTCTCCGGCGGGAGCGGCGGCCCGCAGCTGACGCGGATCCGGGAAATCCGCTTTGAAGGGACGTCACGCGTACCTTCCAGCACGCACCTGGGCTAGCTCGCGGTTATCCGTACGTCGTCGACGCCGGCTTCGACCAGGCTGGCGCCGGAGGCGTCCGCCGCCTCCACGAGCACGCGTACCTGTTGCCCCTGGTAGGCGGAGATGTTCCAACTGCCCGTGGCCCAGGCGCCGTTGCGGTTGGCGGCCGCGCCGGGCTGCGTGAAGAGTGCCGTCGTGCCGCCACTGTGCACGATGGACACCCGGAAGAAGTCGGCGCTGGAGGAGTTGCTGCCGTGCGCCAGATACCAGGAGAGCGACAGCGTGAGCGTGCCGCTGGGCAGCGCGATGGCCGGCGAGCGGGCACTCGTGGCGCCACCGTCGATGTCGAACGTGCCCGCGTCGGTGCCCGCCGCCGCCCCCGTGACAAGGTCGTTCACGCCGGAGACGGTGGTGCCGAGCTGCTTGGCGCCGCTGGATGTGGTGGCGGCCGGGTCGGCCCGCTCCCACGCCCCGGTGGTGGCCGTGTCGGTGCCCGAAGGGTTGGTGGTCCAGCCGGTGGCGGTCTCGAAGGTGTCCGACCAGATCGTCGCCGGCGCGGCGCCGGTGGCGAGTGTCCACAGTGCATACGCGGCGGCGTCCCCGGCCCGGTCGAGCACTGTGTCGGAGATGTTGCTCGGGTAGGTGTCGCAGGCGCGGTGGTAGCACGGGTCGAACGCGCTCTGCGTGCCGCCCCACTTGGCCACCTGCGCGGCCGTCTTCACCCGTGACGCGCCGGCCGCGACGCCCGAGGTCTGCACGCCGATCGCGTTGAACGAGGCGTCGTCGGAGCGGCCGGCGCCCTCGGTGTTCTCCTCGGTCTGTACGCCGATCGAGTCGTAGTAGGCCTTCAAGACCTGGCCCACGCCGGACGTGATGCGGTTGACGAAGTAGCCGCCGTTGGTGGAGGCCACCATGTCGAAGTTGAAGTATCCGCGGATCCGTGCCCGCTCGGCGGCCGCCAGCGTGTTGGCGTAGAACTCCGAACCGTTCAGCCCCTGCTCCTCGTCGGTCCAGAACGCGAATCGCACGTGCCCGGTGAGGCTCGGGTTGGTCGCGGCGAGCGTCAGCGCGATCTCCAGCAACATCGACGAGCCGGAGGCGTTGTCGTTGATGCCGGGCCCGGCCGCCACGCCGTCGAGGTGCGCGCCGAACATGTACACGTTGTTCGGGTCGCCGCCGGGCCAGTCCGCGATGACGTTCGGCCCGGAGCCCGCAGTGCAGCCGGAGGTGCAGTTTTGCCGCACGACGGTGTAGCCGGCGGCGGTGAGGCGGTTGGCCACGTAGTTGACCGAGGCGGTGTAGCCCGTGGTGGTCGACCGCCGGTTGCCGCCGTTCGCGGTGGCGATCGACTGAAACTGCTGAAGGTGCGCCTTGACGTTCGTGAGGGAGATGTCCGGGATGGCGACCATCGCTGTGGCCGGCGCCGCCGGCACGGCCAGCGCCACCGCGACGAGCGGCAGCGCCGCCATCGCACGCAGGATCGACGAGGGTCTCACGCGACCTCCTAGGGCCCAGGGAACGCCGGGGTTACCGGCAGCCGCAGGATATGGCGCGCGCGAAGCGATAGAGAAGACTCAATAACCTACCTAGGTCGAGGTTATGACCAACCGGTCGCCAGGATGACCGCGACGGTGGCGGTCGCGGCCAGCACGAAGGTGGCCACCGCGAGCTGGATGCGGGTGAGCCGGGCCAGCGCCGCCTCCTCCGGGGAGCGCTCCGCCGGCTGCGGTACGCCCTCCGCGATCGGCCGCAGCCAGCGCTCGACGGCGTCGGCGTCGGCCCGCAGGCTGGGATCCCGCTCCAGCAGGCGCAGCAGGATCGGTGCCAGCGGACCGGCCCGGCGCATCGGGTCGGGCGGTTGGCTGGCCAGTGCGACAAGCGTCGCGGTCGTCGTCTCCCGCTGGTACGGGGCGCGTCCCTCGACCGCCGCGTACAGCGTCGCCCCGAGCGACCACATGTCGGTGGCCGGTGTCGAGGCGCCGTCGCGGACCCGTTCCGGCGCGATGTACTGCGGCGACCCGATCAGCGCCTCCGTCCGGCCGGACCCGCCGGCCCGCACGGCCAGGCCGAAGTCGGTGAGCACCACCCGCCCGTCGTGGCCGACGAGCACGTTCTGCGGCTTGATGTCACGGTGGATGATCGAGGCTCCATGTGCCGCCCTCAGCCCGGCGAGCATGCCGAGTCCGACCCGGGCCGCCTCGCGCGGACCGAGCGGACCGTCGCGGACGATCACGTCGAAGAGGGAGCGGGACGGTACGTACTCCATCACGATCCACGGCCGGTCGGTGTGCAGGATGTCATGGATCTGCACCACGTTGGGGTGGTTGAGCGAGGCGGCCGAGCGGGCCTCGCGCAGGCTCTGTTGGACGGTGGCGAACTGCCCCGAGTCGGGCGCTATCACCTCCTTGACCGCCACGTTGCGGCCAAGCATGTCGTCGGCGGCCAGCCACACCTGGCCCATGCCGCCACTTCCGATCGCCTCCCTCAGCCGGTAACGGCCGGCGATCACGGTCCCGGTGGTCACGAAAGCGATTCGGCGCCCGCCGGCCGCGGGATTGGTCCGGGGTTGCTTTTGATCAGGCGCGCCATCGGCCACCACACGGCGAGCTGGAGCAGGGCCAGCACCAGCGTGAACGGCAGCAGCGTCCACACGCCCGCACCCTGCGCGCTCGCCCCGGCCAGCCAGGGGAGGGCCGAGCCGCCGACGACGGAGCCCGCGTTCATGACGCCGATCGCGGAGGGCACCAGGCGGGCGGTGGTGAGCAGCGGCACCACGGCCATCGCGGGGTTCGCTCAGAGCGTCACATCTGAGTGGCCGCGTTCCGGAAATCTGGCCTTAGCGTGTGCCACATGATCTCTGCCCTCATCACCCGCCTAGCCGGGTGGCTGCGCTCGCTTCCGCCGCCGCACGAGCGCTACGAGCAGCTCGCGGCGGCGCTGGTTCGCGATTTTGGCGGCCGCGCCGACCCGATCACCGCCGCCGCCTGCGCCGAGATCGAGCGGGTCGCGTGGCGCTACTCCCGGCACCTGCTGCTCACCTTCGACCCGGACGGCACCGACCCGCCGCACGAAGTCGCGCCCGGCTGGCCCGAGCCGGACCCGGCGGTGATCGGGCCCGCGGCCGCCCAGGTGCGCGAGGTGTCCAGGTTGGACGGTGGCGCCTGCCTGATTCGCGTCGACGGCTTCGACGCGCTCCGCATCGCCCAGCCGTACCTCGACGGCGCGTTCGCCCTCGCCCGCGGGGCGACCCGGATCCTGCTCGACCTGCGGGCGAACGGCGGCGGACACCCGGAGACGGTCGCGTACATCGCCGCCCGGCTCCTCGGCGACCAGGCGACGCACCTGTCCGACGTCACGTACCGGGACCACACCCGCCAGTGGTGGACGCCCGACCTGCCCGAGGGCACGGCGGTGCCAGTCGAAACGCCGGTGGCGGTGCTGGTCAGCCGCCGCACGTTCTCCTCCGGCGAGGCGCTCGCCTACCATCTGTGGGCCCGCGGCCGGGTCACGGTCGTCGGCGAGCGGACGCCCGGCGCCGCCGACCACATCACCGAGATCCGGCTCGCGCCCACCGTCGTGGGCCAGGTGCCCATCGGATACGTGACGGACGCTCTGACCGGCACCAGTTGGGAGGGCGGCGGGGTGGTGCCGCGGGTCGAGTGCCCCGCGTCCGAGGCTGTCTCCGCCGCGCTCGAACATGGTTCCAAGTAACTGTTAGGAAGCTTTATTTATCGTGTTACGCTCTCACCTCATCGATGAACATCACGACCACACATCGAGGAGGTGACCACGTGTCGAAGGTCCGCACGATCGCGACGGTGGCGGCACTGGTGATCGGGGGTGCGCTGGCGGCGATCGTGCCGATGGCCACCGCGTCCGCGGCCGCCTGCGCGGCGCCGTGGCAGGCGTCGTCCGTCTACACAGGAGGAATGACGGCCTCGCACAACGGCCACAACTGGCTGGCCAAGTGGTGGACCCAGGGCGAGGCGCCACCCGGCACCTCGGGTGTCTGGGCCGACCAGGGCACGTGCGGCGGCACCACCCCGCCACCGAGCACCTGCAACCACCCCAACTGGGTCGCCGGTCAGTGGTACACCACCGGCGCGATCGTCCGGTACACCAACGGCCAGTACTACATCGCCGAGCACGACAACCCGGGCTACGACCCGACGATCAGCACCTGGTACTGGGAGCCATACACCTGTAGCGGCCAGCCGCCGGTGACCACGCCGCCGCCGTCGGGCAACGGTTTCGTGGTGAGCGAGGCGCAGTTCAACCAGATGTTCCCGAGCCGGAACTCGTTCTACACGTACTCCGGGCTCGTCGCCGCGCTGAACGCGTACCCCGCGTTCGCCCGCACCGGCAGCGACACGGTCCGGCGCCAGGAGGCGGCCGCCTTCCTCGCGAACGTCAGCCACGAGACCGGCGGCCTGGTCCACGTCGTCGAGCAGAACACCGCCAACTACCCGCACTACTGCGACGCCAGCCAGCCCTACGGCTGCCCGGCCGGCCAGGCGGCGTACTACGGCCGCGGCCCGATCCAGCTGAGCTGGAACTTCAACTACAAGGCGGCCGGCGACGCGCTGGGCCTGCCCCTGCTCACCAACCCGTGGCTGGTGCAGAACGACGCCTCGGTCGCCTGGCGCACCGGCATCTGGTACTGGATGACCCAGAACGGCCCCGGCACGATGACCCCGCACAACGCGATGGTCAACAGCCGCGGCTTCGGCGAGACCATCCGGAGCATCAACGGCTCGCTGGAGTGCAACGGCCGCAACCCGGCCCAGGTGCAGAGCCGCGTCAACAACTACACGCGGTTCGTCCAGATCCTCGGCACCACACCCGGCGGCAACCTGACCTGCTGACCGCGCGACGAGGCACAAGGTAGACACTGCCCCGGGCGGCGCGCGAACGCCGCTCGGGGCTCAGCGGGCGATCGCGATCCAGGTGGCGCGGGCGCGGGCCACCTCGTCACCGTCCTCGCCGTACAGCGTCGTGTGTACCAGCGCCTTTCGGCCCTCGGTCTCGGCGAGCGCGCCGCGCACCACGCACCGCTCGCCCGGAGCGGGCATCCGCGCCACGCGTACCGCGATGCGACCCAGCACGTACGGCCGGCCGCCCTGGATGACGGCCCAGCCGCCCGGGCAGTCGAGGGCGGCCCAGACCACCGGATGCGAGACGTCGTCGGGGACGCTCCACGGTGCGGCGGTGGTGCCGTCGTCGAGCGCGCCCGGGAAGATGCGCAGCCCGTCGGCGCGCTCGGGCCCGCAGACGTAACAGGTGGGGAACGGGTGCTCCGCGAACCCCGAGTAGCGGGTGGCGGCGTCGGCCGCGTCGGCGTACCCGACCGGTGGGACCGTGATCGTGATCGCGCCGGCCGCGCCGACCTCGGCCACGACGGCGCCGTCCTGGGTCTGGATCTTGCCGTCGGCGGGGACGAGCGGGGTGTCGAGCGGTGGGGGCATGCGGAGTGTCACCTCATGGGTGTCGTCGCCGGCGAAGACGCCCGCGCTGTAGCCGCCATTGCCCGAGCCGGGTGGCCCGTTGAAGCGTGCCGGGATGATCATCTTGTGCCCCCCCAAGAAGTTCTCCGTCCGCACCCATCACAACACCTGAGGAGGGCGGCATGCGCAAGCGCGACGGCGCGTCGGCCGGTGGGCATTCGGTATGTTGCCCGAGTGGTCGTGGACATCTACACCGACGGTGCGTGCAGCGGCAACCCGGGCCCGGGTGGCTGGGGCGCCCTCCTGCGATACGGCGCACACGAAAAGGAGCTCTGCGGGGGCGAGGCGGGTGCGACCACCAACAACCGGATGGAGCTCATGGCCCCGATCCGGGCGCTGGAGAGCCTGACCCGGCCGGCGGTGGTGCGGATACACACCGACAGCACCTATGTGCGCAACGGCATCACCAAGTGGATGCCCCGGTGGAAGAGCAACGGCTGGCTGACCTCCGCCAAGGAGCCGGTCAAAAACGCGGACCTGTGGGAGCGCCTCGACGCCGCGGCGCGCCGGCACGAGGTCGAGTGGTTGTGGGTCAAGGGCCACGCCGGGCACGTGGAAAACGAGCGTGCCGATCGCCTGGCGGCCAAGGGGCTGCGCGAGGCGGCCGTGGCGGCCGTCGAGCGCAGCCCACTCTGACGTCGTTCCCGCGATGCTCTAGCGCCGCCACAGCGCGACGCTCAGGCAGACCGCCCAGAGCAGAGCCGCCGGTATCGCGTACGCGCCGATCTGCGCGGCGACGGCGACCGCGATCACGAGTGCGGCGCCCAGGCCGACGTACCCGATCCAGCGCGGCAGTGCCGCGGTGCGGAGGGTGACGACCGAGATCGCGGTGATGGTCAGCGCGAGGGTCGTCATGACGGGCAGGTTGAGCAGGGTGTAGTTGAGTGCGGTCGAGTAACGCAGCACGTCGAGTGACGGCAGCGGCTGGTCCATCCGGTCGACGAGGTGGGCGACCACCCCGCGCAGCGCCGCGGAGACGAGCAGCGTGGCGGTGAAGGCGGCACCCATCGCCCGCGCCAGGGCCAGCCACGCCGGCGCGCCGGACGCGGTAGGGATGCGGCGAAGGTGGCTGACGACGACGGCGAGCAGGACAGCGGCGGCCATGGCGCAAACGCCGGATACCGTCCCGGCGAGCCGGTTGCCGGAGTCCTGCCACCACGCGAGCAACTCGGCGTCGGTCGCGTCGCGGGGCACGTTGACGCTGGCGACCGTCCAAAAGAGGCAGACGGCGAAGAGCAGGGCGGCGACCGATGCCACCCGGGCGGCGACGGTGGTGGTCCGGTCGGTGGTGGGTGTGGCGGTGATAGTCATGGCCTCGATCGTCGGCGTGCGGCGGGCGCCGTACGACCGAGCAGGCCCGGAACTTGTCCTCAGGGCTGTCCCTGAGACGTTCGAGCCGATCAGCTGCGACGATGAGCGGATGGGAGCGGCCACGCGCTTTCTCGCCCGGGCGCTGACCTGGCCGCTGCTGCCGGCCATGGTCGCGACGACGCTCGCCGACCACGCCCGGCTCGGCGACCTGCCGTACGTCGTGGCGATGCTCGCGTGCTGGCTCGTGGGCGTGGTGCTGACCTGGCGGGCGGTCCGGCAGCCGGCCGGGTGGGCGTTCCTGGGGCTGGGCACCGCGATCGCCTGGGGCGGCTTCACCGAGGAGTTGGCACTGCGGACGGGTGACCCGCTGCTCGCCACGTTCGCGGACTCGAGTTGGGTGTGGTGGTTCGTCTTCGCCGCGCTCGCGGCACAGCTCACGCTGCCCGGCCGGATCCGGCCGCGCCGGCTGCCACTCGCCGCCGCCGCGCTGGGAGTGGTGTCCCAGCTGCTGATGCTGCTGCGGCCCCGCCCGCTCGAGGCGCCGTTCGCGGGCATGCGCAGCCCGTGGGCGGTCTCGCGGCTTGGCGGAGTGGTCGACGCGCTGTCCTACGCCGCCGTCCTCGCGCTCGGGCTGTGCCTGCTCGCCTCGGTCTTCGCGCTGGTACGCGCCGCCCGCCGTGTGCGGGACGACGAGCGCCGGCAGCTGCTCTGGCTCGTCGCCGGGTTCGTGCCGCTCGCGCCGGCGGTCGTCGCCGGGTTCGCACTGTCCTACCTGGGCCACGACGGCCTCGCCGGCTGGCCGCTCACCGTCGCGTTCGTGGCCCTGGCGGCGGGCGCCGCGCTGTCCGTCCTGCGCTACCGGCTGTACGACGTCGAACGGGTCGTCTCCGAGTCCGCGGCCTACGCGCTCGCCTCCGGCGCGGTCGTCATGGCGTTCGTACTCGTGGTCGTGGTGATCAGCCGGACCACCCCGCTGGGCGAGACGTCGCAGCTCTCGACGGTCGCGGCCACGCTCGCCGGCGTGGCGGTGGCGCGGCAGTCGTACGTGTGGGCCCGCCGCGCCGCCGGCCGCCGGCTCGACCGAGCCAGGTTCGACGCGGTCGACGCGGTCCGCCGTGGCCTGCGCGCCGCGCCCGTCGACCTGGACGTGCTCGTCGCGCACGCGTTGGACGACCCCGGTGCGCGCGTGCTGTACCCGACCGCGCGTGGCTGGGTGACCGAGCACGGCCGGGTCGTGAGCCCCGGCGCGCACACCGTCGACGTGCGGGGCGCGAAGCTGGAGTTCGACCCGCGGCGGGTCGACCGCGACGTGGTGGTCGCGGTCGCCGCCGAGGCCGCCGCCGAGATCGACAACGTCGCGCTGCGCGCCGAGCTCGCGCGCCAGCTCGCGGTGGTGACCGAGTCGCGCGCCCGGCTGGCCACCGCGCACCAGGACGAGCGCCGACGCCTCGAGCGAGACCTGCACGACGGCGCCCAGCAGCGCATCCTCGCGATCGCGCTACAACTGCAATCGGCGCGGCTCAACGGCGCGGTCGACATCCTCCGCGCCGAGGTCGACCGCGCGGTCGTCGACCTCGGTCACACCGTGCAGGAGCTGCGCGAGCTCGCGTCGGGCATGCAGCCAGCGGCCCTGGCCAGCGGCGGTCTGCTCGCGGCGGTCGCGGACGTGGCCGAGCGCATCCCGGTCCCGATCACCTACGAGGTGCCCGACCGCCGCTTCGACGCCACCGCCGAGGGCACGGCCTGGTTCGTCGTCGCCGAGGCGGTCGCCAACGCCGTCAAGCACGCCTCGGCCGGCAGCATCCGCATCGACGTGGAGCACGGCCGTGGTGGGCTCACCGTGACCGTCTCGGACACCGGCGTCGGCGGCGCCGACCCCGAAGGTCACGGCCTGCGCGGCCTGCACGACCGGGTCGCGGCCGCGGGCGGCTCGCTCACCGTGACAGACCTTGAGCCATCGGGTACAACCGTGCAGGCGGTGCTGCCGTGCGAGTAGTCATCGCCGACGACTCCGCTCTCCTGCGCGAGGGCCTGGCCCGGCTGCTGGCCGAGGCCGGCGTCGACGTGTGTGCGCTCGTCGGCGACGCGGCCGCGCTGGCCGGCGCCGTCGCGGAGCACCGGCCCGACGTGGCGGTGGTGGACATCCGGATGCCGCCGACCTACACCCACGAGGGCGCGGCCGCGGCGGTGGAGCTCAAGGCCGACCACCCGCAGCTCGGCGTGCTGCTGCTGTCCCAGGCGATCGAGACCCACTTCGCGTCGCGTCTGCTGGAGCGGCACGCGGAGCGGTTCGGCTACCTGCTCAAGGACCGCGTCATCGACGTGCCGACGCTGCTCGGGGCGCTGCACACCATCGCGGCCGGCGGCACGGTGCTGGACCCCGACGTGGTCCGCCACCTGATGCGCGGACACTCCCGCCGCAATCCCGTGCTGTCGCTCACCGGCCGGGAGCGGGACGTGCTCGCCCTGATGGCCGAGGGCCGGTCGAACGCCGCCATCGCCGAGCGGCTCGTGGTGAGCCCCAAGACCGTCGAGAGCCACATCGCCAACATCTTCAGCAAGCTCGGCCTCGAAGACACGCCGGACGACCACCGCCGGGTGCTCGCCGTGCTGGCCGCGCTCCGCGCGGGTGCCCCTTGACCGTCAGGTCGCGAAGACCTGTGCGTCGTCGGCGAACGCCTTGAACTCCAGCGCGTTGCCCGCCGGGTCGAGGAGGAACATCGTCCACTGCTCGCCCGGCTGCCCCTCGAAACGCACGTAGGGCTCGATGACGAACCCCACGCCCGCGGCGCGCAGCCGCTCGCTGAGCTTGTGAAACTCCGGGACGGTGAGGAGCAGCCCGAAGTGCGGCACCGGCACGTCGTGCCCGTCGACCGGGTTGTGTATCCGCTCCGCGCGGGCCGGCGCCAAGTGGGTGACGAACTGGTGGCCGTGCAGATTCCAATCCACCCAGGTGTCCGAGCTGCGCCCCTGCTCCAGGCCGAGCACCTCACCGTAGAACCGGCGCGCGGCGGCCAGATCATCGACCGGCACGGCCAGATGGAACCGCGGAATGGTCATCGCCTTCTCCCAGGCTGCGTCCCTCTGGGTACCGTAGCGTGGCTCCGTCCACAATAAAACGGTCTCAGTCCAAGCCGGTTCTGCCGGGCGCCCAGAAGGGCTTGACGACGGTCGCCTTCCGGGGCCAGCCGCGCTCGTGGGTGAGGTGTCGCCGCACGACTTGGCAGGTGCGCGCCTCACCGGCGATGTAGGCGACGCCCGGCTCGGTCGGCAGGTCGAGAGACCGCAGCGCCCGCAGCAGCGGCCCGTCGTCCTCGGGGGTGGCGGTGTCCCGGTACACCCAAGTGAGCTCGTCGTGGCGCGGCAGCGGGAGGCGGTCTTCGGGACCTTCGAACTCGAGCACCGCGTAGGCGCGCTCGGCGGGCGGCAGAGCGCGGAGCATCGCGCCGAACGCGACCGACGCGGTCTCCTCCCCGACGAACAGGTGGAAGGGCGCGCCGTCCTTCAGGACGAGCCGGCCCTCGGGCCGGGTGAAGGACACGCGCTGTCCGATATGGACACTGTGGGACCAGCGCGCGCCGGGCCCCGGCTCGGGATGGTCCACTATGCACAGATCCAGGCAACCACCGGCGTCGTAGTCCCAGATCGAGTAGGTGCGCAGCGTGTCGCGGAGGCCGCGAAGCCAGTTGCTCGGCGCGCTGATGTCGCCGACCAGCAACCGGATGTGCTGCCCGGGGGTCCATGCCAGGTCGCGCAGCGACGGGCCGGCGACCCGGATCCGGCGCGCGCCGCGGGTGAGGTCTTCGACGGCGTCGACGGTGCCATTCAAGAGGAAGCGGTCCAGGACACTCATCGGGTGCGGACCGCCGGATGCTCAAGCCGGTCTTGCTTGCTCATGGCGGCCATGATGCAGGTTAATGTGCACATGAAGTCAAGCGCCGTCGACGACGACCTGACCATAGGTGGGTTGGCCCGCAGGTTTGGCCTGGCGACCCACGTCCTGCGCCATTGGGAGAGCATGGGGCTGCTCGCTCCGGGTCGCGCCGCGGGTGGGCAGCGCCGCTACGGCCACGCCGACATGATGCGCGTGGCCATCGTGTTGATGGGTAAGGACGCCGGCATCAGCCTTCGCGAGCTGAGCGCGATGCTGGCGACGGGCAACCCGATGGACCGCGCGGACCTGCTCCGCCGGCACGTGGCCGAGCTCGACCGGCGGATCGCCCAGGCCCAGGTGGCGAAAGACCTCATCGAAGAGGCGCTGTCCTGCCCGTTGAACTTCGAGGAATGTCCACGTGCCCGCGAGCAGATCGAGGCACGCATACCATCCGCCTGACGCCGTGGTGAAAGGGTTCTGAAAGGGGTGCCGTGCTGGACTCGGCACCATGACCCGTTTCCGTAAGTTCGCCGTCGGTGCCGCGCTCGTCGGCATCCTCACCGCGAGCGGCCTCGCGGCCGCCGCGCCGGCCGGCGCCGCCGGACAGGCAGCGTCGGTCAGCCCGAAGATGTGGCTGGAGTACGGCGCGTACGGCTCGCTGGAGGAGTGCGACATCGCCCGTGCGCTCCACGGGCCGATAACCACGCAGTGCAGCTGGAAGTTCTACGACTGGGCGCATTTCGGCTGGTACTTCGGCTCCAACCACTGAGGACAGTGCTGGCCTGCGTTCATCCGCGGATGACTCCTTCGATGGATGGTGCTTTCCCAGCCCGGTATTTCACACGGTCTTCGGCGGTGCTGCCGTCGTGCGTGATCGGGGCGACGAGCCACGGCGCGAGGGCCGGCTCCAGGCGCCGCCGCTGATGCGCCCGCCGGTGGCGGACCATGTACGCGATGGCCACCGGGATGGCGACGATCACGCTCAGCGGGATCCGGTCCGCCGGGTAGAACGACACCCAGATGAGCACCACCATGCTCGCCCAGGCCCACGCACTGACCGCCGCGGGTTGCCGCAGCACCACCATGTACAGGATGAGTATCAGCGCCACGAAGATGGCGGGATGCCACGAGAACGGCGTGCGGTGGTGGGCCTGGACGGCTATCCCGGTGACCACCGCGCCGACCCAGGCCACCCGCCAGGCCAGCAGGGGACGGGTCACCACGAGCAGCAGAGGTGCCGCGAGCGCCGCGCCGGCGAAGGCGCAAACCCACGTCGGGAGGCCGGATTTCGCGTCCAGGTAGGTGGCCGCGCCGTACGCGAGGTACGCGGCCCCGGCCGAGGCGAGAAGCCACGCCGCCATGCGCCGTCCGGGGTTGGTCGGTGGTCGCACGTCGTCCGCGCCGGCGAGGAACACCCGCAGCCCGCGCCCTGCGGCGACGATTCGTCTATCTGTCATGCCGCGGAGGGTAGGTCCGAGACGTCGCGCCGGTCGTGATACCACAGGTCCATTCGCATGCCATACCCGCGTATCAGCCGCCGGCTTCGCGCGGTGGACACCCCCGTACGCTCCCGGCGCCCAGCACCGATCAGCAACGGAATCTCAGGGCTTGCGGCACTCGTCGAGGAGTTGGATGGCCGCGGCGGACCAGGTGTGGGCCTGGGCCAGGCGGGTGCGTAGGCGGGCGGCGTCGGCAAAGGCAGCCTCCCGGTCGCGCAGGACGCCGGCGATGGCCTTGCTCCAGGCGGTTGCGTCGGTCTCCAGGTTGCCGGTGACCGGGACGACGACGCGCGCCCTCGCCTCTTCGTCGAGCGTCTCCTCCAGGAGCTTGCCCAAGCCGCTCTCCTCGCTGATCAGCGCCGGCGTACCGGCCTGGATCGCCTCGACGCCCACCAGGCCGAAGCCCTCGGCCCGGGACGGCACCAGGACCAGGCTGGCCGCACGCAGATCGATGCCCAGGTCCTCGTGGTCAGTGGAATAGGACCGGACGATCGGCCGCCGGGCGAGCGGGTTGTTGGCCCAGGCCACCAGCTTCTCCACGAGCTCCGCGGACGTATTGTCGGGCGCGCCGCGGACCTTGAGCTCGAGTTTTTCGGCCCGCGGGCCCCGGTCCGCGGCCGCTAGGGCGACCGCCCGCGCGGCGATGTCGAGGCCCTTCAGAATGGCATCCTCCGCGCGGCCGAACAGCAGGATCGACCATGGCCCGCCGGGCGGCGGCGTCCGGGCGACGGCAACGTCGGCCACGTCGAATCCGGGATCCATTCGGCTGACCGAGGTGACCCCGAGGGCGGAGAAATCACGTACGTAACGGTCGTAGAGCCGAGGCCCGACAGCGACGACCCGGTGCGCGTCGCGCCCCAGGTTCCATTCCTCCCTGGTCCGCTCTTCGGCTCGCACGGCGGTGTCGTCCTTGCGGTCAGTCTTCAACCATTCGATCTCGTCGGGCGCCATGTGGATGAAGTGCACGCGACGGGCGTCTGGGAAGTGGTCGCGCAGGTTCTCCGCAGCGCGGCCGGTCACCCGGCCGTGACCGATGATGATGTCCGGCTCGGCGCCGGGCGGAAGCTCCGGTCGCCGGGAAAGGATGTCGGAGACCGAGCCGCCGTGCATCTTGAGCGGTCGGACGAGCGTCACGTTCGCGTCCGCGGCTTCCTGGCGCTCGGTCTCCGATGCCTTCGGGGCAGTGCAGAAGACCCGCGCGCCGGCCTGGGCCAGGGCGGTGCACAGCTGGCGGTTGAATGTGCTGAGGCCGCCGTGCACCGATCGCCATTCCGTGGCGACCGCGAGGACGACCGGTCCCTGCTCGGGCGCTGCTGAACTTTCTCCCATGCGGGTCTCCTCGGCGTGGCGGTGCTGAGGTAAGACGGGTCCGCCGTACTGGGGGCGGTGGACGTTCGAGGGCAGGCCCGTGATCGACGGCGGCAGGATCGGGAAGTGCAGCGAGGGATTGAACTCACCCTGAGTCGCGATCCGGCGATCCCACAGGCTCAGCAGGCTGTCCCGGATCTCGTCCGGCTTGGCTGGCGGATCGTCGAGGTACCGGGCCAGTTCGCGGCGCGCCTCGCGCGGGCGGCCAGCCATCAGTTCGATCATGGCGGCCAGCCAGTCCTTTCCTTCGACCGGCATCCGGCGTCTCGACTTGTCCTCCTTGCGGGCGTCGGCCAGTGCCATCCGCGCCCTGGCCGGTTCGCCGACGGCCAGGCAGCCGATCGCCTCGCACATCGACAGGTGCACCAACGGCCGTACGGCACGGGCCTCGCGCGCCCGCTCGATGCTCTCCGCCCAGCGGCTCTGATGCTGTAGCAGGAGGACGTCCGCGAGCAGGGCCTGGGGCTGGAGCTCGCGGCGCGTGTGCAGCCAGTCCCGGGTCTCCCGCAAGAGCGCCGGATCGGTTTCGCCCGTGGCGTAGAACAACGCGTGCTGGGCCAGGCGGGGTCGTTCGTCCGAGAGCCCCTGGCAGCCCTTGCGCAGCTCGGCCACGGCCTCGGCAACCCGGCCGTCGTGGGCGAGCGCGGCGCCCAGTTCGACGTAGATCCTGGCCTTCCGCGTCATGACGTGGGGGAGCGCTTCCCGGCTCGCCGCGGCTGCGGCCGCGAAGCCATCGAGCTGACGGACCAGCTGGATCCAGTGCAACCACGGGTAGGGCTCGGCCTGTCCGACCGTGGCACGTTTCGCGTACGTGAGCGCGCGGCGCCGATCGTCCGGGCCACCACGCGCCCAGAGCAGATGCGATAGGTGGTAGCTCAGCGGGGGCGCGTCGACGTCGGTCAGGTACGCGCCGAGCAGCGCGATCCGTCCATCCCGGTCCACGGCCTGCTCGGGGAGGTCCCGAACCCATTCGTAGCGCGCAAGGTAGAGGCGGACTCGGGCCGAGATGTCGTCGCCGAACTCGTCGGCCTGTGCCTTGTCCAGATGGCGCTCGGCGTCGTCGAGGGCGGTGGCCAGCCGGGTTTCGCTGACCTGGCCGAGGTCGCGGGTCAGCAGCGGGCGGGCGTACCACTCGCCGGCCCGCCGGTGGGCGGCGCGCCACGCGGTTTCGTCGCCGTGCCTCCGGACCGTATTGAGCTCGCGGACCACCGGATGCACCCGGACCAAGATCTGCGCGGATGCCGAGCCCTGCCGGACCGGGCGGGTCTCCAGCAGGTAGCGGTCCACAAGTTCCCGGACGATCCGGCCGGTGTCGCCGAGCCGCCCGATCATCGCGGTGCGCAGGCCGTCGTCGGCCCACTTGTCGAGCACGGAGAGGTCGTTGAGCGCGCTCAACGCAGGTTCGGAGAGACCCTCGGCCGCCTTCCGTACCAGGTCGATCTCTATGGCGTTGATGAGTGCGGGGTCGGGGGCGATTCCGGGGTCCGGCCCGAGCAGTTGGTCCAAGGCGTTCTTGCCGAGCAGTCTTGCGAGCAGCCGGAGGATGCGCGGGTTGGCCCCGAGCCGCTCGACCGTCCGTTCCCGCTGGTCCACCGGGAACCAGTCGTCCGGGTCGACGTCGGAGTCGAGGTTGGCGAGAACGATGTTGATCGCGTCTGTGGTGGGCGGCGCGGGCAGCTTGGCCACATGGAACTGCCCGGTCCACCGTGGATCGATCTCGCGGTTGGACAGCAGCCACAGGGCGCCCGCGGGTGCTCGCGACACCAGCTTGCCGAGTTCGTCGGCGAACGGGGACACGGGCCGGCCCGCCGGGTCGAGCAGCCGCTGGAACTCGTCGATCACGACCAGCACGTCGCGACGCAGCAGCACCCGAAGCTCGGTGAACAGGCCGCGCTGCGCACCGAACTCCATTTCGGCCTGCTCCATCTCGGACCGAAGATCATCGAGCAAGGCGGCCTCGGCGTCGATGGGGCTGTCTTCGCCACGAGGCTGTGCGTCGACGAGAACACAGGAAAGACCCTGCTTCCTGGCCCGCTCGATCAGCGGCGACACGATTCCTGTCGACTTCCCGATGCCGGGCAGGCCGGTGATGATGGCGCCACGGCGCAGTCCCGATCGCCACGAGTCCCACAACGCGGCCGCGATGGCCTGACGTTCCTGCCCGTCCAGACCGGGAACGGATCGCTCGTGATCGCCTGCCATGCCACCTCGCTCACACCGATGCCGCAGCGGCGGCGGGAGTCGATGAACTCAAGGTTACTGATTGGACCGCCAAACTCGCCGAGCCTACCGTCAACCGCACCCCGGCCCAGCCCTGGACCGGCGGGCAGTCGGGCGTCGCCCGGCCGATAAGCCACCAAGTCGACCGAACGGGTGTACGATGTGGGTATCCCGGAATCGACGACATCCCACCGCTGAGGTGCCCGCCACGCCGGCCCACCCCGAGGGGGACGTCATGTCCAACGACCTACGTCGTGTTCGAAGCGGTTCCGATGACCCGGCCACCGCGGCGTCGCGGGGAGTTCCGGAGACGACACCGCCGATGACAACCGCCAACCGGGTGCCTCGTACCCGCACCAGCGCCGCCTGGTTTGGTATCTGTGCCGCCGCGTTGCTTTTCGTGGTGCTGATCGTGTTCATGTTGCAGAACACCCGCAGCGTGCGGGTCGACTTCCTGTGGATGGACGGCAGCCTGCCGCTGGCGTTGGCGCTGCTGATGGCGGCCGTGGGCGCCGCGCTGCTGACCATGGTGGTCGGGGCCGCCCGGATCACCCAGCTACGCCGCCGCCTGTCCCGCCAGCGCCACTGACCGGACCCGGCACGTCTCGGGGCATCTCCAGACCACCGCACCGTCAACCAGCCGCCGACCGCCGGATCCCGATCCGACGGCGGGCGAGGAGTCGACCATGGCCGCCACATCTGCCGCCGCACGCATGACCACCACCTCGTTGACACCGCCATCGACCCCACGCCTGCGGATGGAACCCACCGGCGCACGCCGCACCCTTCTGGACGGCGCCTGGTGGCCCCGCTCCACCGACCCCGTCGCCGAGCTGCCCGGCCTGGTCCTGGCGATCGACAAGCTCCGCGGACCGGTCACGCGACTGGTCCTGGCCGCCGCCGGCTGGGACAGCCATCCCCGCCGCCTCGGCCTAGCCGGCCGTGTCCTGCGGCTGGGCTACTTCAGCAGCCAACCGGTCAGCCTGTTGACCGCGATCTGCGGCAACGACCGGATCGACCTGCTCGTCGTCCCACCCAACACCGCCGAAGGCACCGCCGACGCGGCCATGGTCTTGGCCGCCGCCACCACCAACCTCGTTCACGCCCAACACATCCTCCTGGCCGTCAGCACCCCCACCACACGCCCGATCGACGGCACCGCCGAGGACGCCTGGGAGGCCGAAGGCGGACGCACCGGTCCCACCCCAACCCGGGCGATGTAGGACCCGCATCAGCCCGGTTCGGCTGCTGCTACGCATGCCGCCATACGGCGACGACGGCGGCAGCGACGTACGTCGACCGGGCTCAGATCGTCAAGGTGCTGCCGTCCAGAGGGCTACACCACAGAGCCGGCTGGCCTACCGGCTGGGCCCAGTCCCCGCCCGCTCACCACACAATCGTTGAGGCACGCTGGGCTGGAGGAACAAATGTCCATGACCACATTTTCGCCGGTGACCGCATTGGCGCAGCTACACATCGACACCACCTATCCTTCGGCGGTCACGGCCCGCGTCGCCGTGGTCGGCGAGGTCGACCTGGCAACCACGCCGATGCTGCGCGAGCGGCTACTGCGCCTGTTGCGCGACCGGAGTCCGGACCTGCTCGACGTCGACCTGGCCGGGGTAACCTTCCTGGACTGCACCGGCCTTGCCGCACTTGTCGCGGTGCGCGACGCCGCCATCCAAGCCGGACACCAGATGCGAGTCAGCCACCCGCAACCCATCGTCCGTCGAGTGTTGGAGGTCACCGGGCTGCTCGCCGTGTTCACGGCCGCGACGACCGTTTCCGGTGCCGCGGGATCCGGACACTCGGCAGCCAGATGACCGGCCACGAGATCCTCGCCTTGGTCGTCAGGACCGCCCGCCTCCCGTAGGCGGCAGATCCAGGGCCGGGTCAGGGGTTGACGAGTCCGGGGATGCCAGTCGGATCCGTGACGATCATGCGCGCGACGTCGCCGATGCGGCGGTTGTGGGCTCGGGAGTAGGCCCGGATGAGGGTGAACGCCTCGTCGATGCTTACCGCGCGGGCTTGGGCAATGGCGCCTTTGGCTTGTTCGATGATGATCCGGCTGTTGAGCGCGCCTTGCAGTTGCTCGGTGAGTAGCTCGCTGCGGCGGATGGCGCGTTCTTGGAGCAGGCCGATCGCGGCGATGTCGGCCAGGGCCTGCACGATGGGCACGTCGGCGTCGCCGAGGCTGGGGCCGGGTTCGCGGCCGAAGACGTTGAGCGCGCCGATCACCTGGTTGCGTAGCCGTAGCGGGAAGGCGTGGACCGAGCGGAAACCAGCCGCGGTCGCGCGGGGCGCGAAGCGCGGCCACCTGCTGGTCGCGTCGGCCAGGTCGGCGTTGACCACGGGTGTCGCGGTGTGGAACGCGTCCAGGCACGGGCCTTCCCTGTTTTGTACCTGGAAGAGCTCCAGGAGCTTGGTGTTCTCATCGGAGGCGGCTAGGAACTCCAGTTGGCCGCGCTGGTCGGCCAGCAGCAGCCCGACCGCGGCGGCCTCGACGAGGGTGGCGGTGCGGTCGGTGAGCATGTGCAGGAAGTCGATGAGGTCGAACTCGTCGACCAGGGTGTCGGCGACCTCGACGAAGACCCGGGCGAGCCGTTCAGCGGAAACGGTGGTCATGACTGCCTCACAGCCCTTTCCAAAATCTGGGTGGATGCTTCGCTCATGGCTGGTCTCGGTCGAACCGTAGCCGGCGGGCGACCACATCTCGCGCCACCTCGGCCAGTGGGCGGCCCTCGGCGAAGGCGTAGGCCCGCAGCCGCGCCATCGCCTCGGCGAGGGGAACACCGAGCTGGACCATGACCATGCCCTGAGCCTGGAACAGCTCTGCCCGGCCTTCCATCGCCTCGGCCAGCCCGTCGGCGGTCGCGCCCGGGCCCGCACGCTCTTGCCCATCCAGCAGCGTGCCCACCGCGACATCCGCGAAGACCAGCGCCTGCCCCAGCTCCTTGCCGGTCAACGGTCCGGGCCGAGTCCGGAACAGGTCCAGGACGCCCAAGCGGCTCGCGCCCACCTGCAACGGGAACGCGAACACCGCACGGACTCCGCTGTCGTGGACGGTGGGCGTGTAGACCGGCCACCGGTGCACCGCCCCGTCCGCCAGGTCGGGTATCAGGACCGGGCGGCGGGCTTGGAAGGCGTCGATGCAGGGCCCTTCACCCAACACGAACTGCACCTCCTCGAGCCGCTCGGTCGCCGGATCGGAGGCGGTGGCCAGGCGCCGCACCCCGTCCTCGGCCATCAGGCTCACACCCGCTCCCGACACTCCCAGCGCCTGGGTGGCCACCGCGCACAGCCGTTGCAGGAAACCAGCCATGCCGGTCCCGGCGTTCAGGCCGGCCGGCTGCCGCGCGATGAGCGCTTTGATACGGGCGGCATAGTCATCCATCCGCTGTCACCGGCTCGCCCAGCGCACGGTCCGCGACCTCGTGCCACGTCGATGCCGCACCAGACCGCTGGTCATCTTCACGGCTGCACCTTTCCGCAGGTCAGGCACTACCAGGGACCAGAGCAGCCACGGGTCGACATTCCCGCTCGACCCTACCGCGACAAGGCGGGCCCCGTCGCGGCCGGAACGCCCGTTTCCCCACACGGCAAGCCCATGAACCCGGCGTCCTCCCAGTGGGCCCGCGGCAGGAACACGCTTGCCGGTGGACCGTACGAACGGGGGCTAAACGTCGCCGCCGACAAAAGCGGCCGGTCGGGACGTCAGCAAGGCCAGCGTGTTCACCAAATCCAGCACCTCGCGGACGAATGCCCGCGGCTGGGTAACGATCAGGATCTGCCCGCGGCGGCGTGCGTCGAGGCAGGCGCCCACGAGTTCGCCGATACCCGCACAATCCAAGAAGGTGACCTCGCGAAGGTCCACTTCGGTGATCGTCGGGGAAGCGGCGACGACGGCGTGCAGGACGTCGTGCAGTTCCTGTTGGACGGACATGTCGATCTCGCCGGACAGCAAGACTTGAATCCCATGGGGCGTCTTACGCATCTGATGGGAAAGGATCACGACGCACCTGCTCTCGGACCTCAATCGGAGCGGCAGCCAACCCGCTCCTAGACCGCCAGCGCCGAGGTCCGGGGCGATGGTCCATCACTGGGGAGTCTAGCCGCGGTCGCGGCGGATCGCAGCCGGCGCGTCATCCGGCGAGGTGAGCGGCGGACCGGTTGGTTCGCGCTCGTCCGGCCTCTTGAAGGCGTTCGGCTTCCGCCTGGTCGTCGTCGGTTGGTTCGGTGCCCGGTGGAGTGTGGTCCGGGGTGGGTTCGCCCGTGGGGTGCGCGACCAGGTATCGCACGGCGGTGTTGCCGACCGCGAGCAGCGGGACGGCGACCAGGGCGCCGACGATGCCGGCGGTGACCACGCCGATGGCGATGGCGAGGATGACGGCGAGGGGATGCAGGGCGACGGCGCGCCCCATGATGAGCGGTTGCAGGATGTGGCCTTCGAGTTGTTGGACGCCGATGACGATGGCGAGCAGGATCAGGGCGCTGACCGGCCCCTGGGTGACCAGGGCGACGAGGACCGCGACCGCGCCGGACAGGGTGGCGCCGATGACCGGGATGAACGCGGTCAGGAAGACCAGGGCGGCCAGCGGCAGCGCGAGCGGGATCCGCAGGACGGCCAAGCCGATGCCGATGCCGACCGCGTCGACGAAAGCGACCAGGACGGTGGCGTGCACATAGGACACCAGGGTGTGCCAGGAGTAGTGGCCGGCGCGGGCCATCGGCAGGCGGGCGGGACGGGGCAGTAGGCGGCAGACGAACCGCCAGATGCGGTCGCCGTCGCGCAGGAAGAAGAACAGGGTGAACAGAACCAGGAAGAATCCGGCGACCACCTCGCCGACGGTGGTGGCGGTACTCAACGCACCGGAGGTCAGCATGCCCTGGTTGTCGGAGAGCCGCTGCTGGAGGCTGTCGATGCTGTCGCTGATCTGCGTCTGTGAGATGTGCAGCGGGCCGCGGGCCAACCAGCTCTGAACCTCGTCCACGCCTTCCCGAACCTGGGTGGACAGGTCGTCGAACTGGGAGACGAAAGTCTGCACGATCAGGCCGAGACCGCCGAGGACGACCAGTAGCCCGGCGACCAGGACGAGCGCGGCCGCGACCGACCGGTTCATCCCGCGCCGGCGCAGTGCGGCGACCACGGGCTGGAACAGGGCCGCGAGCAGTAGCGCCACGGCGACCGGGATGACGACGAGGCGGAGCATGCCGACCAGCCGCAGCAGCACGTAGCCGGCGGCGACGAAAAGGATCAGCCGCCACGCCCAAGCCCCCGCGACTCGTACACCTGGGGGCAGGCCGTCGTCGACGGTCGGCGCTGGCCGCACCATCATCACGTGGTCCGGCCCGGAGCCGGTGACGCCGTCGGCGTCGGCGTCGGCGTCGAAGGGTGGCGGGCCGGCGCTCTGCGCGGCGGCCAGTCGGGCCCGGGCCCGCTCACGCACCGAACGTGTCCACCTCATCGCGGAACCATCCATCCTTGTCCGTGTCATTGCCCTGTGCCAGGTGATCGTCCGACGGCGTCGAGGTGGCGTAGTCCCTGCGCGTACGAGGCGATCAGGCTTGTCTCCATGTAGGACACCCGATGGGTCGCGCAGAACCGCCGGACGATGTGCTGGGCCTTGGGCAGGTTGGCTCGAGGCATCGACGGAAACAGGTGGTGCTCGATCTGATAGTTGAGGCCGCCCAGGACGTTGTCGGTCAGCCAGTGACCGCGCACGTTGCGGGAGGTGAGGACTTGGCGGCGCAGGAAGTCGGCTTCCTGCGCCGCGGTGAGCTCAGGCATGCCCTTGTGGTTGGGGGCGAAGGAGCAACCCAGGTACAGGCCGAACAGGGCCTGGTGAACGGCGATG
The DNA here is from genome assembly GCF_059359075.1 of Phytohabitans sp. LZ39. NCBI lineage: Bacteria > Bacillati > Actinomycetota > Actinomycetes > Micromonosporales > Micromonosporaceae > Phytohabitans > Phytohabitans sp. LZ39. The sequence goes on along the minus strand of NZ_JCADBM010000016.1, from coordinate 146,179 downwards.
AAGGCCAGGGCCTTGCCAGGTGGCAGGACCAGGAAGACGAGCGCGAGGTAGCCGGTGAGGTGCATGCTCACCAGCAGCAGTTCGCGTAGGTGCGCGCGTGTGCGGTCTGCCAGCAGGTACCGGACGCTGGCTACCCGCAGGTTGAGTGCCTCCAGCATCAACAGTGGGAAGAATCCCCAGGCCTGGTAGCGGTAGAAGAGGCGGGCGACACGACCGCTGGCCTGTGCCTGTCCGGCGAAGAACACGAGGGCGCCGGCGCCGACGTCCGGGTCCTTGTCCTCGTGGTTGGGGTGGGCGTGGTGGCGGTTGTGTTTGTCGACCCACCAGCGGTAGCTGAAGCCGACGCCGAGGTTGGCGAGTAGGACACCGAGGATGTGGTTCGCGCGCCGGGACGTGTAGATCTGGCGGTGGCCGGCGTCGTGGCCCAGGAAACCGAGCTGGGTGGAGACCACCGCCCAGTACGGTGCCAGCGCGAGCTGCCACCACGAGTCGCCGATCAGCAGGAGCGCGGCCACCGCGACGACGCCCATGGCCGCGGCGGCTGACAGCCGGCGGGCGTATGAGCCGGGACGCCGCTCCAGCAAGCCGGCGTCCTTGACCTGGCGGGAGAGCTCGGCGTAGTCGCTACCTCGCGGCGGCGCCGCGGACCTGGCGACAGGCGTGACGGTAGGGGCTTGCGTCGACTGCATCCGGGCTCCAGCGATACGTGGCAAATGTGGGGTTGCCTCGCCGGGGTCCGGAGCGAAGATTGATGAAATACCCAGCCCGTGCCGCATCTAACATGCGAGCCGTCATCCGGTCGGGGTATCGGTGAATTCCAGACGCTTGGTAAACCACACGGTGGTGCCGTGCTCGAGGTCGCTGGTCACGATGACCTGATCGGTCAGCAAGTCGATCAGGTACAGGCCGCGTCCGGACGCGGCAGTCGGTTGGGGTCGAGGGGCCTGTGCGTCGTAGACGAAGCCGGCTCCTTGGTCGACCACCTCGACGTCGCATCGGCCGTCCGTGACGTTCACTCTCACGACGTAGGCGTCGGTGCCGTCGGCGTGCGCGACGACGTTGCCGCAGGCCTCGCTGACCACGATGGCGAACTGCTCACGGCAGGCCCGCGTCACCTCCAGGGCCGACAGGGCGGCGCTGACGACGGTGCGGGCCATCCGAAGGCTCTCGACCTCACGGGGCAGGCACAATGTGATGCTCACTGGCATACCTGCCTCGGACAACGGTATCGCCTCGCCCTCAGCGGTTGCGCCGAATGTTGCGCCTCACCCCACACACTGCCCACACGACGCGGTCCCAACCGTCGCTCGCCGCGGCGTACGGTTCGCGTAGCCCTCGCCGAGGGTTTGTTCAGGCCGTTGTAGCAGGCTTTGCGAGGCGGTGGCCGCGCTCGGCGGCCGCGTCGGCGTCCTCGGCCAGGTCCGGGTGGTCGGCCGGTTGCGGCACACACATCCAGAGCGCCTTCGGCTGTACCTGTACGTCCAGCAGCCGGCCGATCTGGATGAGGTCGCCGTCGAGCTGGCGGGGCTGTGCCCGATCGCTGGCAATCTCCACGCGGGTCCCGCGGAACACCTCCATGGAGGGCACCCGTTCCTTGCGCCGCAGGACCGCCCAGCCCAGCGCCAGCCAGTGCCGCAGGAGGCGCGGTGTCAGGATCGCGACGTCCAGCAGTCCGTCGTCCGGGCGTGCCTGGGTCAGCAGGCGTACGCCCCCCTGTAGTCGTCCGACGTTGGCCACGAGCACCGTCTGTGCCTTGCGCCGGATCGGCTCGCCGCCGTCGATGCGGACGGTGACGTTCATCCGGCGGTCCCTGATGTGTCGTAGGGCTCCAACTACGTACGCTGGCCATCCGAAGCGTGCCTTCGCGGTGTCCGAGGTCCCATCGAGCATGCGGGCGTCGAAGCCCATGCCGGCCATCACGGTGAAGTGCTGCCCGTCGACCTCGCCCACGTCCAGCCGGCGCAGGCCGCCTTCCAAGGCCACCTCGAGCCCGGCGGCCACGTCGGTGGAGAGGCCGAGGTTCGCGGCCAAGAGGTTGCCGGTACCCGCCGGCAGGACCGCCATCGCGGTGTCCGTGCCCACGAGCGCGGAGACCGCCGAGAGGATGGTGCCGTCTCCGCCGGCGACGAAAACGATCTCCGCGCCAGCTGCGACCGCGGCCGCGGTCTGGCTGCGTCCGGGCTCCTCCGGAGTGGTCTGGTACCACCGCGGTGCCGGCCAACCGGCCGCGGTCAGCGTGCCGTCCACGCTCGCGCGGAAATCGTCGAGGTCGTCAACCTTGACGGGGTTGACGACCACGGCTGACCGGACCGGCCGGGCCGCGGATCTCTGCGCGACGTCCATCAGCTCGGCCGCGCTATCAGGTCTGGTGTCCGGTCGCTCGGCCGGGCGCCATGCACAGCGCCGGGAAGCAGCCGTCTGGTGAGGGTTCGCGGCAGGCGGCCGGATGTTGGCGACGCGACCGGATGGCTCATGAGGGTGGTAATCGGGTCTCCTGAGGTGTGAAAGCGGGACCGCGCTGGCGCGGGCGGGGGCAACAATTGATTGTTTGACATGTATACCCGTCAAATCTCCGGGCAAACGAAGCCGACGGATGCGGCGAGGTGACGGCGGGCACGTCGCCCGGCGGGTTGCCGTGATGGCTGTGGTTATCCCAGGTGAGGCGGGCCACGAATTGGCCGGTTTGGTTTGCCGGGTCATGCGGTGGGCATCCACTTCGCATCCCCTGCGGTGGCCCGCGAGAAACAGGCGACGCGTGAGATGGCCCCGTCGACTTTCGGCCACCGCCAGGACGACCACCAAGGTACGGCCGAAACGGGTCGTGTCCCATTTCGATTTATTGGCACGAGGAGTGCAACATGAACGAACGCAATACGGTTGTCCGTACCCTGCACGACATGGGCGCGGCGATTTGGTTGGGCGGTTCCTTGATGGGAGCCGTCGGTCTCAACGGTGCGTCCAAGGACGTGCGCGACTCCCGCGACCGGGTCCGGGTGGCCTCGGCGGGGTGGGCCCGGTGGGCTCCGGTTTCCGCGGCGGCGGTCGGCGCCCACGTGGTCGGCGGTCTCGGTCTGTTGTTAGCCAATCGTGGCCGGGTTCGCGGCCAGTCGGGCGTCACCGCGAATACGGCGATCAAGACGGCCCTGACCGTGGTCGCGATCGGCACCACCGTCTACAGCGGTGTACTCGGTGCGAAGCTGGCCAAGGCCGGCAAGGTGGAGGCCGAGAGCGGCGCTGTGGCGTCGCAGGAAACGCCGGACGACATCGCCACCGCGCAGCAGCAGTTGCGGGGTTTGCAGTGGGCCACGCCCGTGCTGACCGCCGCCATCGTCGCGTTGGGATCGCAGCAGGGTGAGCAGCAACGCCCCGGGCAGATGCTCGGCGGCTTCACCGCCAAGGTCGCCCGGCTCGCCGGTCGCTGATCAATATCGGTTGGCGTATGGGCGGGGCAGCGGCCGGCGGGGGCCGGCCGCCGCCTCACCACCTCCGCCTCCACCCTTGTCCTACTCCGCCGTCTCCGCCGCTTCTCGACGACGAGCATCTCGGTGGTCGGAAACAGAGCGGCGATCGACGCGGCGTTTTGTAGCGCGCAGCGGGTGACCTTGGGCGGGCTCGACGATGCCCGCCTTCGAACATATCCACGTACTCACCGGTGGCGGCGTTGCGGCCGCGGCCCGGCGGAAGGGCCTCGACCTTCTCGGCCACCACGCCGCCTTCGAGGCCGGCGTTGACGACGATCTGCCGCAGCGGCGCGGTGAGCGCGACTCGCACGATGTTGGCTCCGGTGGCCTCGTCCCCGGTCAGGTCGAGCTTGTCGAAAGCGGTCGCCGCGGCGTTGGCCAGCGCCACCCCGCCACCGGGCAGCAGGCCTTCCTCGACGGCGGCTTGGCGTTACGCACGGCGTCCGAATGCTGCTGGCCACCGTCAGCGCCTGGCAACGGGCCGTAGAGCGTTTACTCGTGCGTGTGGTGCCCCCGGCAGGATTCGAACCTGCGCTCCCGCCTCCGGAGGGCGGTGCTCTATCCCCTGAGCTACGGGGGCTCAGCGACCCACGAAGACTAGCAGGTGCGGGCGTGCCGGACCGAACCGACACCGCCGGGCCCTAGCGGGCCCGCTCACAGCTCGGCAGAGCGTGCAGCACCACGCCGTCCGGGACCCGGCGGGGCCATTCCGCGCATGACCACGAGCCGTCCGCGACGACGTGGGTCAGGCGGCCGGAGGTCGGCAGGAGGCGGGTCAGGAAGTCGCGTGGTAGCTCGGGTTCGGTGGTGACCATGAAGCGGACCCAGCCGCGGGTGGAGATGGCCGCGACGACCTCGGTCGCCGGGGTTACGCCGTGCAGGCGGGTCTTGCCGGCCCAGTAGACCTCGGCGCGCTGCTGCTGCGCGGCGCGGCTGATGGCGGGGTAGACCTCGGCCTGCCAGCGGACCACTGACTCGGCGCACAGGGGGCAGGCGCGGTCTACCGGTTCGCGGGTGGTCAGGCCCCAGGCGCGGAGGTACCGGGCGGCAGCGGCCGGGCTGAGCGGGATGTTGTGGAGGCGTTCGACGAGGGCGGCCACGGACTGGCGGCTCCACAGGGGACCGGTCAGGTTGAGTTGGTCGGGGAAGCGGTCGCGCATGGTTTCGATCAGGGCGATCTCCTGGTCGCGGGTGAGTACGCCGTGGCGGCGTCGGGCGGCCACCGCGCCGTCGCCGCCGGCTCGGTAGCGGCGGCACCAGTGTGCGGCTTGGCGGCGGGCGTCACTGAGTGAGCCGCGGCGCCCATCCACGGCCGGGCCGACGTCGACAGCAGCATCCGAGGAGGGCGTGGAGCTGCTGACCGGGGCAGGGCCTGGCGAGGTCGCGGGGATACCGGAGGTCGGCAGCGGCCGGCGCGGCGCCACCGGCCTGACGCCACCGGCGTCGGGACCGCCGCCTGCCGACACGGCGCCGCCGGCGGGGAGAGAGCTGGCGGGAGCGCGGAACGCTACCGGCGTCCCCGGCGTGGGTCTCGCGGCCGCGCCCGGCTGGGGGGCGGCGGGATGGGAGAACAGCAGTTCCAGGCCGGCGGCGGACGGCGGACGGCGACATGGCGAAGCAGCTACAACAACCCCCACGCCCGGACAACGACGGCAAAAGGGTCAGGTAGCGCTAGGTAGTCAGAAAACTACTGAATGCGACTGAGGATGCTCCGCATGTTGTCGATCTCGCCCTGCTGGGTGTTCTTCATGCGCTGGGCGGCCTCGGTGACCTGCTCGTTGCCGGACTGGTCGAGGATCGCGTCGACCATGTGGATGCCACCGAGGTGGTGCTTGATCATGAGGTTGAGGAAAAGGACGTCGAGCTCGTGGCCGCGCGCGGCCTCAAGCTGATCCACCTCCGCCTTGGTGGCCATGCCGGGCATCAGGCCGCCGTCGCGCATCAGCTTTTCGCCGTCGGGCATCCAAGCCATCGCGGGCTCGGAGCCCGTCGGGTCGAGATCCCACTGGCGGAGCCAGGTCTGCATGATGCCGATCTCGCCCTGCTGGCCCGTGGCGATGTCGACGCCCAGCTGCGTGACCGCGTCGTCCTGCCCGTACTTGAACGCGACCAGCGCCATCTGGATCGCCTGCGCGTGATGCGTGGTCATGTCGCGGGCGAACCCCGCCTCGGCAGAGCTGTCGCCGGGGCGGGTGAGGGTCGGCGTGAGCCAACCCGCCGCGTACCCGAGCAAGAGGCCGACCACGACGGAGAGCGCCAGCGCCGCCGTGCCGAAGCGCCGCCCGGCGGCCCCGCGTGAGGGGCCGTCGGGCGAGGTCGCCGCCTCTGGGGACGCGGCTGTGGCCACCACCGCTCAGCCGCCCTGCTGTTGCTGCTGCTGCGGGAGGTTGCGCGGCTCGCTGCCCGTGGCGGTGATGCCCTGGGCGCAGAGGGCGGTCGGGCCCTCGACGGAGGCGTTGACGCGCAGCGCCTTGATGAACTCGTCGATGCGGCCGTCGTTGGCGTTGTCGACCTTGAGCTGGTAGCCCCACGCCTGGATGGAGATCGGCTTGTCCAGGCCCGGGAACGGGCTCATCAGCAGCTTTTCCTTGCCGCGCACCTTCTCGGCGAGCTTGTCGACCTGGTCCTTGGGCAGGTCGGGGCGGTAGGTGATCCACACCGCGCCGTGCTCGAGGCTGTGCACCGCGTGCTCGCTGGCGATCTGGGCGTCGTAGACGTCGCCCATGCAGTTTTGCCAGTCGTTGTTGTGCTGGCCGCCGACCGGCGGGCTGACCGGGTACTGCACCTTGCCCTGCACGTGCTGGCCGCCCTGGGCCATCGCCGGGTCTTTCTCCCGGTAGTTGACGATGCCGTCGATGTCGGCGGCGCGGTCTTCCCAGGAGCGGGAGCCCTGGAACGCCGCGTACGCGCCGTAGCCCACGATGGCGACCGCGAGCAGGCCGACCGCGACGAAGAGCGCGATCGGGCCCCAGCTGCGGCCCTGGCTGACCTTGACCGGCGTGATCGGCTTGCGCGGGCCCTTGCCGCCGCCGCCCTTGCCCGCGCCGCCGGGCTTGCCGCCGCCGGCGCCACCACCCTTGCCACCCGAGGAGCCGGAGCCGCCCTTGCCGCCACCGGACGTCTTGCCCGATGAAGCAGAGCCAGCCGGCGCCTTCTTACCGGTGCTGACCACGGACGGACGGCGCTGGTCGCCGGCCGGGGTGCTTATGCTCATGGTGCCTCGTCTGGTCGGTCGGTCACGGGGGTGGCGGATCGAGCGCGGGCACAGGGTCGCCGCCGAGGGACCCACTGTACCCCCGCTAGCATTGCTCGGTGACTCCCGCCAAGCTCGCTGAGGCTGTCCTCGCCGCTGCCCACGCGCTCTTTTCCGAGCGTGGGCTCGATCCTGCCGCTCTGCCAGCATCGACCACTGTCGAGCGCCCGCGCAACCCCGAGCACGGCGACTACGCATCGACGATCGCGCTTCAGCTGGCGAAGAAGGTGGGGGTCCAGCCCCGTGACCTGGCGTCCGGCATCGCCGACCACCTGGGTCGGACACCCGGGGTCAAGTCGGTCGACATCGCCGGTCCGGGCTTCCTCAACATCAGTCTCGACACGGCCTCCGCGGGTCAGCTCGCCCGCGTCGTGGTGCAGACCGGCCAGGGGTACGGGCACAGCGACCGCCTCGCCGGCCAGAGGATCAACCTGGAGTTCGTCTCCGCCAACCCGACCGGGCCGGTGCACATCGGTGGCGCGCGGTGGGCGGCGCTCGGAGACGCGCTCGCCCGGCTGCTCCGCGCCACCGGTGCCGACGTCGGCACCGAGTACTACGTGAACGACGCCGGTGCCCAGATCGACCGCTTCGGCCGCTCGCTGTTCGCGGCGGCCGAGGGGCGGCCGGTGCCCGAGGACGGCTACGCGGGTGCGTACATCCAGGAGATCGCCGACGAGATCAAGAAGGAGCACCCGGACGCCGACGAGGCGACGTTCCGGGTCGAGGGCGTGGCGAAGATGCTGCGTGAGATCCGCGCGTCGCTGGCCGAGTTCGGCGTGCCGTTCGACCTCTTCTTCAGAGAGTCCCACCTGCACGAGAGCGGTGAGCTCGACACGGCACTGGCCCGGCTGCGTGACCAGGGCCACGTGTACGACGCGGACGGCGCGATCTGGCTGCGCACCACCGACTTCGGCGACGACAAGGACCGGGTGCTGCGCAAGTCGGACGGTGAGTGGACCTACTTCGCCGCCGACTGCGCCTACTACCTCGACAAGCGCGAGCGTGGCTTCGACCGGCTCGTCATGCTGCTCGGCGCCGACCACCACGGATACATCGGCCGGATGCGGGCGATGGCCGCGTGCTTCGGCGACGACCCGGAGCGCTCGCTGGAGATCCGCATCGGCCAGCTCGTCCACCTGGTCAAAGACGGCGAGCCGCTGCGGATGAGCAAGCGGGCCGGCACGGTCGTGACGATCGAAGACCTGGTGGAGTCGATCGGGGTGGACGCCGCGCGGTACGCGCTGGCTCGCTTCTCCTTCGACTCGCCGATCGACATCGACGTCGACCTGTGGACCCGCAGCACCCGCGACAACCCGGTCTACTACGTGCAGTACGTGGCCGCGCGTACCGCCAGCGTCGCCCGCAACGCGGCCGAGGTCGGGCTGACCCGCGGCGAGGCCGACGACTTCCGCCCCGAGCTGCTCGGCCACGAAAAGGAGCAGGACCTGCTCAAGGCGCTCGGCGACTACCCGGCGATCGTGGCCGCGGCGGCCGAGCTGCGCGAGCCGCACCGCGTGGCCCGCTACCTGGAGGAGCTGGCCGGCTCGTACCACCGGTTCTATGACAACTGCCGCATCCTCCCCATGGGTGACGAGCCGATCGGTGATCTGCACCGCGCGCGGCTGTGGCTCAACGACGCCACCCGTACCGTGATCGCCAACGGACTGGACCTGCTGGGCGTCTCGGCGCCGGAGAGGATGTAAGGCTTGCGCGCGCACGAAGCGGGGGCACTGCACGGAGAGCTGGGCAGCACCGGGCCGGCCTGGCTCCGTACCCCCGAAGACGTCAACGTGATCCTGCCGCAGCTGTGGCCCAGCGGCGTGGCGCGCGCCGCCGACGGCGCGCTCGCCATCGGCGGGGTCAGCGTCCGCGACCTGGCGGAGGAGTTCGGCACCCCGGCGTACGTCCTCGACGAAAACGACCTGCGCGAGCGCTGCCGCGACTTCCTGGCGGCGTTCGCCGGCTGCGACGTGTACTACGCGGGCAAGGCGTTCCTCTGCCGGGCCGTGGTGCGGATCATCGCCGAGGAGGGGCTGCACCTCGACGTTTGCACCGGTGGCGAGCTGGCCACCGCGCTGTCGGCCGGGATGCCGCCGGAGCGGATCGGCTTCCACGGCAACAACAAGTCGGTGCCCGAGCTGACCCGCGCCGTCGAGGCCGGGGTGGGGCGGATCATCGTCGACTCGTTCCACGAGATCGAGCGGTTGACCGAGATCGCCCGCAGGCTGGACAAAACGCCCGCCGTGCTGCTGCGGGTGACGGTCGGCGTCGAGGCACACACACACGAGTTCATCGCGACCGCCCATGAAGACCAGAAGTTCGGCTTCTCGCTGTCGGGCGGGTCAGCTTTCACAGCCGCCGCAAGGATCATCGACGACGGCGTGCTCGACCTGCGCGGGCTCCACTCGCACATCGGCTCGCAGATCTTCGACACCAGCGGCTTCGAGGTCTCCGCCCGCCGCGTGCTTGGGCTCCAAGCGCAGATCCGCGACGCCCGCGGTGTCGAGCTGCCCGAGCTCGACCTGGGCGGCGGCTTCGGCATCGCGTACACGACGCAGGACGACCCGGCCTCCCCGTCCGACCTGGCCAAGCGGCTCGACAAGATCGTGGCCGACGAGTGCGAGTCGCTGCGGCTGGCGCTGCCCCGCCTGTCGATCGAGCCGGGGCGGGCGATCGTGGGGCCGGCCGTCTTCACGCTGTACGAGGTGGGCACGGTCAAGGACGTCGACGGTATCCGCACGTACGTGAGCGTCGACGGCGGCATGAGCGACAACATCCGCGCGGCCCTCTACGGCGCGACGTACTCGGCGACGGTCGCCTCCCGCGCCTCGACCGCGCCACCCATCCTCGCCCGGGTGGTGGGAAAACATTGCGAGTCCGGTGACGTGGTCGTTAAGGATGAATTCCTGCCCGCCGACGTGCAGCCCGGAGATCTTCTCGCCGTGCCCGGCACCGGCGCGTACTGCCGGAGCATGGCGAGCAACTACAACCACGTGCCGCGGCCTCCGGTGGTTGCGGTGCGTGACGGGCGGGCGCGTGTGATCGTCCGGCGGGAGACCGAAGACGACCTGCTGGCATTGGATGTGGGATGAAGCCTGTACGGGTGGCGCTGTTGGGGTGCGGCACGGTCGGCTCGGAGGTGGTCCGGCTGCTGCACCAGCAGGCCGGTGACCTCACGGCCCGGATCGGCGCCGCGGTGGAGATCGCCGGCATCGCCGTGCGGCGGCTCGGCCGTGATCGGGGTGACCTGCCCGTCGACCCGGCGCTCTTCACGACCGACGCGCTCGGCCTGGTCAAGCGCGACGACGTCGACGTGGTGGTCGAGGTTGTCGGCGGCATCGAGCCGGCCCGCACCTGGCTCGTCGAGGCGCTCCGGAGCGGCAAGAGCGTGGTCACCGCCAACAAGGCGCTGCTGGCCGAAGACGGCGGCTCGCTGCACGACGCGGCCACCGACGGCGGCGCCGACCTCTACTACGAGGCGGCGGTGGCCGGCGCGATCCCGCTGCTGCGCCCGCTCCGCGAGTCACTGCACGGCGACACGATCACCCGCGTCACCGGCATCGTCAACGGCACCACCAACTTCATCCTGTCCTCTATGGACGCTACCGGCGCCGGTTTCCAGGAGGCACTGGAGGAGGCCACCGCCCTCGGCTACGCGGAGGCCGACCCCACGGCAGACGTCGAGGGCTTCGACGCGGCGGCGAAGGCGGCGATCCTCGCGTCGCTCGCGTTCCACAGCCGGGTGAGCGCCGCCGACGTGCACCGCGAAGGCATCACCGAGGTCACCGCCGCCGATATGGCCAGCGCCAAGGCGATGGGCTGCACGATCAAGCTGCTGTGCATCGCGGCGCGCGTCGACGACTCGGTGAGCGTGCGCGTGCACCCGGCGATGATCCCCCGGTCACACCCGCTGGCGAGCGTCGGCGACGCCTTCAACGCGGTCTTCGTCGAGGCCGCGGCCGCCGGCCAGCTCATGTTCTACGGCCGCGGCGCCGGGGGCGCGCCGACCGCGAGCGCCGTCCTCGGCGACATCGTCGCGGTCAGCCGCAACAGGCTCGCCGGGGTACGCGCCGCGAGCGAGTCCCGCTACGCCGACCTGCCGATCCGCCCGATGGGCGAGGCGGTCACCCGCTACCACATCAGCCTCGACGTGGCCGACCGCGCCGGCGTGCTGGCCGCGGTGGCCGGCGTCTTCGCCAAGCACGACGTCTCCATCGCCACCGTCCGCCAGTCCGGCCGCGGCGACGAGGCGGTCCTGGTGATCGTCACCCACGCCGCCCCCGACGCCGCACTCGCCGCCACGGTGCGCGAGCTCCAGCAGCTCGACATCGTCCGCTCCATCGCCAGCGTCCTCCGCGTCGAAGGCATAGAGGCCACATAAGACGTCCGCGACGGGTCCAGACCCAATCCCACAATGCTTTAAGTGCCTATTTGCCCGCGTCCGTGGTTGGCAGCGGTCCGTATGCTCCCGCGGGCACCGCTCCCGGCCGGCTCCTCGCCCGAGGGGCTCGTCGAAACCCCGGCCGTCCGCTGCCGGGTCCGCCGTTGGTCACGGTCCAGTGCGGCGCAGCCGCTGGGGTGAGCTTTGCCAGCGGCGGACGGGCGAGGCCGCGGGAGCAGCGGTCGGGACCACCGCGGACGTCGCGGTAGCTCGCAATCTCCGGGTTTGGAAGATCCTCTAGGCGAGGTCGAGGGCCCGCGCGGCGGCGAGCACGTCGAGCTGGATGGTCGTGGGGGACGGGGCGGTGGAGATGGCCCACTCGGGGTCCTTCAGGCCGTGGCCGGTGACCGTGCAGACCACTGTGGAGCCGCGGGCGACACGGCCGGCCTCGGCTTCCTGGAGCAGGCCGGCGACGCTGGCCGCGCTCGCCAGCTCGACGAAGACGCCGACCTCGCGGGCGAGGATCCGGTAGGCGGTGAGGATCTGGCGGTCGGTCACGGCGGCGATCAGGCCGCCCGACGCGTCGCGGGCGTCGACCGCCTTGGTCCAGCTCGCCGGGTTGCCGATGCGGATGGCGGTCGCGATCGTGGACGGCTCGGGGACCACCTTGCCGGTGACGATCGGGGCCGCGCCGGACGCCTGGAAGCCGTACATCTTCGGCGCGCGCGTGGCGTTGCCCTCGTCGAGGTCTTCCTGGTAGCCCAGCCAGTAGGCGGTGATGTTGCCGGCGTTGCCGACCGGCAGGCAGTGGATGTCGGGCGCGTCGCCGAGCGCTTCGACGATCTCGAAGGCGGCGGTCTTCTGGCCGTGGATGCGGTCGATGTTGACGGAGTTGACCAGCGCCACCGGGTAGTCGAGCGAGAGCTTCGAGGCGAGCGACAGGCAGTCGTCGAAGTTGCCGCTGACCTGGAGCAGGCGGGCGCCGTGCACGAGTGCCTGCGCCAGCTTGCCGAGGGCGATCTTGCCCTGCGGCACGAGCACCGCGCAGGTGAGGCCGGCGCGTGCCGCGTACGCCGCGGCGGAGGCCGAGGTGTTGCCGGTCGAGGCGCAGATGATCGCCTTGGAGCCGCTCTCGACCGCCTTGGAAACGGCCAGCGTCATGCCCCGGTCTTTGAACGAGCCGGTCGGGTTGGCCCCCTCTACCTTCAAATAGACGTCACAGCCCAGCCGGGAGGAAAGCACGGGAGCGGGCACGAGCGGCGTGTTGCCCTCGTACAGCGTGACGACCGGCGTGGACTCCGTGACCGGTAGGCGGTCCCGGTACTGCTCTATAAGACCCCGCCACATGGCGATTCTCCTGTCTCGCGTCGCAGGTCCAGGATGCCCCACCCTCGCGCGCGCGGGTGTTCCCCGGCCGGCCAATAACCACCTACCGGGACGGGTCGCCCACGGAAAGAGTGAAAAGCGAGACGGAGGGGGCAGGTGAGGCCGGATGTCCTAGACCGCACCAGAGTGACGACCGCTAAGGTGAGCGCCGCATCCCTCGTGCGTTTCCCCACCCCTTGGAGTGAGCTCCGACATGTCGTTGTTCGCCAGACTCAGCCTTGCCAACCGCGGTCTGGTCGCGCTCGTCGCGGTGGTCGTCACCGCGTTCGGGGCGTTCGCCATCCCCTCGCTGAAGCAGCAGCTGCTGCCTTCGCTGGAGTTTCCCGCGGCGTTCGTGGTGGTGCCCTACCCGGGTGCCGCGCCGGAGATCGTCGAGCAGCGCGTGACCGAGCCGATCGAAAACGGCGTGCAGGGCATCGCCGGCCTCAGCAAGGTGACCTCCACGTCCAGCGAGGGCTCGGCGAGCATCCAGGTCGAGTTCGAGTTCGGCACCGACCTCGACGACGCGGTCAACAAGCTCCAGACCGCGCTCAACAGGGTGGAACCGCAGCTGCCCGACGGGGTGGAGCCGCAGGTTTTCGCGGGCAGCACCGACGACCTGCCGGCGATCGTGCTGGCCGCGTCGAACGCCGGGGGAGGCGACCAGAAGGAGCTGGCCAACCGTCTGGAGCGCACGGTCGTGCCCGAGCTGGAGGGGATCGACGGCGTTCGCACGGTCGAGATCACGGGGGCCCGCGACCAGGTCGTGACCGTCACGCCCGACCCGGCGAAGATGGCCGCCGCGCGCCTCGACGCCCGTGCCATCGGCGCGGCGCTCCAGGCCAACGGCGTGGCCATCCCCGCGGGCGGGCTCACCGCCGACGACAAGACGCGCACGATCCAGGTGGGTACACCGATCGCGACCATCGACCAGCTGCGCGAGCTGTGGCTGGCACCCGGCCCCGGCGCCCGCCCCGTGCAGCTCGGCGCGGTGGCGGTGGTCGAGCCGGGCCTCGCGCCGCCGACCGGGTTCACCCGCACCAACGGGCAGGACAGCCTCGGCATCGCGGTCACCGCCGCGCCCGACGGCAACGCGGTGGAGATCTCGCACGAGATCCGCGACCGGCTCGCGGCGCTCGGCGAGAGCGGGGGCGCGGCGCTGACCGTGGTGTTCGACCAGGCGCCGTTCGTCGAAAAGTCGATCGACAGCCTCACCACCGAGGGACTGCTCGGCCTGCTGATGGCCGTCCTGGTGATCCTTGTCTTCCTGCTGTCGGTGCGCTCGACGCTGGTTACCGCCGTGTCGATCCCGCTGTCGGTGCTCGTCGCGCTGATCGCGCTGTGGGTCGGCGACTACTCGCTCAACCTGCTCACGCTCGGCGCGCTCACGATCGCGGTGGGGCGGGTGGTCGACGACTCGATCGTCGTATTGGAAAACATCAAACGCCATCTCGGGTACGGGGAGGACAAGCGCCGCGCGATCCTCGACGGCGTGAAGGAGGTGGCCGGCGCGGTCACCGCGTCGACGCTCACCACGGTGGCGGTGTTCGCACCGATCGCGCTCGTCGGCGGGTTCGTGGGGCAGCTCTTCGCGCCGTTCGCGATCACGGTGACCGTGGCGCTGCTCGCGTCGCTGCTCGTCTCGCTCACGATCATCCCGGTGCTGGCGTACTGGTTCCTCCGCCCGGCCACCGGCGCCGGCGACGAGGCGAGCGTGCGCCGGGCCGCCGAGGAGCGGGAGCGGCACAGCTTCCTTCAGCTCGCGTACCTGCCGGTGATCAGCTTCGCCACCCGGCGGCGGTGGGCCACGGTGGGCATCGGCTTGGCGGTGCTGCTCGGCACGTTCGGGCTCTCGACGCAGCTGAAGACCAACTTCCTGGACGACTCCGGCCAGGACACGTTCGTGATCAGCCAGGAGCTGCCGCCGGGCACCAGCATGGACGCCACCGACGCGGCCGCGCGGCAGGTGGAGGGCGTGCTGGCGGGCCGGGACGACATCGAGTCGTACCAGGTGACCGCCGGCGGGGGCGGCGCGCCGTGGGAGGGCGGCGGGGTCACCGCGGCGAGCTTCTCGGTCACCGTCAAGGACGGGGTCGACTCCGGTGCCGTGCAGGACGAGCTGCGGGAGCGGCTGACCGGGCCCGGAGAGATCACCGTGGGCGGTGGCGGCGGTGGGCCGGGTGGCGCCTCTGCCGACGAGCTCCAGGTGATCGTCCAGGCCGCCGACACCGAGACGTTGGCGCGGGCCACCGACCAGGTCCGCGAGGCGATGGCGGGGACGCCGGACGTCGACCAAGTGAGCACCAGCCTCTCGGCCGACGTGCCGCGCCTCGACGTGGTGGTCGACCGGGCCACCGCCGCCCGCGTGGGCCTCACCGAGCAGGCGATCGGCCAGCTCGTCGCGCAGATCATGCGCGGCGCACCGGTGGGCCAGGTGGCGCTCGACGGGGTGCAGCAGGACGTGGTGGTCACCAACCCCAACCCGCCGGCCACCGTGGAGGCGCTGCGGTCGTACCGGATCGGCACCTTCCGGCTCGACGACGTCGCCGACGTCGACGAGGTCTCCGGGCCGGTCGAGATCACCCGGATCGACGGCGAGCGCAGTGCCACCGTCACCGGCACCGCGACCGGCTCCAACGTGGGCGCCACGACCGCCGCGCTGACCGAGCGCCTGGAGGGGCTCGACCTGCCGCCGGGCGCCACGTACCAGATCGGTGGGGTGAGCGCCGACCAGGCGGAGGCGTTCGCGGACCTCGGGCTGGCCGTGCTCGCCGCGATCGCGATCGTCTTCCTGATCATGGTGGCGACGTTCCGCAGCCTGATCCAGCCGTTCATCCTGCTTGTGTCGATCCCGTTCGCGGCGACAGGGGCGATCACCCTGCTGCTGGTCACCGGCACCCCGCTCGGCGTGCCCGCGCTGATCGGCGTCCTCATGCTCGTCGGCATCGTGGTCACCAACGCGATCGTGCTGATGGACCTGATCAACCAGTACCGCCAGCAGGGCATGCCGGTGCTGGAGGCGGTCGTCGAGGGCGGGCGGCGCAGGCTGCGGCCGATCCTCATGACCGCGATCGCCACCATCTTCGCGCTGCTGCCGATGGCGTTGGGACTCACCGGCGAGGGCGGCTTCATCTCGCAGCCACTCGCGATCGTGGTCATCGGCGGCCTGATCAGCTCCACGCTGCTCACGCTGGTGCTCGTGCCGACGCTGTACACGATGGTGGAGAGCTTCAAGGAGCGGTTCCGCCGGCCTGAGGTCGCCTTCGTCGGTCCGGCGCCGCGCAACGGCCACGAGCCGCTCGTCGCGCCGCCGCCGGCCAAGCCCTCGGCCGCACTGATCGAGGGCACCGACCAGTTCGAGGTGCTTCGCCTACCAAAGATCAAAAAACCGACCCAGTAAGCGAGCGAGTTGGCGCGGCGGCGTCTGGACGGAGCCGCCCCGCCGACGTAGTCGGGGTTTCGGGGTGGTGGAGGAAGACGTCGCCTTGGGCGCCGCACGAGCGAGCGAATCAGGCGGCACAGTAACGTTTGCGTACGTGGCGTCTCCCCTCTCGGTCCTTACGCGCAACCGCGACTTCCGTAACCTCTTCGTCGCCGAGCTCGTGGTTTTCGGCGCCGACTGGTTCGTCATGGTGCCGCTGCTGGTCCTCCTGCCGGAGCTGACCGGCAGCGGCGTCTGGGGCGGGCTGGTGCTGGCCGTCGACACCGGGCTTGTCGCGCTGCTGTTACCGGTGACCGGCACGGTCGCGGATCGGTTCGACCGGAAGAAGCTGCTCGTCATCTCCAACATCGCCGCGCTGCTCGCGGTAATGCTGCTCCAGACCGTGCGAGGTGCGGGCGCGGCGGCGCTGGCGCTCGGGGCGATCGGGGCGCTGGCGGTGGCCAAGGCGTTCTACTCGCCGGCGGCCCAGGCCGCGCTCCCCAACGTCGTGGACCCCGAAGATCTCGCCGCCGCCAACGCCGTCGCCGGCTCGGCGTGGGGCACGATGGCCGTCGTCGGCGCGTCGCTGGGCGGGGTGCTGAGCGCGGCGTTCAGCCCGTACACATGCTTCTGGGTCGCCTCGGCCAGCCTGGCCGTGGCCGCCGGACTGGAGTGGCGGATCCGCCGGCCCCTTCAGGCGCCGCGGGAGAGCGCCGAGGTCCACCCGCGTACCTGGACCGCGATCCGCGAGTCGCTCGCGTACATCGCCCACCGGCCGCGCGTGCTGGCGCTCGTCACGGTCAAGTCCGCGGTCGGGCTGGGCAACGGCGTGCTCACCGTCTTCCCGTTGCTGGCCGGCCGCTTCGGCGCGGGCGCGGTGGGCGCGGGGCTGCTCTTCGGCGTACGCGGCGCGGGCGCGCTGGTCGGCCCGCTCACGATGCGCAAGGTGCTCGGCCACCGCTCGTGGCTGCTGCCCGGCCTGGCGATCTCGATGTCCGCGTACGGCCTCGCCTACCTGGGCGTCGCCATCGCGCCGTGGTTTCCGCTCGTGCTGGCGCTGGTCTTCGCCGCGCACTTCGCCGGTGGCACCAACTGGATCCTGTCCAACTTCGCGCTCCAGGGCGAGGTGCCGGACCGCCTGCGGGGCCGGGTCTTCGCCGCCGACCTGATGCTCGCCACGCTCTCCATCTCGGTCAGCCAGCTCGCCGTCGCCGCGCTGGTCGACCACGTCGACGGGCGGGCGCTGATCGCCGGTTGCGCGACGGTCACCCTCGTGTACGCGGTCGGCTGGCGCATCGCCACGCGCGGCCTGGCCGCACCCGCCGTGGCGGAGGAAGCTCCCTGACGCTATCGTAGTGATATCACTTTGCTATCGAGGTTGTCGGGAGTCGTCATGGAGAGACCGGCTTTCCGGGTTTCCGGGTTCGCCGCCGTAGCAGCCCTGTTCGTGCTCGCCGTTGTCGGGCTGGTGGCGATCCTCGCCACGTCGGGCGGTTCGGACAGCTCGACGGCGCTGAGCATTACCGCCGTCTCGACGGCATACGCGGTGGTCGCCGCCGTGGCGGCGACCGGATTTACCGTCGTCAACCCCAATGACGCCCAGGTGGTGCAGTTCTTCGGGCGGTACGTGGGCAGCATCCGCGTGGCCGGCTTCCACTGGACGTTGCCGCTGACCGCCAAGCGGCGCGTCACGCTCCGCGTGCGCAACTTCGAGACCGCGCGGCTCAAGGTCTCCGACGCGGACGGCAATCCGGTGGAGATCGCGGCCGTCGTCGTGTGGCGGGTGGTCGACTCGGCCAAGGCCGCGTTCGCGGTGGACGACCACGTCGAGTACGTGGCGGTGCAGTCCGAGGCGGCCGTGCGGCACATGGCGACCAGCTATCCGTACGAGGCGCACGACAGCGGGCGGGCCAGCCTGCGGGACAGCTCGGTGGTGAGCGAGGAGCTGACCCAGGAGCTGCGTGAGCGGGTCGAGTTGGCCGGCGTCGAGGTGCTCGAGTCCCGCACCACCCACCTGGCGTACGCGCCGGAGATCGCCCAGGCGATGCTGGCCCGGCAGCAGGCGAGCGCGATCGTGAGCGCCCGGTTCAAAATCGTGGAGGGCGCCGTGGGTATGGTCTCCAACGCCCTCGACCGACTCCGCGACGAGCATGTCGTCGAGCTCGACGAGGAGCGCAAGGCGCAGATGGTCGCCAACCTGCTCGTGGTGCTCTGCGGCGACCGTGCCGCCCAGCCGGTGGTCAACACGGGCTCGTTGTACGGCTGACCCGAGGAAACTCATGCCCGAGCGCAAGAAACTCCTGCTCCGGCTGGACCCCGACGTCTACGACGCGGTGGCCAGGTGGGCCGCCGACGACCTGCGCAGCGTCAACGCCCAGATCGAGTTCGCGCTCCGCCTGGCCCTGAAGCAGACCGGCCGCTCACCGCGCCGTCCACCCCCGGACCCCACCGACGACTAGCGCCCGCGGCTCGACGCCGCGCCGCGCGCCCCCCGGCCTGGCCCCAAGAGGGCTGCCGTTCACCTGTCTGGCCGGGGATACGGGAGCCCTCCGCGGAATTCACGCCCAAGAGGGCTGCCCTCTTGGGACAAGGCGGCGGTGGGGCTTGCACCGCGGGCCCGGCGGCCCGCGGGAGCATGCGGTCCGCAGGTGACGCGGACGGGGGTAAATATGGTCAGAGCGCCTGGATGTGCCGGTCGTCCTGAGGCATGGGAAACGCCGGTGGGGCGGCAGGGCGGGCGCCGGCCAGGACGGCGGCGATGACGAGGGCCAGGCCGGTGGCGTGGATCAGCGTGAGGACCAGGCCCACCGCCGCCGTGATCAGGCCGAACTCGCGGGCGTTGAAGTCGCCGTCGGCGTAGACCCAGATGTAGCTGCTGGTCCAGGCGACGCCGAGGAGGATGCCGGCGAGCAGCACCGCGCAGCCGGATGTCGCCAGGGCGCGGGCCCGGCTCGTGAGCGTGTGGCGGCGGGTGGCTACCAGCACGAGGCCGACCACGAGCACGATCAGCGCGGGGAGCTGTGCCACGAACTGGATGGCGACGTACGCGAACTCGTCCACGGAGCCACCCTAGGAACGCCGATCAAGGCCCTACCATGGCCCCCGTGGCTCCCTCCTTCGTCCCCGGCGACGTGCGCGTACACGCCCCGGCCACCAGTGCCAACCTCGGCCCCGGCTTCGACGCGCTCGGGCTCGCGCTGGCGCTCTACGACGAGGTCTCGGCGCGGGTCGTCGACGGCGGCGTGGCGGTCGAGGTGAGCGGCGAGGGCGCCGGCGAGTTGCCGACGGACGCGTCCCACCTCGTGGTACACGCGATGTTCGCGGCCTTCGACGAGCTGGGCGGCCGGCCGCCGGGTCTGGCCGTGTCGTGCCTCAACCGCATCCCGCAGGCGCGCGGTCTCGGCTCCTCGTCGGCGGCGATCGTCGCCGGCATCCAGCTCGCCCGCGGGCTTGTCGTCGACGGGCAGCGTCGGATGGACGACGCCGCGGCGCTGCGCCTCGCCGCCGGCATCGAGGGCCACCCCGACAACGTGGCACCCTGCCTTCTTGGCGGCTTCACCATCGCGTGGACGGACGATGCGGGCGCTTTCGCCGTGACCCGGCGCCCGTCGCAGGTCGTACAGCCGACGATTTTCGTGCCCGCGGACCGCGGGTTGACCGCGGAGGCGCGGGCGGCGTTGCCGGCGACGGTGCCGCACGCGGACGCCGCGCGGTCGGCGGGCCGGGCCGCGTTGCTGGTCCACGCGATGACCGAAGACCCGGCGCTGTTGCTGCCGGCGACCGAGGACCGGCTGCACCAGCACTACCGCGCTCCCGGCATGCCGGCGACGTTTGCCCTGGTCACGGCGTTGCGTGAGGCGGGTGTGGCGGCTGTGGTGAGCGGGGCGGGACCCTCCGTGCTCGCGCTGTCACCGGTGCCGGAAGATTTCGCACCGGGAATGGGTTGGGCGGCACAACGGTTGGGAGTAGATGTCACCGGGGCCCGCGTTGAGGGGGTACACTGGGACACGCCGAGCGGACCACTGTTGCCGCAGGTCCGATGAGTTGATTACGCTCTGGCCCTAGCACAGTCGCGAGGCAATAGATCTCTGCGTGGCGGCGCACCCCGAAGCTTTCGGCGGTCAGTTCGTCTTATCCGCTGCTTAGGCCCACCGCTGCTGTGTTACAAACTCCCGCCCTGTTACGTGAGGCGGGTGCACCGAGGCCGCCCGGCCACCAGAGGATCGTCGATCCGGGCAGCCCCGGCCTATCGAGGGAAGGAATCCATTGAGCGACACCACCGACGTGACGTCGGATGTCACCAACGTCGCTGACCAGGCCGCCACCGGCACCGCGCGCCGTGCGCGCCGCGGCACGGGGCTGTCGGCGATGCTGTTGCCGGAGCTCCAGAGCCTGGCCGCGTCGCTCGGCATCTCCGGTACGGCCCGGATGCGAAAGGGCGAGCTGGTCGCCGCCATTTCCGAGCGCCAGGGCGGCGGGGCCGACGGTGCGGGTGCACCGCGCCAGCGGGCCGAGGTCGCGGCCGCGGCCGCGCCGGTTCGCGAAGAGGTTCGGGCCGAGGTGCCCGACACCACCGACACCGAGCGTCGTGGCGGCGACGCGCCCGTGACCGTGACATCGACCGTGACATCTCCCGAGCCGTCGTCCGACGGCGAGGAGCGCGAGCCGCGTTCGCGCCGGGCCTCGCGGCCGGCGGGTCCGCCGGAGTCCCGCGGCGACGGTGCTTCCGACGAGACGGAGCGCGCCGAGCGGAGCGACCGCGGTGACCGGGGCGAGCGGGGCGAGCGGGGCGAGCGGGGCGAGCGCAACGAGCGGGGTGACCGCGAGTCGCGTAACAACCGCGACCGCAACGAGCGCGGCCCGCGCAGCGACCGCGGTGACCGCGGCGACCGGGCCGAGCAGCGCAACGAGCGCGACCGTGATCGTGACCGCGACGGCGACGACGACGGCGATGAGAGCGGTGGCCGGCGGAGCCGGCGCAGCCGCTTCCGTGACCGCCGGCGCGGCCGTGGCGAGCGGAGCGAGGGCGGCAGCAGCAGTGGCGGCGGGAGCAACGAGCCGCAGGTGACCGAAGACGACGTGCTCGTGCCGGTCGCCGGCATCGTCGACGTCCTCGACAACTACGCGTTCGTCCGCACGACCGGCTACCTCTCGGGGCCCAACGACGTCTACGTCTCCATGTCGCAGGTCAAAAAGTACGGCCTGCGCCGGGGCGACGCGGTGACCGGCGCGGTGCGCGCCACCCGCGATGGCGAGCAGCGCCGCGACAAGTACAACCCGCTGGTCCGGCTGGACACCATCAACGGCATGGACCCGGACGAGGCGCGGCGGCGCCCCGAGTTCTACAAGCTGACCCCGCTCTACCCGCAGGAGCGCCTGCGGCTGGAGACCGAGCCGCACATCCTGACGACACGGGTCATCGACCTCGTCATGCCGCTCGGCAAGGGCCAGCGCGCGCTGATCGTCTCGCCGCCGAAGGCGGGTAAGACGATGGTGCTCCAGGCGATCGCCAACGCGATCACCCGCAACAACCCCGAGTGCCACCTCATGGTCGTGCTCGTCGACGAGCGGCCCGAAGAGGTCACCGACATGCAGCGGTCGGTCAAGGGCGAGGTCATCGCGGCCACGTTCGACCGCCCGCCGCAGGACCACACGACGGTCGCCGAGCTCGCGATCGAGCGGGCCAAGCGCCTTGTCGAGCTGGGCCACGACGTGGTCGTGCTGCTCGACTCGGTGACCCGGCTCGGCCGGTCGTACAACCTGGCGGCACCGGCGAGCGGCCGGATCATGTCGGGTGGTATCGACTCGACCGCGCTCTACCCGCCGAAGCGCTTCCTCGGCGCCGCCCGCAACATCGAAAACGGCGGCTCGCTGACCATCCTCGCCACCGCGCTGGTGGAGACCGGGTCCATGATGGACACGGTCATCTTCGAGGAGTTCAAGGGCACGGGTAACGCGGAGCTCAAGCTCGACCGCAAGATCGCCGACAAGCGCGTCTTCCCGGCGATCGACATCAACCCGTCCGGCACGCGTAAGGAAGAGATCCTGCTCGCGCCGGAGGAGTTGGCGATATCGCACAAGCTGCGCAAGGTGCTCCACTCGCTGGAGTCGCAGGCCGCACTCGACCTGCTGCTCGACCGCCTCAAGCAGACGCGGACCAACATCGAGTTCCTCATGCAGATCGCGAAGTCGACCCCGGGGGAGTAGCAGCCCTCTACTGCGCGCGCCCCGGCCAGCGGAAGCTTGGCCGGGGCGCAAGCTTTTTGTCGGCGGTACGACACGAACCGGCCGATCGCACACACCGTGCGACTTCTGCGTGACTCCGCGTGAAAACGTCCTCACACTCCGCCCGTCACCACGTCCTCTGGTGACTCACGAGGGGGGTACGGACGTCAGCTGAGGAGGCGCAGATGACGGTGCCGGGCTACAGAAACGTGCCCGCCGAAGAGTGGGATCCGACCTCGCCGGCAGATCCCATGGAAGCCGAGGAGTTTCTCCGGCTCTGCTACACCGAGCAGCCCAGGCTCGGCCCGGTGGAGCCCCGACTCGCGGTGGTCCGCGCGCAGATCGCCGCCACGGGGACGTACAGGCACACATCCGAGGAGCTCGTCTGGGGCGCGAAAGTGGCCTGGCGCAACGCGAGCCGGTGCATCGGCCGCCTGTACTGGCGCAGCCTCACCGTGCTCGACCGGCGCCGCGCGCACACCGCGGACGAGATCTTCCGGCTCCTGGTCCGGCACCTGAAGGTCGCCGGCGGCGGGAGTGCCATCCGTCCGGTCATCTCGGTGTTCGCGCCGGCGAGACCGGGCCGCCCGTACGCCCGGGTGTGGAACGAGCAGCTCATCCGGTACGCCGGCTACCGCACTGAGGGAGGCGTCGTCGGCGATCCCCGGTACGTCCCGTTCACCGACGCGATGCGCGAGATGGGGTGGCGGGGCTCGGGAGGGCCGTTCGACGTACTGCCGATCGTGGTGGAGTCGCCGGGCGAGGGTCCGCGCCTCTTCCAGCTGCCTGAGCGGGCCGTGCTGGAGGTGCCGATCACGCACCCCGAGCTGGGCTGGTTCGAGCGCCTGGGCGTGCGGTGGCACGCGATCCCGGCCATCTCCAACATGCGGCTGCGGATCGGCGGCGTGGACTACCCGCTGGCGCCGTTCAACGGCTGGTACATGGGCACCGAAATCGGGGCCCGCAACCTCGCCGACCCGGACCGGTACAACCTCCTACCCGTGGTGGCTCGCGGCCTCGGCCTGGACACGTCGCACGAGGCGACGCTGTGGCGGGACCGCGCGCTGGTGGAGCTCAACCGGGCCGTGCTGTGGTCGTTCGCCCAGGCCGGTGTGAAGATCTCCGACCACCACACCGAGTCGGGACGCTTCCTCGCCCACATGCGCAACGAGGAGAAGGCGGGGCGGCCGGTGCCGGCGGACTGGACCTGGATCGTGCCGCCGATGTCCGGCGGCGCCACAGCGGTCTTCCACCGGTACTACCACGAAGCGGACCAGCGCCCGAACTTCTACCTCGACCCCGGGGCGGCGGCGCTGGCCCGCGGGGCCGGGGTGCGACCCGCGCTGGTCGCGGCCGCCGCCTGAAGTTTTCTTTCAGTTAGACATGGAGCTATTGAAAGTTCCATGCGAGATCAGGTTGACTGGCCGCCATGCGGCGTGTGGCTGTTCTCGCTCTCATCGTGCTCCTTGGTGTCCCGGCGCCGGCGGCGGCAGCTCCGGCGCCGGCGCCCCCACCGGCCGTCGACGCCTTCGACGACATCGAAACCGACAAGCGCACCCGGCCGGTCGCGCCGGGGCTGACGCTGACATCCTTCGACCGCTACCACGCCGCCGGGTGGCTGCGCGCCGACGCGCTCACCGCCGACCTGTCCGGCAAGCTGAGCGTCGACTACGTCAACTCGGGCGAGGTCGCCAAGACCGAGCCGCTGCGCAAGGCCGCCGACCGCACGCGCGCGGTCGCCGCGGTCAACGGTGACTTCTTCGACATCAACGCCTCCGGCGCCGCGCAGGGCATCGGCATCCAGAGTGGACAGCTGATCCAGTCGCCGGTGCAGGGGAGCGTCAACGCCGTCGGCATCACGGCCGAAGGTGTCGGCAAGGTGATCCAGGTCTACTTCGACGGCACGGCGGTGCTGCCCGGTGGCACGCGGGTGACGCTGACCCAGTTCAACAACATGGTGCAGCCGGGCGGCGTCGGCGCGTTCACGGCACTCTGGGGCTCGTACGACCGGAAGCGGGCGGTCGAGGGCGCGGCCCGGGTCACCGAGGTCACGCTGAGCGGCGGCGCGGTCGCCTCGGTCGCGGGTGCGGCCGGCAGCGGCCCGATCCCCGCCGGCACCACGGTGCTGCTCGGCCGCGACGCCGGGGCCGACGCGCTCGCGGCGCTCAAGCCGGGCGACGCGGTCGACGTGTCGTACGCGCCCCGCTCCTCGGACGGCGGCCCGCTCAAGGCGGCGGTGGGCGGCCGCCAGGTGCTCGTCAAGGACGGCGTGCCGCAGGACATCGGCGACGTCACGCCCGAGCCACGCACCGCGGTCGGCTTCTCCCGGGACGGCCGCCGCATGTACCTGCTGACCGTCGACGGTCGCCAGGCGGACAGCCGAGGTGTCACGCTCACCGAGCTCGGCCGCCTCATGGCGGAGCTGGGCGCGCACAACGCGCTCAACCTCGACGGCGGTGGATCGTCCACTTTGCTGGCTCGCGAGCCCGGCCAGGCCGCGGTGCAGGTGGAGAACAGCCCGTCCGACGGCTCCGAGCGGCCGGTGCCGAACGGCCTCGCGCTGTACGCCCCGGCCGGCTCCGGCCGGCTCGCCGGCTTCTGGGTGGAGACCGCCACCGACCCGGCCGCCGCACCCGGCACCGGGCCGGTCCGCGGCGGCAACCCCGACCGCGTCTTCCCCGGACTCACCCGCCGCCTGACCGCCGCCGGCTACGACGAGACCTACGGCCCGGCATCGGGTACCCCTTCGTGGCGGGCGACGCACGGGGTCGTGAGCCGCGACGGCGTCTTCCGCGCGCTCCTGCCCGGCACCGCGACCGTGACCGCGTCTCGCGAAAGGGCGTCCGGCAGCGTCAAGCTCAGCGTGCTCGGTCCGCTGGACCGCATCGAGGCGACGTCTTCGCGGCTCGGCTTGGCGGCGCTTGGTGCGGGCACGCTCGGCGTGGTCGGGTATGACGCCGAGGGCAACAGCGCGCCGATCGAGCCGGCCGACGTGCGGCTCGACTACGACACCTCGCTGCTCGACGTGTCGCCTTCCGGCAACGGCTTCTTCACGGTGCGCGCCAAGAAGGACGTCGGTGCCGGCATCGTCACCCTCCACGTCGGACAGTCCACTGTGGCCGTTCCGGTGACCGTGGGGCTGGAGGACGTGCCGGTGGCGATGTTCGACGACGCGGCGACCTGGAAGTTCAGCCACGCCCGCGCCGCCGGCTCGGTCGCCCCGGCGCCGGGCCACACCGGCACCGGACTCAAGCTCTCGTACGACTTCAGCCTCTCCACGGGTACCCGCGCGGCGTACGCCGACCCGCCGGCCTGGATCGCGGTGCCGGGACAGCCGCAGGCGTTCGGCATGTGGATTTACGGCAACGGCAAGGGCGAGTGGGCCCGCCTCCACCTGCACGACGCGCTCGACCAGCAGCACGTGCTGAGCGGCCCGCTGGTGACCTGGACCGGCTGGCGCTACGTGGAGATGGCCGTGCCGGCCGGCGTGCAGTACCCCGTGCGGGTGCGCCGCTTCTACGTCGCCGAGACCCGCCCGGACGCCCAGTACACCACCGAGATCGTCGTGGACGACATCGTCGCCAAGGTGCCGCCGGCGATCCAGCAGCCCGCCGTGCCGCTCCGCACCGACAAGGTCGTGATCCGCGACGGCACCGTGGACGGTGCACAGTGGCGGTTCGCGGTGATGTCCGACGCCCAGTTCGTGGCGGCCGCCCCGGACAGCGACCTCGTCGCGCAGGCCCGCCGCACGCTCCGCGAGGTCAAGGCGGCCCGGCCGGACTTCCTGGTCGTCAACGGCGACTTCGTCGACACCGCCACCGAGGCGGACTTCGCGCTCGCCAAGCGGATCCTCGACGAGGAACTGGGCGGCGAGCTGCCGTACTACTACGTGCCCGGCAACCACGAGATCATGGGTGCGCCGATCACGAACTTCCAGGCGGTGTTCGGTGCCACGTCACGCGTACTCGACCACAAGGGCGTCCGCTTCGTCACCCTCAACTCCTCGACCGGTACGTTGCGGGGCGGCGGGTTCGACCAGGTGAAGCTGCTCCGCGAGGCGCTGGACTCGGCCCGGACCGACCGCCGCGTGAAGTCAGTGGTCGTGCTGCACCACCACCCGCCGCGCGACCCCACGCCGGCCAAGGCGAGCCAGCTCGGCGACCGCAAGGAGGCCGCGATGCTGGAGGACTGGCTGGCCGACTTCGAGCGCCGGTCCGGCAAGAGCGCCCTCTTCGTCGGCTCGCACGTGGGCACGTTCCACGCCGACCGGGTCGACGGCGTGCCGTATGTCGTCAACGGCAACTCGGGCAAGGGCCCGTCTTCGGCGCCGCACCTGGGTGGCTTCACCGGCTGGACCCACTTCGGCGTCGACGCGCGCGGCGAGGTCGTGGCGGAGACCCAGGCGCACGTGGACTCGCTCGCCGTCACCGCTCCGCCCACGGCGCCGCGCGGCACTCCGGTCGACGTGGCGGCGGTGGTCGCCCAGAGCGGCCGGCAGGTGCCGGTGGCGCCGCCGGTGAGCGCCGACTGGAGCGCCTCGCCGAGCGTCCACATCGGATCCGCGTGGGGCGTCCGGCCGTGGCACTCGGCATGGTTCGACCCGTCGACGGGCGAGCTCGTCGCGCTCCGGTCGAGCGGCTCGGTCGTCCTCGCCGTGACGGTGAACGGGGTGACCGCCCGCGCGACGGTCACCCTGTCCGCACCCCAAAAGGCGGCCGCCTAGCGTGGAGGAGCAGTCGTGGGTCAGAAGTCGCCTTCCGCTACCTGAAATACCGTCAGGCCCAGCTCGCGCCACATCTTGACGACCTGCATGCGGTCGTCGAAGACGCCGACCACGTGGTAGCGGTCGCGGACCTCGTGCTCGAAGATTTCGCGCTTGACCACCGCGTCGCGGCGGGAGTCGTAGAGGTCGCGCATGTAGAGGGCCTCGTACGGGACGCCGACGTAGCGGTCCAGCCACGCCTCGGTGTCCGCGCGGGCGGTTTCGTCGCGCCCGGTGCAGTACACGATGGCGTGGCCGGCGGCGTGCATGGCCCGCACCGCGGCGATCACCGCGTGATGGGGCTGGTCTTCGCCGACCCGGCTCATGTCGTACGGGCTGCGGTCGCCCATCAGCGCCACCGTGCCGTCGATGTCGACAAGGACGATCTTCGGGGCGCCGGGTGGCGGGTCGTAGACCACGGCCGGGCGGCCGGGGGTGACGTCCGGCACAGGAAGGGGCAGCGTGCGCCCCGCGAGGTGCCGCTCGTACATCCGCCGGATCGCGTCCTCGCCGACCCGCTCGGACTCGGGGCGGTCGGCGTCGCGGCGTACGCACTCGTCGACCGGTACGTCGGTGAAGTCGTGCACCTCGAAGGTCGCGCCGAACCGGGCGGCCATCTCGGCCCACTCCCGCACCAGCCGGGCCGAGAGGTTGGTGTCGTCGACGCAGACGTCCGCACGGGCGCGGAGCAGCGCCTCCACCTGCGCCCGCTGCACGGCGGTGACCTGCCCCTCGGCCCACGTGGTGAAAAGCCGGTCACCGTGGAGCATGCGGCGCAGGTCGTCGCGGTTGACCCGGACCACGCCGGGCTGGAGTTTGCGCGCGAACGTGGTCTTTCCGGACGCGGGCAACCCTCGCGTAATGATCAAGCGCGGCATCGTCTACAAGCATGCCAGCCCGGGAATGCCACCTGGGATCCCCGCGTTCCACCCATCGGCCAGTCATGGCACACTGGTCAATCGGCCAAGGTTCCGGTTCACGCCGGAGCGGCCCGCCCTCAGGCGGCGGTCCGTGACGATGGCGACCCGGCGACCACCAACGAAAGGACCGAGGCAGCATGAAGCCCGACATCCACCCGCAGTACGTCGTGACCGAGGTCACCTGTTCCTGCGGTAACACCTTCACCACCCGTAGCACGGCGAAGAACGGCGTGATCCACGTCGAGACTTGCAGCGCGTGCCACCCGTTCTACACGGGCAAGCAGCGCGTGCTCGACACCGCCGGCCGGGTCGCGAAGTTCCAGCAGAAGTACGCCAAGGCTGCCGCCAAGAAGGCCAAGTAGCTACCCCGACGGCGCCCGCCCCTCGGTTTCGAGGGCGGGCGCCGTTCTTTGTATTCACCGGACGCGAGGGGTAAGCACATGAGCACCGATCGCCTCAGCGGGCTGCTGGACGAGTACGCCGAGCTGGAGAAGCGGCTCGCCGACCCGGCCATCCACGCCGACCAGAACACGGCTCGGCGGGTGGGCCGGCGCTTCGCCGCGCTCACCCCGCTGCACAAGGCCGCGGGCGAGCTGGAGCAGGCGCGCGCCGACCTGGAGGCCGCCCGCGAGCTCGCCGCCGAAGACCCCTCGTTCGCGGTGGAGGCCGAGGCGATCGCGGCCAAGCTGCCGGCACTGGAGGAGCGGCTGGCGGAGTTGCTGATCCCGCGCGACCCGCACGACGCCAAGGACGTGATCCTGGAGATCAAGGCGGGCGAGGGCGGTGAGGAGTCCGCCCTGTTCGCCGGTGACCTGCTGCGCATGTTCCAGCGGTACGCGGAGCGGCACGGCTGGGTCACCGAGGTGATCGAGGCGCAGGACTCGGACCTGGGCGGCGTCAAGGACGTCTCCGTGGCGATCAAGACCAAGGGCGTCCCCGAGGGCGGCAACGGCGTGTGGTCGCGGCTGAAGTGGGAGGGCGGCGTCCACCGCGTGCAGCGGGTGCCGGTCACCGAGTCACAGGGGCGGATCCACACCAGCGCGGCCGGCGTGCTCGTGCTGCCCGAGGCCGAGGAGGTCGACGTCTCGATCGACCCCAACGACCTGCGCATCGACGTCTTCCGCTCGTCCGGCCCGGGTGGCCAGTCGGTCAACACCACCGACTCGGCCGTGCGGATCACCCACCTGCCCACCGGCATCGTGGTCTCCTGCCAGAACGAGAAGAGCCAGCTGCAAAACCGCGAGCAGGCGATGCGGATCCTGCGCGCGCGGCTGCTCGCCGCCGCCCAGGAGGAGGCCGACGCGGCCGCCTCGGACGCCCGCCGCTCGCAGGTGCGCACCGTCGACCGTTCGGAGCGGATCCGCACGTACAACTACCCGCAAAACCGGATCACCGACCACCGCATCGGCTACACCGCGTACAACCTGGACCTCGTGCTGGCCGGCGACATGGACGGCCTGCTGGACGCGCTCGCGGAAGCCGACCGCCAGGCCCGGCTGGCCGGCGACACCGAGCTCAAACGGACCTAAACCCTTCAAACCAAAGATTTGAGCTGGCTAGGACGCGACGGGCTGGGGGCGGGCGCCAGGTTTGGACATCAGCATCGCGCGGTCGGCGAGCTCGAAGGCGGTGCCGAGCGCCTCGCGCAGGTTGGCCGAGGCGCTGACCTCGGCGAAGCCGACGCTCACGCCCACCGGGGTGCCGGGCACGAGCGACTCCCACTCTTCGGCCTCGATGGCCGCGCCGATGCGGCGGCCGACCTCGGCCGCCTCGGCCATGCCGGCGCCGGGCAGGACCACCACGAACTCGTCGCCGCCGTAGCGGGCGACGAAGTCGCCGCGGCGCATGACCCTGTTGATGACGCCGGCGACGCGCTGGAGCACAAGGTCGCCGGAGAGGTGGCCGTGCGCGGTGTTGACCGCCTTGAAGCCGTCGAGGTCGCAGACGCCCACCGTGGCCCGCTCGCCGCGGGCGACCATGGCCGCCACGTAACGCTCGAGGTGGCGGCGGTTGGCCATGCCGGTCAGCGGGTCGGTCAGCGCCTCGTCTTCGTAGCGCGAGACGGCGCGCCGCATGTCTTCGTGGTCGAGGCGGGCGGCGATGCCCTCGACGTACACGTCGCGGAGGCGGTCGCTGCGCTGGGCGGCGAGCCGGAACGCGTGCCGGTCGGCCCGGTGCGCGGCCGCGTGGTCGCCGGCCCGCGCGTAGGTGAGGCTGCGCAGGCGGGCGTGCTCGGCCGGCCCCAGCGTCTCGCTCGACACCGCCACGGTCTCCAGCCGGGTGAGCGCCTCGATCGGGCGGCCGGACGCCATCGCCAGGCACACCTCGCCGAGCATCCGCAGGTCGCGGGCGCGGGCGCCGTCGCCGCCGTCGGACAGCAGCCGGGCCGCCTGGCGTGCGGACTCGGGCGGCTCGCCCAGCGCGGCCCGGCGGGCGATCGCGTACCCGTACGCCGCGCGGCCGCTCGGTCGGAGCCTCGCCGCGCCGTCGCCGTCGAGGAAGCGCTCGGCGTCGGCGGTGATGTCGCGCAGGACGCGCAGGCATCCGTCGGTGTCGCCGTTGTGGTCGAGCGCGACCGCGTTGCGCAGCCGGATGCCGGGCGCCGCGAACGTCTCCGGCGTCACCTCCGCGGCCGCGGCCACCTGGCGCGCCTTTTCGATCGCGCCCAGCGCGTGGCCGTGGAAGCCGAGGTAGGAGTAGGCCATCGCCAGGTCATTCCACGCCACGGCGGTGTCCCAGTCGGCGTCTTCGACCGTGGCCATCGCGCGGGCGCTGTGCACGAGGTGGGTCACGCACCGCTCCAGCGCGCCCTGGTGCTGGGCGGCGAGCGCGGCGAGGGCGTGCAGGTTTCCCAGCAGGAGCGGCTCGCTGAGGTCGCGGATAGCGTCGAACGCCATCTGGACCGCCACGTTGTACTCCGCGGTGCGGCCGAGGTTTATCAAGGCGGCGACCCGCTGCACCAGGGCGTCGGCGCGCGTCAACGGGTCGTCGGTGGTGGCGAGGACCTGGTCGAGCAGGACGCACGCCTCGGCGGAACGGCTGCTTTCTTGCAGCCTGCGGGCCTTTCGGAGCGTTTCGGCCTGGTCGGTGACCTGGTCGAGCCAACTCACACAAGCCTCCTAACCCCCGGAAGACCCCGGCGCCCCCGCGAGCCGTCGCGTCGGCCCGCTGTCCAATGATTATCTCGTGACACGCCATATGGAACAGCCCACGGGAGGGACGGATCGGACACGGGCGTTGCAAGTGATCTCCCGTGCCACAAACGACCTGTCCAGAGTAGGTATGCCATCGGCTCGAGTCGATGCTGAGATCCTGGCGGCGCACGTCCTCGGCGTGCCTCGCGGGCGGTTGGCCCTGATAGATGGCTTTACGGACAATCAGCTCGCGGAGTTCGAGGCGCTCGTGGTCCGGCGCGCGGGCGGTGAGCCGGTGCAGCACCTGGTGGGCAGTGCCGGGTTCCGGCACCTGGAGCTGGCGGTGGGGCCCGGCGTCTTCGTACCGCGGCCGGAGACCGAGCTCCTGGCCGGCTGGGGGGTCACTTTGATAACAGTCGGTGAGACGGTCGTCGATTTGTGTAGCGGCTCGGGTGCGATCGCGCTCGCGGTGGCCAACGAGGTGCCCGGCGCCCGGGTGTACGCCGTCGAGCGTTCCCCGGCCGCCCTGACCTGGCTGCGCCGCAACGCCGGGGCGCGGGCCGCCGCCGGTGACGCGCCGATCCACGTGGTCGAGGGTGACGCCACCGATCCGGCCGTCCTCGCCGACCTCGACGGCACGGTGGGCGCCGTGCTCTGCAACCCGCCCTACGTGCCCGCCGGCGCGCCGGTACCCGCCGATGTGGCCGGCCACGACCCGGAGGACGCGGTCTTCGCCGGCGGGGACGGCCTGGCGGTGATCCGGCCGGTGATCGCGCGGGCGGCGGCGCTGCTCCGGCCGGGTGGGGTTTTCGGGGTGGAACACGACGATTCGCACGGTGCGGCGGTGCCCGCCTTGCTCGACGCGAGCGGATGCTTCACCGACATCGAAGACCATCGTGATCTGGCTGGCCGGCCGCGGTACGCGACCGCCACCCGCGTGGCAGACTGCACACCGTGATGCTCTATGACTGCCGGTCGCTGGCCGACCGCGACCGAGGCATCGCCGCGGCGATCGAGGCGGTCAAGAACGGCGAGCTCGTGGTGCTCCCGACCGACACGGTGTACGGGATCGGCGCGGACGCGTTCACCCCGTACGCGGTGACGGCCCTGCGCGACGCCAAGGGCCCCGGCCCGCAGGCGCCCCCGCCGGTGCTGGTCGGCTCCCGCCACACGCTCGACGGCCTGGTCTTCATGCTGCCCAAGCTGGCCCGCGACCTGGCCGACGCGTTCTGGCCGGGCGCTCTCACGATCATCGTGGAGCACGCGCCGAGCCTCCAGTGGGACCTCGGCGAGACCGGCGGGGCGGTCGCGGTGCGCATGCCGCTGCACCCGGTGGCGCTGGAGGTGCTCCGGGAGACCGGCCCGATGGCGGTGTCGTCGGCCAACAAGCTCGGCCAGCCGGCGGCGAAGACCGCCGAGGAGGCCCGCGAGCAGCTCGGCTACGCCGTGCGGATCTACCTGGAGGCGGGCGCCTCGGTCGACCCCGAGCCCAGCACGATCGTCGACCTGACCGGTGACGTGCCGCGGCTGCTGCGCGCCGGCGCGATCCCGTTCGAAAAGATCCGCGACGTCGCGCCGGAGATCGTGGCCCAGGACGCGGAGTCCTGACGTGCCGCCCTTCACGGTCCTGCATGTGTGCATGGGCAACATCTGCCGCTCCCCGATGGCCGAGCGGCTGCTCGACCGGGCGGTGCGCGAGCGGCTGGCCAAGGTAGGCGCGGCCCCGCCGGCCGAGGAGCTGCTGCACAGCCACAGCGCCGGCACCGGCGGCTGGCACGCCGGCGAGGAGATGAACCCGCCGGCCGCGCGCCAGGTGCGGGCCCGCGGCGGAGACACCAACGGATTCCTCGCCCGCAAGCTCCGCTCAGACCTGATCGACGCCGCCGACCTCGTCCTCACGGCAACGGCCGACCAGCTGGAGTACGTGGTGGCGCTGCGCCCCGACGCGGCCGCGCGCACGTTCGTGCTCGGCGAGTTCGGCCGCCTGCTCGGCACCGTCGACCTCACCGCCCTCCCGGCCGCGGAGCCGACACCCGACGCCGTGTACCACCGGGGGGTCGCGCTGGTCGAGGCGGTCAACTCCGCCCGGGGCAGCTCACCGGCCCTGGCCTCCGACGACCTTGACGACCCGTGGGGCCGCGGCGACCAGGCGTTCACCCGCGTGGCCGACGAGATCGAAGACACCGTCGACCCGCTCGCCCGCGCCATCATGCCGGAGGCGGTCCAGTGACCCGTTTCCACGTCCTCGCGCCGTCCACGCACTCCGGGCTGCTGCGGCTCGCCGACGCGGAGTTCGTGGCCGGGCGCCTGCGCGACGGTGGGTTGGCCGTGCTGCCCACCGAGACCGGCTTCATGCTCGCCGCGCTGGCGACCTCGCTGCCCGCCCTGCGCGCGGCGTTCGACGTCAAGGAGCGTGACTACGCGCACGCCATGCACGTGGCCTGCGCGTCGATCGGCATGGCCGCGCGCTACGCGGAGCTCTCGCCTGCGGCGCGGCGGGTGATGGGCGCTTTCACACCCGGCCCGCTGACGGTGGTGGTGCCGCAGACCGGCGCGCTGCCCGACGAGATGGTCACGCTCGGCGGCACGGTGGGCATCCGGGTGCCGGACCACCCGGCCACGCTCCAGGTCATCGCCACCCTCGACGCGCCGGTGACCGCCACCAGCCTCAACCGCTCCGGCGAGGAGACCCGGCCGTACGACCGGGAGCT
Organism: Phytohabitans sp. LZ39; assembly: GCF_059359075.1. NCBI lineage: Bacteria > Bacillati > Actinomycetota > Actinomycetes > Micromonosporales > Micromonosporaceae > Phytohabitans > Phytohabitans sp. LZ39. The sequence continues at coordinate 112,546 of NZ_JCADBM010000016.1, read as the reverse complement.
GCTGGACGAGCTGCCCTGGGGCGACGCGCGCGACGTGCCGGTGGTGGAAGACAAGTCGGCGGTGCGCTACCCGGCCGCTTCGACGCTCGTGCGCCTGACCGGCCCGGCACCCGAGGTGCTCCGCGCGGGGCCGGTCACCGCGGAGGAGATCGCCGCCGCGCTTTGAACGGTCCGGCCGCCGGCTACGTATCCCAGCCCGTGAAGGTGCTCTGCGCGCTCGCCGCGGCCGCGGTGGTGGTGCTCGCCGTGCCCGGCACCGCCCAGGCACACGGTGCGCTCACCAACCCGGTGAGCCGGCTGGCCGCGTGTGGCACCGAGGGCACGAGCGCCGGCTCGGCGGCGTGCGAGGCGGCGCTCGCGGCGAGCGGCCGGCAGCAGTGGGCCGACTGGGACAATCTGCGCCTGCCGGACGTGGGTGGGCGGGACCGCGAGGTGATCCCGGACGGCAAGCTGTGCAGCGCGGGCATCGACCGGTACGCCGGGCTCGACCTGGCCCGTGCCGACTGGCCGACCACGCGGCTGACGTCCGGGGCGAGCTTCGCGTTCTCGTACGCGGGGACCATCCGGCACGAGGGCACGTTCAAGCTCTATGTCACCCGGGACGGCTACGACCCGAAGCGGCCGCTGGCGTGGTCAGACCTGGAGAGCAAGCCGTTCCTGTCGGTGGCGGACCCGGCGTTCCGCGACGGTGCGTACCGGATGAAGGGGACGCTGCCGGCGAACAAGAGCGGGCGCCACCTGATCTACACGATCTGGCAGAATTCGAGCACTCCGGATACGTACTACTCGTGCTCGGATGTGGTTTTCGTGAAGCCGGCGGCGAAGCCCGCGGCACAGCCCGTGCCCAAGCCGGCGAAGGCGGAGAAACCTACCGCCACGGAGGCGCCTCCAGCTCCGGCATCCGCTCCCGAGCCCGTCTCCAGCACCAGCGCCCTCCCGCTCATCGGCGGTGGCGCGGCGGTGATCGTCGTCCTCGGCGCGCTCTTCGCGGTCCTCCTCCACCGACGGCGATCCTGACGGGCGTGCCGCTGAGAGTTACCTGACAATCCGCCCCAGACGTGGTTTACCGGGGCCTGTCGTGGCAAGTCTTGGCGGGTGCGTGCCCGGTCTGTGCTCTCCAAACTCGTGACCCTTGTCCTCTGCGGCGTGCTCGCCGGCCTGGCCCTGGCCGCGGCGGTCTTCCCCGCCAACGCGGTGCTGGCACTGACCGCCAAGTCAGCCAGCGACGCGTTTCTGGACCTGCCCAGCGACCTGAAGACGCCACCGCCCGCCCAGCGCTCGTACGTCTACGCCAACGACGGCAAGACCCTGATCACCAGCTTCTACGACGTCAACCGCGAAGACGTGCCGCTCGACGACGTGGCGCCGGTCATGCAGCAGGCGATCGTGGCGGCCGAGGACGCCCGCTTCTTCGAGCACGGCGGCGTCGACCTGCGCAGCGTCATCCGTGCCTTCGTCGCGAACGGCTCCGGCGGCAAGGTCGAGCAGGGCGCCTCGACGCTGACCATGCAGTACGTCCGGAACGTGCTCAAGACCGACCCCGGCCTCAGCGAGAAGCAGCGCGAGGAGGCCACCGCCGACACCGCCGGCCGCAAGATCCAGGAGATGCGGTACGCGGTCGCGCTCGAGCAGGAGCTGTCCAAGCAGGAGATCCTCAGCCGGTACCTGAACATCGCGTACTTCGGCGCCGGCGCGTACGGCATCGCGGCGGCCAGCGAGCGCTACTTCGCCAAGGAGCCGGACAAGCTGACGCTCGCCGAGGCGGCCCTGCTCGCCGGCCTCGTGCAGTCGCCCGACGCGGACAGCCCGATCGGCGGCGACAAGGACCGGGCGCTGGAGCGCCGGGCCTACGTGCTCGACTCGATGGCCCGTACCGGGAAGATCACTCCCGCCCAGGCGGCCGAGGCCAAGGCCGAGCCGCTCCGCCTCAAGCCCACCGAGATGCCCAGCGGCTGCACCGCGGCGAGCGACAACACGTGGGGCTTCTTCTGCGACTACGTGCGGCAGTGGTGGATGGCCCAGCCGGAGTTCGGCGCGACGCCGCAGGACCGCGAGCGCAACCTGCTCCAGGGCGGGTACTCGGTGGTCACCTCGCTCGACCCCGATGTCCAGAAGGCGGCCCAGCGCAACGTGCTCGACGTGTACGGGTACGGCAGCGACCGCGCGGCGCCGATGGCGGTCGTCCAGCCCGGCACGGGGCGCGTGCTCGCGATGGCCGTCAACCGCCACTACAGCCTCAAGGACACCACCAACCAGCTGATCGCCGGCGGCGGTGCGATCGACGGGTACCAGGCCGGTTCGACGTTCAAGCTTTTCACGATGCTGGCCGCGCTGGAGTCCGGGCGGAGCCTGGACACCGGCTTCGACGCTCCCGCCCGCTTCGTCTCCCAGTACCCGGCCAGCGGCGAGGGCAGCTGCGACGGCAAGTGGTGCCCGAGCAACGCCAACCCGTCGTGGATGGACGGCTACCGCACGATGTGGACCGGCTTCGGGCGCTCGGTCAACACGTACTTCGTGTGGCTGGAGCAGCAGGTCGGCGCCGACAAGGTGGTCGAGATGGCGCAGCGGCTGGGCATCACGTTCCGGGCCGACAGCGACGCCAACTTCGCGAAGGACAACGCGGCCGGGTGGGGCTCGTTCACGCTCGGCGTCGCGGCCACCACGCCGCTCGACCTCGCCAACGCGTACGCCACGGTGGCCGCCGAGGGCATGTACTGCAAGCCGACGCCGGTGCTGTCGATCACCGACCCGTCCGGCAAGAAGGTGGCCGCCGGTGACCCGAAGTGCGAGCGGGTGGTGAGCGAAGACGTGGCCCGCGCGGCCACCGACGCGGCGCGCTGCCCGGTCGGCGACCAGTCCGCGTTCAGCCGCTGCGACGGCGGCACCGCCGAGCAGGTCTCGCAGATCCTGGGCGGGCGGCCGGTGGCGGGCAAGACGGGTACCTCGGAGGACGCCTCGACGGAGTCGTTCGTCGGGTTCACCCCGGAGCTGGCGGTCGCATCGATCGCCGCCAACCCGGACGACCCGCAGGATCACGTCGGCTCGGCGATCCAGCGGGACGTGGTGATCGCGGTCGCCCGCACGATGGCCTCCGCCCTTTCCGGCCAGCCGGAGAAGGGCTTCACCCCTCCGAGCGCCGGCGCCGCCTTCGGCGGCCCCTAAACTGCCCCAATGAGCGAGCGGAGCGAGCGAATCAGTGGGCACAGCGTTTTTGGAGCCTCGTGCCCGCCCGCAGCGAAGCGAGGACGGGCATGAGCGTTTTCTGGGGGCCTGACTTCGCGGCGCTCGAGGCCACCGACCCGGAGATCGCCGCCGTGGTGCTCGGCGAGCTCGACCGGGTGCGCGGCGGCCTCCAGCTCATCGCGAGCGAAAACCTGACCTCGCCGGCGGTCCTCGCCGCGCTCGGCTCGACGCTGACCAACAAGTACGCGGAGGGATACCCCGGGCGGCGCTACTACGGCGGCTGCGCCGAGGTCGACAAGGCTGAGCAGATCGGCATCGCGCGGGCCAAGGAGCTGTTCGGCGCCGACCACGCCAACCTCCAGCCGCACAGCGGGGCGAGCGCCAACCTCGCGGCGTACGCGGCGCTGCTCCAGCCGGGCGACACGGTGCTCGCCATGGACCTGCCGCACGGTGGCCACCTGACCCACGGCAGCAAGGTCAACTTTTCCGGCAAGTGGTTCGCCACCGTCGGGTACACCGTGCGCAAGGACGACGAGCTGATCGACTACGACGAGGTGCGCGAGCTGGCGCTGGCGCACCGCCCGAAGATGATCATCTGTGGCGCCACCGCGTATCCCCGGCTGATCGACTTCGCCACGTTCCGCGAGATCGCCGACGAGGTCGGCGCCTACCTGCTGGTCGACGCGGCCCACTTCATCGGGCTCGTCGCGGGCAAGGCGATCCCCTCACCGGTCCCGCACGCCGACGTCGTCACGTTCACCACGCACAAGGTGCTCCGCGGGCCGCGCGGCGGCATGATCCTGTGCCGCGCCGGGCTGGCCGAGCGCATCGACAAGGCGGTCTTCCCCTTCACCCAGGGCGGGCCGCTGATGCACGCCGTCGCCGCGAAGGCGGTCGCCCTCCGCGAGGCGTCGCTGCCCGACTTCCAGGGGTACGCGACGCAGGTGGTCAAAAACGCGCAGGCGCTCGCCGCCGGGCTGGCCGCCGAGGGGATGCGGCCGGTCTCCGGCGGCACCGACACCCACCTGGCGCTGATCGACCTGCGCGACGTGGGCGTCACCGGGCGGGAGGCGGAGGAGCGGTGCGACGCCGCCTCGATCACACTCAACAAGAACGCGATCCCGTACGACCCGCAGAAGCCGATGGTCGCCTCCGGGATCCGGGTGGGCACGCCGAGCGTGACCACCCAGGGCATGCGGGAGGCGGAGATGCGGCAGATCGCTGGGCTGATCGCCAAGGCGGTGCGCACCGACCCGGCGGCGGGCGGGCGCACCCTCGACGACGTGCGCACCGAGGTCGCCGAGCTGGTCCGCACCTACCCGGCGTACCCCCGATGACGGCGCCGGCGGAGGTCACGGACGACGGGCGCTGGCGCCTGCGGCACCTGCCCACGCTGCTGGTGACGAGCGCGGTGGCCATCGTGCTCGGTGCGATCGTCGGCGGGCTCACCCGGGGCGGGGCCGGCGCGCTCGGCGCGGCGATCGGCGTCGCCTTGCCCAGCGCCAGCTTCACACTGTCCACAGTGGTGCTCGCCTGGGCCGACAAGCAAAATCCCCGCCTCGTGCTGCCGTTCGGCGTCGGGCTCTACGTGATGAAGTACAGCCTGCTGGCCGGCGTGATGATCCTGGTCGGCACCAGCGACTGGCCCGGCCTCGTGCCGTTCGGCTGGGGTGTTGCCGCGGGGATCGTCGCCTGGACCGGCGTGCATATCTGGTGGCTCACCCGGGTATGGCCACGTTCGCGCGAACGCGCGATCCAATAGGCAGGGCATCGACAAGCGGCTACGGAGTGACCGGCGTCTCATCCAGATGGCGAACACCCGGCGAACGGCGGGCGACTGGAGTGGCGTTGGAGGAGTAGCGTACGGGCACAGACGACTCCAGTCTCTCAGCCGCCCGCACAAGGCTCTTGCGTGGGGGGTGAGTCGCACCCTCAACAATCCTCCCTGATATGGTTCGGCGCGTCATGGCCGGTGACCAATCCCCCCAACCTCCTGACGGCGGCGGTGCCGGGCAGGGGTGGGTGGCGATTAGCTATCTCATCGCGGGCATCGCGGTGTGGGGCTTCATCGGTTGGCTGGTCGACCGTTGGCTTGATCTCGGTGGCATCGCGATCGGGATCGGATCGGTGGTCGGCGCGGCCGGGGGCATCTATCTGGTTGTCCGCCGGCTGGGCGTCTAGAGGAGGGGCAGGGTCTTGAGCACCAGTCTTGCGGCGGAGATCCCGTGGCCGCCAAGCGTCGAAGACTTCTACCTGCCGCCGATCGTCGATGGCACCAACCCCTGGTTCACGAAGGTCACGGTGCTGGTGTGGGTGGCGGTCGCGGCCCTCATCATCTTCTTCCTCGTCACCTACCGTGACCCCAAGCTGGTGCCGACCAAGCGGCAGTGGATCGCCGAGTCCATCTACGGATTCGTGCGTAACAACGTGGCCAGAGACCTGATCGGGCACGACGGGATCCGGTTCGCGCCGTACCTGACGACGCTCTTCTGCTTCGTGTTGCTGACCAACCTTTTCGGCATCATCCCCGGCATCCAGATGTCGCCCAACTCGCACATCGCGTTCCCGGCGATCCTCGCGGTGATCAGCTGGGTGCTCTTCAACTTCGTCGGCATTCGCCAGCACGGCTTCGCGAAGTACATGAAGAACTCGCTTATCCCACCGGCGCCCTGGTTCATCCTGCCGTTGCTGGTGCCGATCGAGTTCATCTCGACCTTCGTCTTCCGGCCGTTCACGCTGGCGGTCCGGCTCTTCGCGAACATGTTCGCCGGCCACATGATCCTGCTGGTGTTCACGCTCGGCGGCTTCGTAATGCTCAACTCGAACGCCTGGCTCGCGCCGGTGTCCGTCGTGTCGTGGCTGATGGCCATCGCGCTGACGTTCCTCGAGGCGCTGGTCATCGTCCTTCAGGCGTACGTGTTCACGGTCCTGACCGCGAGCTACGTCCAGGGCGCGCTCGCCGAAGAGCACTGATCTGTAAGTTCTGTCGTCCCGCGCGTGACCGACACGCCGCGATAACCAGGAGGAAGTACAGCTATGCCACTGCTCGCTGAGGTAACGGGCAGCACCGCCGCCATCGGCTACGGCCTGGCCGCTATCGGCCCCGGCATCGGCGTCGGCCTGATCTTCGCCAGCTACGTCCAGGCGACTGCGCGCCAGCCCGAGTCGTCCCGCCTGACCCAGCCGTTCGTCTGGATCGGCTTCGCCGTGGTCGAGGCGCTCGCCCTGCTGGGTGTCGCGTTCGGCTTCATCTGGGCTGGCTGACAGCCTTCCGAAGGGAGGTTCCCATGTTGGAATTGCTCGCCGCCGAGGGGGCCGAGGAGCACAACCCGATCATCCCGCTCTGGCAGGAGATCGTGGTCGGCACCGTCGCGTTCGCGCTGCTCTGCTACGTGCTGATGAAGTTCGTCTTCCCGCGCATGGAGCAGACCTTCAAGGCGCGGGTCGAGGCCATCGAGGGTGGCATCAAGCGGGCCGAGGCGGCGCAGGCCGAGGCAAACCAGCTGCTGGAGCAGTACCGTGCCCAGCTGGCCGAGGCACGCACGGACGCCGCCCGGATCCGGGACGACGCGCGCGCCGACGCCGAGGGCATCCGGCAGGACGTCCTCGCCAAGGCGCGGGAGGAGTCCGACCGCATCATCGCGGCGGGCAAGGAGCAACTCGCGGCCGAGCGGGCGACCATCGTCCGCGAGCTGCGGGCCGAGGTCGGCACGATCGCCGTCGACCTCGCCAGCAAGATCGTGGGTGAGTCGCTGGCCGACGAGGCGCGGCGCAAGGGCACGGTCGAGCGGTTCCTTTCCGACCTCGAGAGCACCGGGGCCCGCTGATGCAGGGAGCCAGCCGGGAGTCGTACACCGCCGCCGCCGAGCGGCTGGAGGCGCACGCCCGCCGGGCCAACCCGGAGACGATCGCCGGCACCGCCGCCGACGTGCTCGCGGTGGCCGACCTGCTGCGGCGCGAGCCGCGGCTGCGCCGGGCGCTCTCCGACCCGGCCCGCGGCGGCGAAGACCGCCAGGGTCTGCTGTCCGGCCTGCTCGGCAACAAGGTCGGCAAGCCGGCCGTCGAGATGGTCGGCGCGCTCGTCACCGGGCGGTGGTCGGCGCCGTCCGAGCTGCTCGACGCGACCGAGCGGCTGGGCGTGGAGGCCCTGCTGGCCAGCGCCGAGCGCGGCGGCGACCTCGGCGAGGTGGAAGACGAGCTGTTCCGTTTCGGGCAGGTCGTCTCCGGTGACCCGGCGCTCGCCGGTGCGCTGGGCGACGTCGTCGCGCCGCCGTCGCAGCGGGTCACCCTGGCGAAAGCGCTACTCGACGGGAAGGCCAAGCCGGTGACCGTCCGGCTGGTCGAGGTGGCTCTCGCCGGCTTCGGGGGGCGCTCGTTCGACGGCGCGCTGACGAGGCTTGTCGAGCTGGCCGCGGATCGGCGGGACCGCCAGGTGGCATACGTCACCGTGGCCGCCGCGCTGACCGACGAGGAAGAGCGCCGGCTGGGCGCCAAGCTCGCCGAACTGTACGGTCGAGAGGTCTCCGTCAAGCAGGTTGTGCGGCCGGAGATCCTCGGCGGGATGAGCGTGCGGGTCGGCTCCGACCTGTACGACGGCACGGTCCTGCGCCGGCTCACCGATACACGCAACGCGCTCGCGAAGCGCTAAGGCCCGCTTTGTACCACTCGAACCCAGAAGGAAGCTGAGGATGGCCGAGCTGACCATCTCGACGGAGGAGATCCGCGGCGCCCTGGAGCGCTACGTCTCCTCGTACACGCCCGACATCTCCCGCGAGGAGGTCGGCACCGTCTCCGACGCGGGTGACGGTATCGCCCACGTGGAGGGCCTGCCCTCGACGATGGCCAACGAGCTCCTGGAGTTCGAGGACGGCACGCTGGGCGTGGCCCTCAACCTCGACGTCCGCGAGATCGGTGTCGTGGTCCTGGGCGAGTTCGCCGGCATCGAGGAGGGCCAGCCCGTCAAGCGCACCGGCCGCGTGCTCTCCGTTCCGGTCGGCGACAAGTTCCTGGGCCGCGTGGTAAACCCGCTCGGCGCGCCGATCGACGGCCTCGGCGACATCGAAAACGAGGGCTTCCGCGAGCTTGAGCTCCAGGCGCCCAACGTGATGGCCCGCCAGCCGGTGAAAGAGGCGCTCCAGACCGGCATCAAGGCCATCGACGCGATGACCGCGATCGGCCGGGGCCAGCGGCAGCTGATCATCGGCGACCGCAAGACCGGCAAGACCACCGTCGCGCTGGACACGATCCTCAACCAGCGGGCCAACTGGGAGTCCGGCGACCCGGCAAAGCAGGTGCGCTGCATCTACGTCGCGATCGGCCAGAAGGCTTCCACGGTCGCGTCGGTGAAGGGCATCCTCGAAGAGCACGGGGCGATGGAGTACACCACCATCGTCGCCTCGCCCGCCTCCGACCCGGCCGGCTTCAAGTACCTCGCGCCGTACGCCGGTTCGGCCATCGGACAGCACTGGATGTACGCCGGCAAGCACGTCCTCATCGTCTTCGACGACCTGAGCAAGCAGGCCGAGGCCTACCGCGCGGTGTCGCTGCTGCTGCGCCGCCCGCCGGGCCGCGAGGCGTACCCCGGTGACGTCTTCTACCTGCACTCCCGGCTGCTGGAGCGCTGCGCCAAGCTCTCCGACGAGATGGGCGGCGGCTCGATGACCGGCCTGCCGATCATCGAGACCAAGGCCAACGACATCTCGGCGTTCATCCCGACCAACGTCATCTCGATCACCGACGGCCAGATCTTCCTGGAGGCCGACCTGTTCAACCAGGGCGTGCGGCCGGCGATCAACGTGGGCACCTCGGTGTCCCGGGTGGGTGGCGCCGCGCAGGTCAAGCCGCTGCGCAAGGTGGCCGGCCGGCTGCGGCTCGACCTGGCCCAGTTCCGCGAGCTCGAGGCGTTCGCCGCTTTCGCCTCCGACCTCGACCGGGCCTCCCGCAACCAGCTCGAGCGCGGCTCGCGCCTGGTCGAGCTGCTCAAGCAGCCCAACTACTCGCCGTACCCGGTGGAGGAGCAGGTCGTCTCGATCTGGGCCGGCACCGAGGGCAAGATCGACGACGTACCGGTCAACGAGGTGCGGCGGTTCGAGTCGGAGTTCCTCGAGTTCCTGCGCCACTCGTACAAGCCGACCCTCCAGTCGATCGCGGACAACAACTGGGACGACGACATCACGAACGCACTCGACGAGGCGATCGCGAAGTTCAAGCAGATGTTCCTTGCCACGGAGAAGAGCCCGCTCGGTCACGAGGAGGAGGCCAAGGCCCTCGAGGGCGAGCAGGAGCACGAGACCGTGACCCGCTACCGCGACACCCCCACCGAGAAGCAGTAGGGACGATCGATGGCGGCCCAGGTTCGCGTTCTTCGTCAACGGATCCGCTCGGCGAAGTCGATGAAGAAGATCACCAAGGCGATGGAGCTCGTCGCGACGAGCCGCATCGCCAAGGCCCAGGCACGGGTGGCGGCTTCCCTGCCGTACGCCCAGGCCATCACCGGCGTGCTGACGGCGCTCGCGTCGAACGCCAGCGTCGACCACCCGCTGCTGACAGCGCGCCCCCAGGTGCGGCGGGCCGGGGTGCTGCTCATCACGAGCGACCGCGGCCTGGCCGGCGGCTACAGCTCGAACGCGATCAAGACGGCCGAGTCGCTGATGGCGCGCCTGCGAGAAGACGGCAAGGAGCCGGTCCTGTACGTCATCGGCCGCAAGGGCGTGACGTACTACCGGTTCCGCAACCGGCCGATCGAGGCGAGCTGGACCGGCTTCTCCGAGCAGCCGGCGTTCGCGGACGCGCGCGAGGTGGGTGAGACGCTGATCAAGGCGTTCATCCACGGCGCGGACGACGGCGAAGACCACTCCGGTCCGGATGGCGTGCAGGGCGTTGACGAGTTGCACATCGTGTACACCGAGTTCAAGTCGCTGATGACGCAGGCGCCGACAACCCGGATCATCGGTCCTATGGAGGTCGAGGACCGGCCCCGGTCGGAGGGTCTGCTCCCGGCGTACGAGTTCGAGCCGGAGGCGGAGGCGCTGCTCGACGCGCTGCTGCCCAAGTACATCAACACGCGCATCTACGCCGCCCTGCTCGATTCGGCGGCGAGCGAGTCGGCGGCCCGCCGGCGCGCGATGAAGAGCGCGACGGACAACGCGGAAGACATGATCCAGAGCTACACGCGCCAGATGAACTCCGCGCGTCAGGCCGGGATCACCCAGGAGATCAGCGAGATCGTCGGCGGCGTGGACGCGCTCGCCGCGGCGGGAAGTGATGTGTGATGACTGCTCCAGCAGAGACCAAGACCGCCACGGGCCGCGTGGTCCGGGTCATCGGCCCGGTCGTCGACGCCGAGTTCCCGCGCGACGCGATGCCCGAGATCTTCAACGCGCTGCATGTCGACGTGTCGCTCGCCGAGGGTGACAAGACGCTGACCCTGGAGGTCGCCCAGCACCTGGGTGACAACCTGGTCCGCGCGATCTCGATGCAGCCCACCGACGGCCTGGTCCGGGGCGCCGAGGTGCGCGACACCGGCGCGCGCATCTCGGTGCCGGTCGGCGACGCCACCAAGGGCCACGTGTTCAACGCGATCGGCGAGTGCCTCAACCTCAAGGAGGGCGAGAAGCTCGAGATCAAGGACCGCTGGGAGATCCACCGCAAGCCGCCGGCGTTCGCCGACCTCGAGCCGAAGACCGAGATGCTGGAGACCGGCATCAAGGTGCTCGACCTGCTCGCCCCGTACGTGAAGGGCGGCAAGATCGGCCTCTTCGGTGGCGCCGGCGTGGGCAAGACGGTGCTCATCCAGGAGATGATCATCCGGGTCGCCAACAACTTCGGTGGCACCTCGGTGTTCGCCGGCGTCGGCGAGCGCACCCGCGAGGGCAACGACCTGATCCTGGAGATGACCGAGACCGGCGTCATCGACAAGACCGCGCTGGTCTTCGGCCAGATGGACGAGCCGCCGGGCACCCGCCTCCGGGTGGCACTGTCGGCGCTGACGATGGCCGAGTACTTCCGCGACGTGCAAAAGCAGGAAGTGCTGCTCTTCATCGACAACATCTTCCGGTTCACCCAGGCCGGTTCCGAGGTCTCCACGCTGCTCGGCCGCATGCCGTCGGCGGTGGGTTACCAGCCGACGCTGGCGGACGAGATGGGTGAGCTCCAGGAGCGGATCACCTCGGTCCGCGGCCAGGCCATCACCTCGATGCAGGCGATCTACGTGCCCGCCGACGACTACACCGACCCGGCGCCGGCCACCACGTTCGCCCACCTGGACGCGACCACCAACCTGGAGCGGTCGATCTCCGACAAGGGCATCTACCCGGCGGTCGACCCGCTGGCGTCGTCGTCCCGCATCCTCGCCGCCGAGTTCGTGGGGCAGGAGCACTACACGGTGGCGTCCGAGGTCAAGCGGATCCTCCAGCGCTACAAGGACCTCCAGGACATCATCGCGATCCTCGGCATGGACGAGCTCTCCGAAGAAGACAAGATCACGGTGGGCCGGGCCCGCCGGATCGAGCGCTTCCTGTCGCAGAACACCTACGCGGCGAAGGTCTTCACCGGCATCGAGGGCTCCTTCGTGCCGATCAAGGACACCGTCGAGGCGTTCAAGAAGATCAGCGAGGGCGAGTACGACCACTTCCCCGAGCAGGCCTTCTTCATGTGCGGCGGCCTCGATGACCTGGAGCGCAACGCCCGCGAGCTGATGAAGAACGACTGATCCTTCTTTCGGGGTGTTCTGCACCTGTTCGGCCCGAGGCGTCCGCCATATCCGGCGGGCGCCTCGGTCTATGCCGGGCTAATTTTGGGTAGCACACTTTCACGCCCTCTGATCCGTCATACCTGTAGAGGGGATCCGTGATGGGAGGGTCGAGTTGGGCAAGGCTAAGCGTCGACTGCCCAGATGGGCCGTGCTGTGCACCATTTTCGGCACGTTGCTCGTCCTGGGCAGCGGGGGCACGCTGCTAGCCAGTGAGGTGCTGCTTTCCCGCTACGAGGGCTCGGTCAAGACCGCAGACCTGTTCGGCGACCAGGCCGCCGCGTCCGAAGAGCCGAAGACCGACATCAAGGGCCCGCTCAACATCCTGCTGGTCGGCATCGACCCCCGGCTCGACAACCCCAACGAGCCGCCCCGCTCCGACTCGATCCTCATCCTGCACGTGCCCGACGCGCACGACCGGGCGTATCTCTTCTCGCTCCCGCGCGACCTGCTCGTCGAGATCCCACCCTTTCCGAAGGCTGACTTCGGGGGCGGGCGCGACAAGATAAACGCCGCGATGGCGTACGGCAGCCGCGTGCCCGGCCAGGAAAAGCCCGACTCGGCGAAGGGTTTCGAGCTGCTGGCCATGACCATCACCCGCTACACCGGGATCAAGCGGTTCGACGCCGGCGCGATCGTCAACTTCCAGGGCTTTCGCAAGATCGTCGACGCCATGGGCGGGGTGACGATGACCCTCGACATGGACATCCGCTCCGAGCACCTCAAGCCGGACGGCAGCGGCCGCGACGGCAACCCGAGGGGCGACGGCTACGTGGGCTCGCAAAAGCTCTACAAGAAGGGCACCCACCACCTCAAGGGCTGGGAGGCGCTCGACATCGTGCGGCAGCGCAAGACGGTCGGCGGCGACTACGTGCGGCAGCGCCACCAGCAGCAGTTCTTGAAGGCGATGGTCGACCAGGCGTTCAGCAAGGACGTGGTGACCAACCCGCTCAAGCTCGACAGCGTGCTGCGCGCCGCCGGGCAGTCGCTGACCTTCAACGGCCGCGGCCACAGCGTGGTCGACTACGCCATCACCTTGCGCAATATCCGTTCCAGCTCGATCACCATGGTCAAGCTGCCGGGTGAAGGCGTGGGCAAGGGCAGCAACTACCGCGGCGAGCGGCTCCTGCCTCCGTCCGAAGACTTCTTCGACGCGGTGCGGCGCGACACCGTCGATACGTTCATGGCCTCGCACCCCGAGCTCGTCAACAAGTGACTGTGTTACACGCCACCCTCGTGGGGGCGGGTGCCGGTCGGCTGACTAGACTCGCTGTAATCCCCAGAGTTGCCGAGGAGACAGCGTGGCAAGCCAGCTGCACGTCGAGGTCGTAGCCGTCGAGGAAAAGGTCTGGTCCGGCGAGGCCGAGATGCTCGTCGCGCGGACCACCGAGGGTGAGCTGGGTGTGCTCCCCGGCCACGCGCCACTGCTCGGCCAGCTGGCCGAGCCGAGCCAGGTCCGGGTCAAGGTCTCCGGCGGCGAGGAGATCGCCTACGACGTGGCCGGCGGCTTCCTCTCCATAACGGACCAGGGCGTGACGGTGCTCGCCGAGAGCGCCGAGCAGGCCACTCCAGCCGCCCGCTGACGGCGCGCCGATGCTGGTCTTGGAGTGGATCGGGGTCGGCGTTCTCATCCTGCTCGCCTTCGTGGCGATCCTGTTCGTCCGCCGTGCCCTCATGGCCGGCTCCGGCACCATCAGGCTGAGTCTGCGCGTGTCCACAATGCTCGATGGCCGCGGCTGGTCACCCGGCATCGGCCGCTTCGTCGGTGACGAGCTGCGCTTCTACCGCTTTCTCAGCCTCGCCATCCGCCCCAAGCGCCGCCTCTCCCGCAACGGCCTGGTGGTCGAGCGGCGGCGCAAGCCCGAGGGCCAAGAGCTGATGAGCATGCCCGCCGACTGGGTGATCCTGCGCTGTGTCAGCCACCAGGCGCCCGTCGAGATCGCCATGGCCAAGTCGACGGTGACAGGCTTCATGTCGTGGCTGGAGGCCGCCCCACCCGGGGCGGTCTCCTCGTTTCTAGCCACCCACTAGCCATCCTTCTCGGTCCCGCTCGCTCCAGCGCCCCGGACCCCGCGTATCGCGCGGCCATGCTGTCGAGCTGCCCCGTCTATCGGGTGAGGCCGCGGGAGCAGCGGTCCGGACCACGACGCACATCGCGGTAGCTCAGGACAAGATCTACTCAAGACAGAGACTCGGGCTGCCGCGACGAACATCTGGCGATAGCCAACCGACGAGCCCGGAGAAACGGCGCACGAGTGTTACGGCGCGGTCGTGAGCCAGAGGCGGGCATCCGTGCCGTCATCCGTGGCCAGGAGCACGGTGTCGCCGTGCACGGCGATCGCGGCGACCGTCTCGGCCGTCACCGGCAGGGACACCGGCATCGTGGCCTCCGCCCAGGTCGTGCCGCCGTCGCGCGTGGTCCACATGCGGCATGTGGAGCCGGTGGCGGCCGTGACGACCGCCAGCCCGCCGGGCGAGGCGGCGGCCAGGCTCAGGAAGCGCCAGCCGCCCGCGTCGCCGAAGCCACCGCGTCGCTGCCAGGTCTTGCCGTCGAACCACCACGCGCCGGCCGGGCCGACGCCCAGCGTGCCGTCGCCGTGCGGGGTGACCAGCGCGAGCGGGCCGCCCACCGGGACCGGAGCCCACGTCGCGCCGTCCTCGGAGGTCCAGGATGCGCCGGTGAGCGTGGCCCCGTACGCCTCGCCGGCCACCAGCCAGCCGCCACCCGGCAGGGGTGCCACGTCCGTGCCACGGGCGGACGATCCCGGCGCGACGAGCGAGCGCTCGAAGGTCGCCCCGTCCGCCGAATGCCACAGCGCGGGGCCGGGGGAGCCGTCGGGGCCGAGCCAGTTGCCGACGATCGCCCACGTGGCGGGTGGGGCCAGTGAGGCGGCGGCCGCGCCGACACCGACCGAGTCCTGTCCGCCGAACTGGGTGAACGCCGGCTCGTACTCCAGCCAGCTCCCGTCCGGGCGGCTGCGCCACGTGCTCGTGCGCGGGTTGCCGTGCGCACCGCCCGACGCGGCGCCCACCGCCACGGCGTCGGCGCCCCGGCAGGCGACCGTGGAAATCGTGCTCTGTCTGCCGTAGAAGCTGACGGGCGCGAGCCGCACCGCGGTCCAGGTCGTGCCGTCCGTGCTCCGCCAAGCCGCGGGTCCGGTCGCCAGCCCACCCACCGCGAGCCAGTGATCGTCGCAGAAGGCGACGTCCTGGACGGTGGCGCCGGCGGCTGGGAAGGTGACCTCCCGCCAGGTCAAAGCCTGCGGCGACGAGGGTGACGAGGGCGATGAGCAGGACACGAGCGCCAGCACACCGAAGACCAGCGCTCCACGTCTCATCGATTGGCGCCCGGCACCCAGAGCACGTCGCCGTCGGGATTCGCCGTTCTCGCCAGGATGAACAGCAGATCCGACAGCCTATTGAGATACTTTGCCGGGAGGGTGCCGGTTCGTTCGGGATCGGTCTCCACGAGCGTCCACGCCGCACGCTCGGCGCGGCGCGCGACCGTGCGCGCCACGTGCAGCAGCGCGGCACCCGGTGTGCCACCCGGCAACACGAAGGAGTCGAGTGTGGACAGTCGCGCGTTGAAGTCGTCGCACCAGCCCTCGAGGCGGGTCACATACGCTTCGGTCACCCTGAGCCCCGGCTCCGACGAGGGATTCGCCAGATCGGCGCCCACGTCGAAGAGGTCGTTCTGCACAGTGGAGAGCACCTCCCGCACGTCGTCGGCGAGCTGCCCCAGCGCGAGCGCGACCCCGATCGCGGCGTTGCACTCGTCCACGTCGGCGTACGCCGAGATGCGCGGGTGGGTCTTCGACACCTTCTCGTTGTTGACGAGCCGGGTCGTGCCGGTGTCGCCGGCTTTCGTGTAGATCCGGGTGAGGTGGACGGCCATGAGCCTTAGCGTACGACCGTCAGCGCTCACCGCCGCCGACACGGCAGCGGGCGGGGCTTCTACGATGGCCGACGTGGATGTGATCCAGGTGCTCGGTGGGGCGCGGCTGGCGGGCGAGGTACACGTCGTCGGCGCCAAGAACTCGGCTCTCAAGCTGATGGCGGCGGCGCTGCTGGCGCCCGGCCGGAGCGTGGTGAGCAACATCCCTCGCATCACGGACATCGCGATCATGGGCGAGGTGCTGCGGCGGCTCGGCTGCACGGTGGAGTACGCCGGCGACGAGGTCTCGATCGACGTGCCGGAGGAGACCGGCACGGAGGCCGACTACGACCTCGTGCGCCGGCTGCGCGCCTCGATCTGCGTGCTCGGCCCGCTGCTGGCCCGGCGCGGGTTCGTGCGGGTGGCCCACCCCGGTGGCGACGCGATCGGCGCGCGCGGGCTCGACATGCACATCGACGGCCTGGCCCGGATGGGCGCGGAGATCACCGGCGAGCACGGCTTCGTCATCGCCTCGGCGCCGCGCGGGCTGCGCGGCGCGACGATCTGGCTCGACTTCCCGAGCGTGGGCGCGACCGAAAACCTGCTGATGGCGGCCGTGCTGGCGCGTGGTGAGACGGTCATCGACAACGTGGCCCGCGAGCCGGAGATCGTCGACATCTGCACGATGCTCACCGAGATGGGCGCGCGCATCGAGGGGGCCGGCACGTCCACGCTCCGCGTGCAGGGTGTGCGCGAGCTGCGCCCGGTGCGTCACGCCACCATCGGCGACCGCATCGTGGGCGGCACGTGGGCGTTCGGCGCGGCGATGACACAGGGAGACGTCACCGTGACCGGCGTCGACCCCGCCCACCTGGAGATCGCCCTCGACAAGGTGATCTCGGCGGGTGGGCTGGTGGAGACCCGGCCGCACGCGTTTCGGGTGCAGATGGACCGGCGGCCGACCGCGGTCGACGTGGTCACGCTGCCGTTTCCAGGCTTTCCGACCGACCTCCTGCCGATGGCGATCGGCCTCGCCGCGGTGAGCGACGGTTCCTCGCTGGTCACCGAAAACATCTTCGACGGCCGCTTCATGTTCGTAAACGAGATGGTCCGGCTCGGCGCCGACATCCGCACCGACGGGCACCACGCGGTCGTGCAGGGGCGGGAGCGGCTTTCCAGCGCGCCGGTGCGGGCCACCGACATCCGGGCCGGCGCCGGGCTGGTGATGGCCGCACTCTGCGCCGACGGGATGACCGAGGTCTCCCACGTGCACCACATCGACCGCGGCTACCCGGACTTCGTGCCGAACCTCCGGGCCATGGGCGTCAAGGTCGAGCGGGTCGCGGCGCCCGAGGAGCCGACCTTCACGTTCCAGTAGAGGAGTCGCGTTCCAGCACCCGCCGCGCCCGTCCGGCGTCGTCCGGAAACACGAGGATCTTGATGAGCCCGTCCAGCCCGGTCGAGAACGTGGAGCGGATGCCGGCCTGCCGCAGCGTGCTCCGCACCGCCTGGGCCATCTCCAGCCGGTCGACGAGCGCGGCCACCCGCAGCAGCCCGAAGTCGTCGGCCAGTGGGGGTGTCGCCTGGAGCTGGTCCCGCGCGAGGGCCCAGCGCAGCACGGCGGCCATCACACCCACGACCGCGAACGCGATCAGCGGCCCGACCAGGTACCAGCTGTCGGCCAGCGCCATGGCGTCAGTGTGACACCTCAAGGTCATCCTGAATGGTCGTTTAGCATCCATCCACAGGGAACGAGTTGAGGAGTGAGAGCATGGCGGGTCGACTGGCGGTCATCGGGGCCGGTCTGATGGGTTCGGGCATCGCCCAGGTAGCGGCGCGGGCCGGTTGGACGGTTACCCTTCGTGACCTTGATGACACCGCGACGCGGCGGGGCGTGGAGGGCATCCGGCGCTCGCTGGAGAAGTTCGCCAGCAAGGGCACGATCGAGCCGGGCGACGTCGAGGCCGCGCTGGGACGCGTCACCACGACCACCGACCTCGAGGCGGCGGCCGAGGCCGACATCGTGGTCGAGGCGGTCTTCGAGCGGCTCGACGTCAAGCAGGAGGTGTTTCGCCAGCTCGACAAGATCTGCGGACCCGAGGCGGTGCTGGCGACCAACACGAGCGCCATCCCGGTCACCCAGATCGCCGCCGCCACCCAACGGCCCGAGTCGGTCGTGGGCACGCACTTCTTCTCCCCGGTGCCGATGATGAAGCTCTGCGAGCTCGTCCGCGGATACAAGACCTCGGACGCCACGCTCGCCACCGCGCGGGCCTTCGCCGAGGAGATCGGCAAGACGTGCGTGGTGGTCAACCGCGACATCGCCGGCTTCGTGACCACGCGCCTGATCGCCGCGCTGGTGGTCGAGGCGGTCAAGCTCGTCGAGTCGGGCGTGGTCTCGCCGGAAGACCTCGACGTCGCGTGCAAGCTCGGCTTCGGCCACGCGATGGGCCCGCTCGCCACCACCGACCTGACCGGCGTCGACGTGCTGCTGCACGCCACCCGCAACATCTACACCGACACCGCCGACGAGAAGTTCTTCCCGCCGGAGCTGCTCCAGCGCATGGTCACCGCCGGCGACCTGGGCCGCAAGACAGGAAAGGGCTTCTACGACTACAAGGCCTAAATTCATTTGAGCTACCGCGACGTCCGTCGTGGTCCAGACCGTCGCTCCCGCGGCCTCACCCATCCGCCGTTGGTCGCGGTTACCCTTCAAGCGCTCCGACCGTCGGGATAGCGCAGGCGAGTGGTGGGCGCGGCGCCGCACTTTAGGCGCCGCGCCGCTCTCTCCGCACGATGGTCGTGTGGCGCGGAGGGTGAGGCCGCGGGAGCAGCGGTCCGGACCACCGCGGACGTCGCGGTAGCTCAAATCTTTTGTTGTGAGGGGCCTAGCGGCTGTACTTGTTTTGCCAGCTGAAGGTGCGGACGCAGAGGACCAGGCCGACCACGCACCAGGCGGCCAGGATCAGCGCGACCTTGCCCAGCTCCCAGCTGCCGGCCGGCTCGGCGGCGGCGAACGAGTTGGGGAGGAAGACCGAGCGCAGGCCCTGGCACATCCACTTGAGCGGGAAGATCGCGGCGACCTGCTGCATCCACACCGGCAGGTCGGTGAAGACGAAGAACACGCCCGAGATGAACTGGAGCACCAGCGCCACCGGGGTGACGACCGCGGTGGCGCCGCGGGCGTTGCGGGGCACCGACGAGAAGGCGATGCCGCACAGCGTGCAGGCGCTCAGCCCGAGGATCGAGACCCAGGCGAACGTGAACCACTTGCCCGCCGACGCGGGGGCCTCCAGGTCGAAGAGGGCGATCGAGACGGCCAGCAGGATCGCCACCTCCGCCACGCCGATGCCGGCCACCATGAGCACCTTGCCGGCGAAGTAGACCCATTTGGGCATCGGTGTGCCGCGGTAGCGCTTGAGGACCCCTTTGTCGCGTTCGATGGGGATCTGGATGGCCAGGCTCTGGAAGCCGACCGTCATTAGGCCGGTCGCGATCATGCCGGTGATGAAGTACTGCGTGAACTTGACCCCCGGCGCGATGTCGCCGTCGAAGATCGAGGCGAAGATCAAGATCATGATGACCGGGAACGCCATCGTGAAGACGACCGCCTCGCGGCTGCGCGTGAACTGCTTCAGCTCGACGATGCCCTGCCGCCGGGCGAGGTCCACGCTCACTGTGCCGCCGTCCTTCGCTCGCTCACCGTCGTCGTGGGTAGGCGTCGCCTGCCGCGCTCGCTCACGCTGCCGCTCCGATCATGCGCAGGTAGACGTCTTCGAGCGTGGGACGGGTGACGGTCAGGCCGGGGATCTCGCCGTCGAAGCGCGCGGCCAGCTCGGCCACCAGCGCCGTCGGCGTGTCGCTCTCCGCGGACTCCACCGTGCCATCGGGGGTACGCCACGAGACTGTGGCAGGCGCCTGCTCCCGGTGGCCCAGCCGGCTCGGCTCGGCGACCTCGACCAGCCGCCCGCCCGCGATCACCCCCACCCGATGGGCGAGTGCCTCGGCCTCGTCGAGGTAGTGGGTGGTCAGCATGATCGTGGTGCCGGCGGTGTTGAGCTCGCGGATCAGCTGCCAGAACTCCCGGCGTGCCTCCGGGTCGAAGCCGGTCGTCGGCTCGTCCAGGAAGAGCAGCTCGGGGCGGCCGACGATGCCGAGCGCGACATCGAGCCGCCGCTTCTGCCCGCCGGAGAGGCCGTGCGTGCGCGCCTTCGCCTTGCCGGTCAGCCCGACGCGCGCGATCACCTCGTCGGGGTCGTCGGGCTTGGGGTAGAACGCGGCGAAGTGACGCACGAGCTCGCCGACGGTCAGCTCCTCGAACTCGCCGGTGCCCTGGAGCACGATCCCCACCCGGGCGCGCCATTCGGCGTTCGCGGCGGCCGGGTCGTGGTCGAGAACCCGCACCTCGCCGCCGTCGCGCTTGCGGTAGCCCTCCAGGATCTCCACCGTCGTGGTCTTGCCGGCCCCGTTCGGGCCGAGGAGGGCGAAGACCTCGCCGTGCCGTACTTCCAGATCGAGCCCGGCGACGGCGGCGATGTCGCCGTACGACTTGCGCAGCCCGTGCGCCGAGATCGCGAATTCCATGGCAGACACAGTAGTGGCCATTTTCACCAGCCAAAGTGACTGAACGGTAACTTAGGATGCTCGTATGGAGAGTCGCCTCCCCGAGCGGGACCGGCCCTGGGTCATGCGGACCTACGCCGGTCATTCGTCGGCGGCCGCGACCAACGCGCTCTTCCGGCGCAACCTGGCCAAAGGGCAGACCGGTCTCTCGGTCGCCTTCGACCTGCCCACCCAGACCGGGTACGACCCGGACCACGAGCTCGCCGCAGGGGAGGTGGGGCGGGTCGGCGTGCCGGTGGCGCACCTCGGCGACGCCCGCGCGCTCTTCGCCGGCATCCCGCTGGCCGAGGCAAACACCTCGATGACCATCAACGCGACCGCGATGTGGCTGCTCGCCCTCTACGTGGTCGCGGCCGAGGAGCAGGGCGCACCCACCGCCGGACTGACCGGCACGACGCAGAACGACGTCGTCAAGGAGTACCTGTCCCGCGGCACCTACATCTTCCCGCCCGGCCCCTCGCTCCGGCTCACCACCGACACGATCGCCTGGACGGTGGCGAACGCTCCTCAGTGGAACCCGGTCAACGTCTGCTCGTACCACCTTCAGGAGGCGGGCGCGACGCCGGTGCAGGAGGTGGGCTTCGCGCTCGCCACCGCCGTCGCGGTCCTCGACTCGGTGCGCGACAGCGGCCAGGTGCCGCCCGAGCGGACGGGCGACGTGGTGCAGCGGGTCTCGTTCTTCGTCAACGCGGGCGTGCGCTTCGTCGAGGAGATGGCGAAGATGCGGGCGTTCGCGCGGCTGTGGGACGACCTGACCCGCGAGCGGTACGGCGTGGCCGACCCCAAGCAGCGCCGCTTCCGGTACGGCGTGCAGGTCAACTCGCTCGGCCTGACCGAGGCCCAGCCGGAAAACAACGTGCAGCGGATCGTGCTGGAGATGCTCGGCGTGACGCTCTCCCGCACGGCGCGGGCGCGGGCCGTGCAGCTGCCGGCGTGGAACGAGGCGCTCGGCCTGCCCCGCCCGTGGGACCAGCAGTGGTCGCTGCGCATGCAGCAGGTGCTGGCGTACGAGTCTGACCTGCTCGAGTACCCCGACCTCTTCGACGGCTCGCACGTCGTCGAGGCGCTCGTCGGCTCCATCGTGGACGGTGCACGGGTGGAGCTGGAGAAGATCCTCGACCTGGGCGGCGTGGTGGCGGCGGTGGAGACCGGCTACCTCAAGAGCGCGCTGGTCGCCTCGCTCGCCGAGCGGCGTCGCCGGCTGGAGGCGGGCTCCGACGTGGTGGTCGGCGTCAATAGGTTCACCGAGACCGAGCCGTCCCCGCTCACCGCCTCCGGCGCCGAGGCCATCGAGCAGGTCGACCCGGCGGCCGAGCGGGCCGCCGCCGAGGCGGTGCGAGCCTGGCGCGCCGGCCGTGACCAATCCACTGTGGACGCCGCGCTCGCCGCGCTGCGCGCCGCGGCCGCGGGCACCGGAAACCTGATGCCCGTGACGCTCGACTGTGTACGGGCCGGCGTGACCACCGGCGAGTGGGCCGGCGCGCTGCGCGAGGTCTTCGGCGAGTACCGGGCGCCGACCGGGCTCTCCGCCTCGGCCGCGATGCGGGAGGACGCCACGCTCTCGGATGTGCGGGCGCGGGTAAGTCGCACCGCGCGCGACCTCGGCACCGGGCGGCTGCGCCTGCTGGTCGGCAAACCCGGTCTCGACGGGCACTCCAACGGCGCCGAGCAGATCGCGGTACGCGCCCGGGACGCCGGTTTCGAGGTGGTGTACCAAGGGATCCGGCTGACGCCGGCGCAGATCGTCGCCGCCGCGGTCGAGGAAGACGTCGACATCGTCGGGCTGTCGGTGCTCTCCGGGTCGCACCTGGCGGCCGTGCCCGCCGTGCTCGACGGGTTGAAGGCGGCCGGGCGCGCGGACCTGCCGGTGGTAGTCGGAGGCATCATCCCGCCCGCCGACGCCGGCAAGCTCCGCGAAGCCGGCGTGGCAAGGGTCTTCACCCCGCGCGACTTCGCCCTGACGTCCATCATGGACGAGCTCGTGACCGTGGTGCGCGCGGCGAACGGCCTAGCGGGCGAAGAGTAGCGACAGGCCGCACCCCGCCGCCATGCCGCCGAGCACGATGAGCCCGATGGCGCCGGTGTCGAGGCGGCTGCCGAACCGGCGCCCGACCCAGAGCGCCGCCGGCGGCACCCCGGTGAACGGGGCGATCAGAAACGCGAGCCAGCCCAGCAGGCGCAGCGGCCAGGCCAGCTCGGACTCGAAGTGGGCGAGCGTGACGAGCCCGCCGGCGACCAGCCCGGTCATCGTCGCGGCGGTCGCGCCGAGCGGCGGCAGCAGCGGCAGAAGCCACCGTGGCAGCGGCGCCCGGGGTGCCCCGCGCCGCACCTTGTCGATCCGCTTGGCGGCGCCGTCGAGCAGCTCTCCCGGTGGTCCGTCCGGCAGGTCGCCGGCCCGAGCGGGCGGCGGCAGCTCGCCCAGGCGCCGCACCCGCGCCCACCAGCCGGCGCTCCGGCGCAGCTCGTCCCAGAGCCGCGCCGCCTCCCGGTCCACCTCGACCACGGCGGCCGCGGCCGCGCCGGTCCGGCGGTCCGCCTCGAACGCGGCCGCGTCCGCCCGGGCCAGGTGTGTCGCGGCCGCACCCGCGCACTCCTGGTAGGTGCGCTCGGCGGCGGCCAGCTCCGCGTCCCGCTGGCTCGCCGCCACCGCGAGCGCCTCCACGAGCCGCCGGTACTCGCGTACCGTCACGAGCCCACCTCGTACGGGATGATGACCTCCGGCGCGCGGTGCACCGCCCGGTCGAAGAAGAGCGCGCGGTGCGGGCGCGGATACCAGGCGGGGCCGCCCGGTTGGGGAGAGAGCGGCGACAGCTCGTTGCCGTGCACGTCGAGAGCCACCCACGCACCGATCGCGTCGAAGCGGGCGCCCACCCCGCCGAGGTCGTCGCGGAGCCGGCTGACGCCGCGCCACCAGCCGAGCACGTGTATGTGCCGCTCGGGTCCGCGGGCCAGCACCTCGCGCAGCGCCGGCAGGCGCCCGGCGGCGGCGTCCCACGCGTACCCGATGACGTAGTGCGGCGGCCCGGCGGGCGCGTCGGTCAGCTCCGCGAGCAGCTCGCCGGCGGTGTCCGCGTCGTACCAGCGGGCGCCGGGCAGCGCGGCGTGCAGCAGGCCGGCCGAGACGGAGGCGTCGTCGTCGAGGCATACGACGCTGAACCGCGCGTCATCGTCCATCGTGGCCAGTGAGCGGCCGGCGGCGCCCAGGACCGCGCACGCCTCCTCCACGCGTGTGCCCAGCACGGCAAGGTTGCGGCCGGGCGCGCGGGGCAGGCGGAGCACCGCCGGCCGGGGCTGTACGTCGATCGTCTCCCCGAGCACGGCACCGTCGACGTCCGCGGGGCAGGAGTAGGGCGGTATCGCGTCGCCGTCGAAAAGGCGCGGTGGCTCCAGGCCTTCGGGGCGGGCGTGCCACAGCTTCTCCTGCAAAGCCCGCCACGCGCCCCGGTCGCTGGCGTCGGGCAGGCGGACGATGCGGTTGGCGTCGGGCACCCCCGAGTCGGCGTTCACCACCGCGTGGAAGCGGGGGATCACGTCGGCGGCGAGGTTGGTGTCGGCGAGGATGCGGCGCGCCTTGGGCAGCGCGATCCGGAGCGTGAACTGGGCGACCAGCGCGGACCGTCCCCACAGTGCCTCGATGCCGGAGACGTCCTGCGAGGCGAGCACGAGGTGGATGCCTTGCGAGCGGCCCCGCCGGGCCAGGTCTTCCAGCAGGCCGACCGCCTCGGTGGCCATCGCGTCGCGGCCGGCCAGCAGCACCTGGAACTCGTCGATCACCGCCACGATCCGCGGCCAGTGCCCGCTCGGGTCCTCGGAGCGCAGCTCGGCGAGCTTGGTGGCCTCGTGGCGTTTGGCGGCGTGCGCCCGGCGGCGCAGCTCCTCGCCGAGATGTCGCAGCAACGCCAGCCCGAACTCGCGGTCGCCGTTGACGTTGACGCCGACCAGCCGCACCTGGGGCAGCCAGCTCGGGTCCCGCCGCCCCGGGGCGAAGCGGGCGAACGACACGCCCTCCTTGAAATCGAGCAGGTACAGCGCCAGCTCGTCGGGGGAGTACCGGGCGGTGAGCGAGCCGAGCCAGGCGTAGACGAGGTTCGTCTTGCCGGAGCCGGAGGGGCCGCCGATCAGCGCGTGCGGTGGGTCGTCGCCGAGCAGCACCTCGACCAGCTCGCCGTCCGGGCCGTCGCCGAGCGGGGCGGCCAGCCCGGTGGCCGAGCACTCGGTCCAGAGCTTTTCCGGCGCCAGGTCGGCGAACTGCGCGGGTGGCGGCCCGGCCAGCAGCAGCTCGGCCAGCTCCCGGCAGGCCGCGGCGATGCGGTCGGCGGCGGGCGGCGGGTCGAGCCGCACCGGCAGGTCACCCGTCGTACCGCAGGCGGCCGTGCTTCCGTGCACGGCGACGTGCTCCACAGTGGGGTGTGCCTCCATCGGCAGCCCACGGGCGAGCACGTGCACGCCGCAGGCGACGCCGGTACGCACGATGCGGTCGAGCTGGGCCTGCTGGGCGGTGGTGAGGTCGGCGGCGGTGGCCGCGTCGCCGAGCAGCACGACAAGCCGCCACGGCTCGGGCCGGCGGGCGGCGGTGGCGGCGGTCAGCTCGGCCAGCGACGCGTACTCGCCGGCCAGGACGCTCTCGTTGATGCGGCGGATCTGCTCCACCAGGTCGTCGAGCATCCCGGTCAGCCCGCCCGGCCCCACGAACGTGAGCAGGTCCGCGTTGCCCAGCGGCGCGAACCCGGCGAGGCTGCCGCCGAGCTGCTCGGGGTCGTACACGGTGAGCCGCACCTCGCCGGGACGCGTGCTGCCGAGCACGCGCAGGAGCAGTCCGGCGATCACGCCGTCCACAGTGGATGGATTGCCGGTGAAGGAGAGGTGGGCCAGGTCGAGCAGCGGCACGAGCGCGGGGATGGTCGCGGCCATCGGCTCCTGCCCCAGCGTCCCGATGCGGAAGAGCCCGGGACGCCGCCCGCGCTCCGGCTCGGTGGGGCGCCAGGTGCGCCACGACGCACCCGCCGCACCGGGTGCGCAGGACGCGGCGACGGCCGCCAGGTCTTCGGCGATCGTGCCGGCCGTGAGCTCGAAGTGCTCCCGGATCTCCCGCCGGGCCGCCGCACGCGCGGCGGCCAGGGCGGCGAGCCGTTCGCTGTGCTGGGCGTGCGCCTCGTCCCGCTCGTAGTGCGCCTCGTCGCGGGCCACCTCGGCAGCGGCCAGCGACGCCCGGGCCAGGCCGCGCGCCGCCGCGAGGTCCCGCCGCACTCCAGCCACGATCCCTTGCCGACCGCTAGCCACGGCGCTCCTTCTCCTCGCGCTCCTTGGCGTCACGTTCCTCGGCCTTGCGAAGCTCCTCGGTCACCTTGGCCAGCTCGTCCGGCTCCCGGTCGGTGGCGCGCAACAGGATGCCGACGAGCACCGCGGCCGTGACCGCCGCGTCCACCGGGTGCGTGCGCTCGTCCGCCTTACGCTCCGGCGGCGGGGCGTAGCAGGCGCGGGCCAGCAGCTCGTCGACCACCACCTCCTCGACCGCCGGCAGCAGCTTGCGGACGCGGGGGAGAACCTCCTTCCGTACACTGGGAAGGTCCTCTTTGGAGGGTGGATGGCCGAGCAGCTCCGCGGCGAGGAAGCGCAGCGGCGCCGGCGCCACCGCGGACAGTGCCAGACCCACGGCCGGGTCCACCGCGACCAGCTCCCGGCGCAGGCGGGCCCGGTCCTCGTCCGGCACCGCCTTGGCGCAGCGGTGCAGAAGGTCCACCGTGGACTCCGCGCCCCGCTCCGGGCGGCTGCCTGACCGCTCGGTCAGCTCGTCCACCCGGTCGGCCCAGAAGTGGGTGAGCGTCGGGGGCCCGGCCTCCGCGGCCGGTCGCCGTGGCGCGGCCGGTGCCAGCGCCGCGTGCCAGTCCTTGTCCGGCGGGGGTACGGCGTCGCGTGGCAGCCCGATCGAGACGAGGTAACCGGTGAGCGCCTCCCGGGCGGCGATCATCGCGCCGGCGGCGTGGTCGAGGTGCTCGCCGGCGGCGGTGAGCGTCGGCGTGGGGGCGGCCGTGGCGCTGGCCCGCATCACCCAGGCGAGCAGTCCGTTGGCGGTACGCAGCCGGTCGGCGGCGGTCGCCACCTGACCCACCGGAAGCTCCTCGCCGACCTCCTGGATCCGGTACGCCAGCGCGTGCAAGAGGGAACTCATGACATCACAAGGCGGCGGCGTACTGCTGGGCCTGCTCCATCGCGCCGAGCGTGGCGCTGAGGCAGTCCTCGAGCTCGGTGGCGGCCTGCGCGAGCGCGGCCTGTGCGGAGGTGACCGACTCGTGCCCGCTGCCCTCGACCGCCGCGGCGAGGCTGAGCTGCGCCTCGCCGAGCTTTTCGTTGGCCGCCCGGACGGCCTCCTGACCCTCCTGCACATGCTGCATCGCGGCATCGATGGCCGCTTTCACCTCGGCGACGCTCGCCACTGGGTACCCCCTTGCCCGGACAAACGGTGCAATCGTATCCGCATTCGTCCTATTTACCTGAATCGCCCCGCCGTTGCGGTCTGTGGTTCTTCGGTGCTACGGTTCATCAGTCAAGTAATGAACCTAAGAACCTTGAGGTGCTCCCGTGTTCGACGACCGGAGTCCGATCTATCTGCAAATCGCCGACAAGATCAAAGAGGACATCCTGAGCGGGGCACTTGGGGAGGACGAGCAGGTCATGTCCACCAACCAGTACGCGAGCTTCTACCGGATCAATCCCGCCACCGCGGCCAAGGGCTTCCAGCAGCTCGTCGAGGAGGGCGTCCTCTACAAGCGGCGCGGGATCGGCATGTTCGTCAGCCCCGACGCCCGCGAGAAGCTGCGCGGCCAGCGGCGCGAGCGCTTCTTCGAGGAGGTCGTCGACGCCATGATCACCGAGGCTCGCGTGATCGGCATCTCCCTGGACGAGATCGTGCGCCGGATCGAGGGGGCGAAGTGACGCTGTCCCTGGAGGTCAACGACCTCACCGTCCGATACGGCGACACGGTCGCCGTCGACGGCCTGACGCTCAAGCTCGACGGCGGCAAGATCTACGGGCTCCTCGGGCGCAACGGGTCGGGCAAGACCAGCGTGCTGTCGGTCGTGGCCGCGTTTCGCCGGCCGAGCGGCGGCGCGGTGCACGTCGACGGTGCCGAGCCCTTCGAAAACGCGGCCCTCACCCGGCAGATCTGCTTCGTGCGCGACAGGGTCGACGCGCAGGACGGCGACTGCGTGCGAAAGGTGCTGCGGACCGCCCGAGCGCTGCGCCCCAACTGGGACGAGGAGTACGCGCAAGCCCTGGTCGAGCGCTTCGACCTGCCGCTGAAGAAGCGCATCAGCGCCCTCTCGCGGGGTGCGAAGTCGGCGCTCAGCGTCACGATCGGCCTGGCCGCGCGGGCGCCGCTGACCATCTTCGACGAGTCCTACCTGGGGATGGACGCCCCTTCGCGCTACGCGTTCTACGACGAGGTGCTCAGCGACTACATGGCACACCCGCGCACGGTCATCGTCTCGACGCACCTGATCGAGGAGGTCGGCTCCCTCTTCGAGGAGGTCGTGATCATCGACAAGGGCCGCCTTGTGGCGCACGACGAGACCGAGGCGCTGCGCGGCCGGGGCGTCGCCGTCACCGGGCCGGCCGACGCGGTGGAGGCGTTCACCGTGGGCCGCACGGTGCTGGGCGACCAGCGGCTGGGCGGCACCCGCTCGACCACGGTCTACGGCCAGCTCACCGACGAGGAGCGGACCCGCGCCCGCGCGGCCGGCCTCGACCTGGGGCCGGTCGGGCTCCAGGATCTCTTCGTCCACCTGACCGCACACGAGGGCGCGGAGGCGCACCGATGACCACCAACACCGCCTCGATCGTCTCGCGCGCCCAGCTGCGTTCCAGCGTGCAGATGGTCGTCGGCTACTGGGCCATCATGATCCCCGTCTACGCGGCGATCGTCATCGCGATCGTGACGGCCGGAGACACCGACGTCAGCATCTGGGCCACCTCCGGCGGCTCGGCCCCCAAGTACTTCCTGCTTGCCGTCGGCGTGATGCTCACGACGGTGCACCTCCCGGTGTACGTGGGCAACGGGGTCACCCGCCGCGACTTCGCCTACGGCGCCTCGATCTTCATCCTCGTGGTCGCCGGCCTGTACGCGGTCCTCATGACGCTCGGCTACGTCTTCGAGTACTCCGTCTACTCCGCCGCCGACCTCATGGGCAACCTCGCCGACCCGTACCCGGTGCGGTCCGTCGGCGACGGGCTGACCCAGCTGGTCGCCGAGTTCTTCGTCGCTATCACCTACCTGTGCTGCGGCTGGCTCATGAGCACCTGCTTCTACCGGTTCGGCACCTGGTGGGGCATCGTCCTCATCCCGGTGACGCTCCTGCCGGCTGTGGTCACCGAGATGGGCTTCGACTCGCTCTGGGCCGGCTACGCCATCAACAACGGGCTCGGCGTCGACCGCCCGCCGCTGCCGGCCGGCGTGCTCATGGCGGCAGCGGCCATCGCCGCCGCCTGGTTCGTCAACTTCGCGCTCATCCGCGCGGTCGCCATCAAGAAGGTTTCCGGCTGAACGGGGAGGGACCATGCCGGTCATCGAGATTTCCAACCTACGCAAGGGGTACGGCGACACCGTCGCTGTGTCGGACGTGTCGTTCACAGTGGACAGTGGCGAGATCTTCGGGATCCTCGGCCCCAACGGCGCGGGCAAGACGACCACTGTGGAGCTGCTCAGCGGCTTGCGCCGGCGCGACGGGGGCGCCGTGCGGGTACTCGAAAAGGACCCGGACCGCGACGGCGCCGCGCTGCGCGAGCTCGTCGGCGTACAGCTCCAGGAGAGCGAGCTGCCCGAGCGGATCCGGGTGTGGGAGGCGCTGGAGCTGTACAGCTCCTTCTACCGCGAGCCGGCCGACTGGCGCGAGCTGCTCGACGTGCTGGGACTGTCCGCGCGGCGCACCGCCCGCTACGGCACGCTTTCCGGCGGGCAGAAGCAGCGGCTCTCCATCGCGCTCGCGCTCGTCGGCGACCCCCGGGTGGCGGTGCTCGACGAGCTGACCACCGGGCTCGACCCGGCGGCCCGCCGGGAGACGTGGGCGCTGATCGAGAGCGTCCGCAACAGGGGCGTCACGGTCGTGCTCGTCACGCACTTCATGGACGAGGCCGAGCGCCTCTGCGACCGGGTCGCCGTGATCGACGGCGGCCGCACCGTGGCGGTCGACACGCCGGCCGCCCTCACCGCCAAGTTCCAGGCCGAGCGCGGCCTCGACCGGGCCACGCTCGAAGACGCCTACCTGGCCCTCACCGGCCACGAGATCGGGGTGTAGCGCCATGTCCACCGCAGTCGTACGACTGACCATTGTGGAGTCCAAGCTCTTTGTGCGAGACCCGATGGGCGTCGTCATGGGCGTCGCGTTTCCCGCGGTGCTGCTGCTCCTGCTCGGCTTCGCGATCCCCGGTTTCCGGGACGTGGCCGACGACCTCGACGGCCTGCGCCCGATCGACATCTACGTGCCGATCGTGCTCGCGATGGCGATCTGCACGACGAGCGTGAGCGTGCTGCCGACCTACATGGCGACATACCGGGAGCGGGGCGTGCTGCGCCGGCTCGCCGCCACGCCGGTCGGCCCGGTCAAGCTGCTCGGCGCGCAGCTCCTGGTCAACGGCGTCGCCACCCTCGTGGCGGTCGTGCTGGCCGTGGCGGTTGGCGCGGCCGCGTTCGGCGTCGACCTGCCCCGGCAGGTGCTGGGCTTCCTGGCCGCGCTGGTGCTCGGCACGGCCGCGATGTTCGCCGTGGGCCTGCTGATCGCCGCGGTAGCGCCGCGCGCGAAGACCGCCACCGGGATCGGCATGCTCGTGTACTTCCCGATGCTCTTCTTCGCCGGCGTCTGGACCCCCGGCCCGGTCATGCCGGACGGCCTGCGCCGCGTCAGCGACTTCACCCCGCTGGGTGCGGCCTCGCAGGCGATGCAGGACGCGTGGACCGGCACGTTTCCGTCCGCGCTCCACCTTGTCGTGATGGTGGGCTACGTGCTCGCGGCCGGCGCCCTGGCCGCCCGCCTGTTTCGCTGGGAGTGACTCCTACCAGCCCTCTAGGCGCTCCTGGAGGCTCTCCCGGCGGCGGGCCGCGTCGGGCAGGTAGGTGTCGCCGATGAGCGCCTCGGCCGCGCGCCACTCCGTCCGCGCTTCCGCCTCGCGACCCAGATCAGCCAGCGCGTGGGCGCGCAGCAGCCGCGTCCGCCCGCTGCGCACCGGGTCGCGGAGCCGCTCGAACTGGGCGATCGCCGCGTCGTACGCCGTCACGGCCTCGGCGGGGCGCCCGGCCTCCGCGGCGATCTCGCCCATCGCCTGGTGTGCCAGGCCGATCCCGATGCCCTGGCGGATCGCTTCGAAGAGCTCCAGTGCGGCGCGCATGTCGCGGTTGGCGTCGTCGTATCGCCGCTCGTCGAAGGCGAGCCAGCCGCGCTCGATCAGCCCGAAGCCGTACGCGAAGCGGTCGTTGCCATCCCGCGCCAGCTCCAGCGCCTGGGCGTTGAGCGCGACCGCCTCGCGCCGCCGGCCGGTGAACCGATAGGCGGTACCCAGCCCGAGCAGTGTCCACGGTCGACGGTGGTCCTGCGCGGTGGGCATCAGCTCGCGGGCGCGCTCCAGCACCGGTGCGGCGAGCTCGGGCTGCCACGTCGTGTTGAAGAGCGTGCCGAGTGCGACGCGTGCCTCGACCTCCTCGTCGACGTCGCCCAACTCGACGAAGAGGTCGAGCGCCCGCTCCAATGCGGACCGCGCGTCGTCGAAGCGGCTGAGGTCGCGCAGGCACTCGCCGTACACGGTGAGCGCCTCGGCCTCGGCGGCGCGGTCACCGAGCCGTTCGGCGATGGCGACGGCCTCCGTGGCCGGCTCCAGCGCGCGCGTCACCTCGCCCGCGTTGCGGTAGGCGGACGACACCCAGCGCAGGGCCCTGGCGCGCCGTGCCTCGTCACCGAGCGCGGCCGCGGCGACCGCCGCCTCCCGCCACAGCGCGAGGCGGTCCGGGTGGTCGGCCGAGTCGGTGAGCAGCGGGTGCACGGTGTCGACGATCGTCCAGGCCGCCTCGTACGCACCGACCGCCACCGCGTGGCGTACGCCGGCGACGATGTTGTCCCGCTCCTCGGTGGCGGCGTGCGCGGCGAGCCAGTCCAGATAGGACGCCGGAGTGTACTCGCGTTCCTCGTCGGAGAGGCGCCCCTGTGCGAAGAGGCGGAGCAGGTCGTGCAGCCGGTAGCGGTCTGGCGCCGGCGACTCGACAAGGTGCATGTCGACGAGCCGCTCCAGCGACGCCGACGTGGTGGCCTCGTCGAGCTGTGCCAGCGCTGCCGCCGCGGCCGGGCCGAAGACGCGGCCCGGGTGAGAGCCGGCGCGGCGAAACACCACGCGGTCCACATCGGACAGCTCACTGTAGGACGCCTCGAAGCTGGAGCGCACGGCGAGATCCTCGTGCTCCAGCTCCCTGAGGCGGCGGCGTTCGTCGGCGAGCCGGTCGGCCAGGTCGCTCGGCGTCCACGCGGGCCGGGCCTTGAGCCGCGCGGCGGCGATGCGCACGGCCAGCGGGAGGCCGCCGCACAGCTGGACGATTCGGGCGACGCCATCCGGGTCGGCTTCCACGCGCGCGTCGCTCGCCGCCCGCGTGAACAGCTCCCGCGCGTCCGCCTCGTCGAGGCCGCCGAGCGGGTGCGAGACGGCGTGCGGAAGGTTGGCGATGATCGGCCGGCTGGTGATCAGCACCAGGCAGCCCGGGCCGCCGGGCAGCAGCGGGAGCACCTGGGCCGCGTTGCGGGCGTTGTCGAGCACGATGAGCATCCGGCGGTCGGCGATCGCCGAACGGTAGCGGGCCGCCAGGTCGTCCAGGCCGCCGCGCCGCTCGTCTTCGGGCACGCCGAGCCGCTCCAGAAAGCGGGTGAGCACCTCCTCCGGCGCCACTGGGTCCGGGTCGGGGTCGGCGCCGCGGAGGGTCGCGAAGAGCTGCCCGTCCGGGTACTTTTCGACGCGTTCGTGCGCGACGTGCAGGGCCAGAGTGGACTTGCCGGCGCCCGGCGGGCCGGACACAGCGAGCACGCGGCAGCCGTCGGCGAGCACCCGGTTGACCGCGGCGAGGTCGGACTTGCCGGCGAACGTCGTGACGGCGGCCGGCAGCTCGCGCGGGACGGAGACGGTGGGCTTCGCCCCCGGGGGCTGTTGCAAGATCGCCAACGCGACGGTGATCGCGCCGAGCAGCGCCACCGCCGGCCAGGCCAGCCAGGAGACACCGCTGAGTGGGCCGGGCAGCGTGCCGCCGGTGGCAACGTTTACCGCCACGGCCAGCATCACCGACAGGAGACCCGAGGTCACCGCGATCAGCACGATCGGCCGGCCCTCGCGCACGCGCTCTCCTGTTGTCTCGCAGGGGGCGCGCCCCTCTGGTCAGACCCGGAAGCCGGCGGCCCGCGCGGCCTGGCGCTCGCGCTTTCGCTCCCGCCGCCGCCGGACCAGCCAGACGAACGTGAACACTATCGCGACGAGGAAGACCAGCACCAGGAACGGCATCACGATCGCGACTACCGACATGGATACGCTGGTGAAGTCCTCGGCGGTGCTGGCCACGGGAGCCCCGACGCCGGCCGTGCCCGCGTTGATGACCGGCCGCGCGGCCGCCTTGATCCCGTGCATGCCGAGGGCGATCAGCACGCCGGCGACGACCGGCATCCACTGGCCCGTCTCGCCCGGATCGGTCACCAGCACGGTCTCCGAGCTGGAGCCCGCGCCGAAGGCGAGCCCGCCGGCGGTGGGACGGACGACGGTCTGCACCACGTCGTTGACGCTGTCGACCATGGGGATCTTGTCGGCGAAGAACTCGACCGCGAGCAGCAGCGCCAGGATCGTGATCACCCAGCCGTTGCCCAGCCAGCTCCAGCCGCTGGGCAGCTCGATCAGGTCGGTGTAGCGCGCCAGCAATCCCATCGTGAGCAGGGGAATGTACGCATTCAGCCCGGCCGAGGCGGCCAGGCCCGTACCGGTGAGCGCTTCCAACACGTGTCCCAGCATCGCACCGCCACGCCACTTGGGCAGGCCTCTCGGCGGGGCCCGCGCCGCCCGCCGCGCACCTTGGCTAGTCTCTCGGGGTGCGGTTGGTGATTGCGCGGTGCTCGGTGGACTACGTCGGACGGCTCTCGGCGCACCTGCCGCCGGCGACGCGGTTGCTCATGGTGAAGGCGGACGGGTCGGTCTCGATCCACGCCGACGACCGTGCGTACAAGCCGCTCAACTGGATGAGCCCGCCCTGCCGGCTGGAAGAGGCCCCGGGCGTGTGGCGGGTGGTCAACAAGGCCGGCGAGGAGCTGCGCATCACGCTGGAGGAGATCTTCCAGGACAGCTCCTACGAGTTGGGCATCGACCCCGGCCTGCAAAAAGACGGCGTCGAGGCACACCTGCAAGAGCTGCTCGCCGCCAACCCGACTACCCTCGGCGACGGCTACACGCTCGTGCGCCGCGAATACATGACCGCGATCGGCCCGGTCGACCTCCTCTGCCGCGACGCGTCCGGCGCCGCGGTGGCCATCGAGGTCAAGCGCCGCGGCGAGATCGACGGCGTCGAGCAGCTGACCCGCTACTTGGAGCTGCTCAACCGCGACCCGCTGCTCGCGCCCGTGGCCGGCGTCTACGCCGCTCAGGAGATCAAGCCACAGGCCCGCGTGCTGGCCGAAGACCGGGGAATCCGCTGCGTGGTTGTCGACTACGACAAGCTCCGCGGCATCGAGCGCGACGAACTGACCCTCTTCTAGAGACCTCTCTGGACCGGGGTGACGCCGTCGTGGCGTGGCTCAAGCTGGGTTTACCCCGGGTCCGGGTCCGCGGTGCAAGCCCTCGGCTTTGTCATCCCGCGGGCCCGCCACCAGATCTTGTGCGTACCAAGCGGGCCGGCCTCGCCAACCACGGTCCGTGACGCACCCTCAGCAGGCTCAGGTAAGAAACTCCGAGGACCACGACGGACAGTGCGGTAGCTCGAATCTCGATCTCTGATGGGTCTCAAGGACCGCTGAGACAGACGCCGCCCTGACCCCCGAAGCTCTCAGGAAGCGACGCGCCGTCAGTGTGGGTGGTAGAGGGCGGTGCGGACGGTCTGGACCAGCTCGTAGGGGTCCTTGTAGAGGTCGGCGTCGGTGAAGTAGCACATGCGCCAGCCGCGGGTCGCCAGCCAGTTGTGCCGGGGCTGGTCGACGCGGGTCTCGGCCTCGTAGAGCACGGCCACGCGCTCCTCGGCGTAGCCGAGGTCGACGCGGCAGCGCAGGCGGCCGGCGTCGTCGTAGACGGCGAGCTGGGGCTCGGGCGGGGGGAGCAGGCCGTCGTGCAGGGTCAGGCGCAGGTGGCTCTCCTGGCGGCAGGCCGCCCGCGGGTCGGCGAGCCGCACCAGCTCGCGGGCCTGGCGCACGCCGCGGAGGCCTTCGTGGCGGGCCACCTCGTCGGCGAGGTCGTCGAGGGTGCAGGCGCCCACCCGCAGAGCGGCGTCGAGCACGGCCAGCGCGTCGTGGCGGCCGAGCTGGCGGGCCAGGTCGACCGCGCACCGGGCCGGGCCGAGGCAGCGCAGGCCGAGCACGTCACGCACCTCGGCGAAGGGCAGCACCGCACCGTGTGCGGCGACGCCCCGGCGCTGTGGCAGGGGTGTGCCGGCCGGCACCGTGACGTGCAGCTCGTTGGTCGGCACGACACCGAACCCGTAGAGCATCGCGGCCGTCTGGTGGGTGAGCACCGCCGCCGGAGGCAGCACCCGCACCGCGGCGCGCAGGCGCTCGACGTCGGCGGCGGGAGCCTCGTGCACGTCAGTCATGGCGGTAAGGATCGGCCCGCCCAAGGGTCAGGCGCCAGCGCCCGCCACGCGCCTGTGGACGGCTGGGGTGCCTGTGGAAAACGCCCTGATCACGCCGAAGTGTGGTAGGTGTTCCACGTCGCCGGTGCCACCTGCACCGCGTAGGGCAGCTCGGCGGTCACGCACTGCCCCGGGTTGACGCTGCGGTGCAGGTCGTAGTGGCCGGCGGCGGCGCGGTTGTAGAGGTGCGCCACCGGGCCGTTGCTGGTGCGCTCGATCCGCCAGAAGGCCTCGATGCCCGCGTCCGCGTACAGGCCCGGCTTGACGCACCGGTCGAAGCGGCGGCTGCTCGGGCACTCCACCTCGACCACCAGCGCGACGTCGTCCGGCTCGGCCCACGCGCCACCCTTGGGGCTGCCCGGGCGGAGGACGGTGACGTCTGGCGTCAGGTAGCTGCCGCCCGCGTGCACGCCCACGCCGGTGGTGACGGTCCAGCCGGGCGGCACGGCGGTGCGCAGGTCGGCGGTGAGGTGCTCGACGAGGCGCTGGTGGTCGTCGTCGAGTGGGGCGCTCACGTGTAGCGCGCCGTCGACGATCTCGTATCGGTGATTGTCATGGGGAAGGCCGCGCAGGTCCGTCGCCGACCACGGCCGGTCAGGCGCCTCGAGTCGGGGTGTCACGCTGAACCACCTCCTCGTGGCCCAGCCTACCGACGGCGCCGCGCGACGCTAGAGGATCAAGAAAGAGCGTCGCGCGCGCGGGCCTTGAGCGCCCGCACGACACCGTCCTTGCCCTCCGCGACGAGGCGGCGCAGCGGACCGGGGTGGCCCTCCTGCGCCAGCCACGCGTCGGTGGCCGCGACGGTCGCCTCGTCTACCTGGTAGGCCGGGTAGGCCAGGGTCACGAACTCCTGCGCCGGCTCGCTGTCGCGCCGATCCCACACCTGGCGGACGGTCGCGAAAAACGGCTCGACGTACTGCGCGGTGAGCCGCACCTGGGTCGGGTGCTGGAAGCCCTGAAGCAGCGACCGGTGCTCCCAGTTGGGCAGCGCATCCTCGCCGGTGAGCCGCCGCCACACCTCGGCCTTGCCCTCGGGGGTGGGCAGGAGCGCCCGCGCGTACGCCGCCTCGCGCTCACCGCTGGCCGTGCGGTCGCGGGCCAGCTCGGCCTCGATCTCGTCGGCGCCGAGTACGCCCTTGGCGGCCAGCGACTGCACCAGCGACCAGCGCAGCTCGGTGTCGATGGTGAGCCCGTCGGGCACCCCGGCGCCGTCGAGCCAGCCGCGGAGCACCGCCAGGTCGGCGGCGTCGCGGGAGGCCGACGCGTACGCGCGGGCCCAGGCGAGCTGGAAGCCGCTGCCCGGCTCGGCGGCCGCGACCGACGAACGCGCGGCGCCGGCGAGCGCGGCCCAGCCGGATGGCGCCCAGGCCGGGTCGGCGTAGAAGGCGAGCGTGCTCTGCGCCTGCCGCAGCGTCGCGGTGACGAGGTTGATGTCGCGCTCGGCGGGCAGGCCGGCCACGACCAGCGCGACGTAGTCGCGGGCGGCGAGCTCGGCGTCGCGCACCATGTCCCACGCGGCGGCCCAGCACAGCGCGCGGGGGAGCGAGGACTCGAAGCCGGCGATGTGCTGCACCACCGTGGCCATCGAGCGCTCGTCGAGCCGCAGCTTGGCGTAGGTCAGGTCGTCGTCGTTGAGCAGCAGCACGTCGCCCGCCCGCACGCCGGTGAGCTGGACCAACCGCGTCTCTTCGCCACTCACGTCGACCTCGAGCCGGTCGCGCCGCACCAGCCGGTCGTCGACAAGGTCGTAGATGCCGACACCGATCCGGTGGGTACGCAGCACCGGGAAGTCGGTCGGCGCCTCCTGGAGCACCGACACCGAGGTGTACGTGCCGTCGGCGCCGATCTCGACCCGCGGCCGCAGCGTGTTGACCTGTGCGGTCTCCAGCCACTGCGCGGCGAACTTGCGCAGCTCCCGCCCGGACGCCACCTCGAGCTCGCTGAGCAGGTCGTCGAAGGTGGCGTTGCCCCACGCGTGGCGGCCGAAGTAGGACCGGAGGCCGGCCAGGAACGCGTCCTCGCCGACGTACGCCACGAGCTGCTTGATCACGCTCGCGCCCTTGGCGTACGTGATGCCGTCGAAGTTGACCTCGACCGCGGCCAGGTCGGGCATCT
This sequence comes from Phytohabitans sp. LZ39, assembly GCF_059359075.1. Classification (NCBI taxonomy): domain Bacteria; kingdom Bacillati; phylum Actinomycetota; class Actinomycetes; order Micromonosporales; family Micromonosporaceae; genus Phytohabitans; species Phytohabitans sp. LZ39. The sequence continues at coordinate 75,166 of NZ_JCADBM010000016.1, read as the reverse complement.
CGCAGTAGACCGGGTGGGTGGAGGAGAGCTGGTCCTGCCGGTAACCCCAGTTCTTACGCACGGACAGGAAGGTGGTCCACGCGTCGGAGAAGCGGGTGGCGTTGGTGTTGCACCAGTGGCTCGCCCACTCGGCGAACGACTCGTTGAGCCACAGGTCGTTCCACCAGCGCATCGTGACGAGGTCGCCGAACCACATGTGGGCCAGCTCGTGCAGGATCGTATTGGCCCGCTGCTCGTGCTCGAAGTCGGTGACCTGCGAGCGGAAGATGTAGTGCGCCTCGGCGTGCGTGACGCAGCCGAAGTTTTCCATCGCGCCGGCGTTGAAGTCGGGCACCCACAGCTGGTCGTACTTGGGAAGCGGGTAGCGCACGCCGAACTGGCGGTGGAAGTAGTCGAAGCCCTGCGTGGTGATCGTGTGCAGCTCGGCGTCGTCCATGTACTGGGCCATCGAGGCGCGGCAGTAGTAGCCCATGTCGATGCCGTCGTGCTGGTGACGCACCTCGTGGTAGGGCCCGGCGCAGAGGGCGGTGATGTAGGTGCTCATCCGCGCCGACGTGTCGAAGTGGACGGTCTTGGTGTCGCCATCCTCGCCGACGGTGGCGACCGGGGAGTTGGAGACCACCTTCCAGTGCGGCGGCACCGTCGCGTGCCAGGTGTAGACGCTCTTGAGGTCGGGCTGGTCGAAGCAGGCGTAGACCCGCTGGGCGTCGGCCGTCTCGAACTGGGAGTAGAGGTAGACCTCCTTGTCGACCGGGTCGACGCTGCGGTGGAGGCCCTGACCGCTGGCGGAGTAGAAGAAGTCGGCGTCGACCACGAGCGTGTTGTCCGCGGCGAGGCCGGTGAGCACCAGCCCGTCTTCGGCGGACCACGCGGAGATGTCGACCGGCTGGCCGTTGAGCTCGGCCGAGCGCACACGCTGGGCCGCGACCTCGATGAACGTCGAAGCGCCCGGCTCTGTACAGCGGAAGGAGATCTGTGTGGTGGAGCGGAAGGTCTGATCGCCGTCGCCGGCCCCGGAGAGATCCAAGGCGATGTCGTATCCGGTGACCTCCAGCAGGCGGGCGCGCTCGGCCGCCTCTACCTGGGTCAGGTTGCGCACTCCGGCCACGGTGGTCTCCTGCCTCTCCGCCATCGTCGTCGACGGCCTGATCGAGCGGTCCTGGTCGACAGCCCGTCGAACGAGTCTGTCATGCCAACCTCACCAGATCCTGGGTGGCCCAGTTCACGGACTGTGCTGATGCCGCTGACCGTCCGGCGGAGGAGGATGAACACATGGTTGAGCGTTCATCAGTTGACATGTGGTTCGACCCGATCTGTCCCTGGGCGTGGCTCACTTCCCGTTGGCTCCTCCAAGTGGAGAAGGTGCGCCCGATCGACATCCAGTTCCACGTGATGAGCCTTTCCATGCTCAACGAGGGCCGCGAGCTGTCCGAGAAGTACCGGAAGAGCATGGACAACGGATGGGCGCCGGTGCGTATCTGCATCGCCGCCGAGCAGGCCTACGGCCCTCACGTCCTGCGCGACCTCTACACCGCGCTCGGCAACCGGATCCACCCCGGCAAGCAGGAGCGGGGGCCGGAGCTCTACCGGGCCGCGCTCGCCGAGGCCGGCCTGGACCTCGACCTCGCCGACGCGGGTGAGTCCACGGAGTACGACGCGGCGCTGCGGGCCAGCCACGACGCCGGGATGAAGCCGGTCGGCCTGGACGTGGGCACGCCGGTGATCCACGCGCCGGGCCCGGACGGCGGCGACAAGATCGCGTTCTTCGGTCCGGTGATCACGCCGGCGCCCAAGGGCGAGGCCGCGGGCAAGCTCTGGGACGGCGTGCTGCTGGTCGCCTCGACGCCCGGTTTCTACGAGATCAAGCGCACCCGAGACGCTCGACCAGTGTTCGACTGACAGACCTTGGGACGCCACCAGGGTGTCGGTCGTCACACCAGTGCGCGACGGTACCGTCACGCGCTATGACGATCGTGCACCCGATCGCCCGGGCCTGGATCACCACCGGCGGCACCGGCGCGCAAAACTACGACGAGTTCGCCGATGACGCCGAGATCACTTCGATCATCGCCGAAAACCCGCACAGCGCCCTGGCCGTCGAGATGCCGCACCGGGCGCCGGAGAGCCTCGGCACCAGCTTCACGGACGCCCTGCCGGCCGCGGTGGAGCGGCTCGCCGAGGCCAAGGCGGACGGCAGCTACACGCCCGCCGAGCAGGTCATCGCGCTCTACCGCATCACCGCACCGGGTGAGGCGCCGGCATACGGCGTCTTCGCCATGGTCGAGACCGAGCAGATCTCGACCCGCGCCGACGAGCCCGGCCTGGTGATCCGCAACGAAGACGTCTTCATCGAGAAGGTGCGCGAGCGGGTGGCGCTCGCCGAGGCCACCGGCCACCTGCTGTCCCCCGTGCTGCTGCTCCAGACGGGCCGCGGCGACGAGCTGCACGCCGCGCTGGCCGCCGCGACCGACCGGGCCGGTGCCCCGGCCGCGACCGACGTCGACCAGGCTGGCCGCACCCACGCCGTGTGGCTTGTCGGCCCCGGGCCGGAGCAGGACGAGCTGGCCGCGCTCGCCGCGGGCGGCGAGCTCGTCGTCGCCGACGGCAACCACCGCAGCCTCGCCGCGCAGACCGGCGGCCTGCCGCTCTTCCTGGCCGTGGTCACCACGCCCGACTCGGTCACCATCCAGCCGTACAACCGGCTGGTCAGCGAGCTGACCGTGCCCGTGCCCGAGCTGCTCGACCGCCTGCGCGCGGCCGGCGCCGAGGTGCGCGCGGAGGCTGGGCCGCCGTCGGTGCCGGCTGCCGGAGGCACCGTCTACCTGTACTCGGGCGGCGCGACGCACGCGGTCACGCTGCCGCCGGCGCCGGGCGCGAGCGCGGTGGACAACCTCGACCACGCGCTCGTCGAGCGGGTCGTGCTGCGCGACGCGCTCGGCCTCGACCCGGGCGACAAGCGGATCACGTACGTGGGCGGCGACTACCCGGCCGGTTGGCTCGCCGGCGAGGTCGACGCCGGCCGGGCCGAGCTGGCCATCCTGATCGCGCCGGTGACCGTCGACGACTTCGTCTCGGTCAACCTGGCCCGGCAAAAGCTCCCCCGCAAGAGCACCTGGTTTACGCCGAAGGCGCGCGGCGGCCTCGTCCTGGCGCAGCTGAGATGAGGCTCCACCCGCAGGTGGCGGCCTCGCTGGCGGCGCGGCCGCGGCTCACCCAGGAGCATGTGCCCGCCGACCCGATGGCCCAGCTGCGGGCCACCCGGGCGGCGATGGAGGCCGCGGTCGACCAGGAGTGCGGCCCGCCGATCCCGCTCGCCCAGGTGTCCGATGTGGACGCGGACGGGGTGCCCTGCCGGCTCTACGTCCCGGTGCCGGGCGCGCCCGTCCTGCTCTACCTGCACGGCGGCGGCTGGACGATCGGGAGCGTGGAGACGGTCGACCGGCTCTGCCGGCGGATCGCCGATCGGTCCGGGTGCGCGGTGCTCTCGGTGGACTACCGGCTCGCGCCCGAGCACCCGTGGCCTGCCCCGCTCGACGACGCCGAGACCGCCGTGGCCTGGCTGCGCCGGGTCGCCCCCGGGGTGGACGTCACCCGGGTCGCGGTCGGCGGCGACAGCGCCGGCGGCCAGCTCGCCGCGGTGCTCGCCCGGCGGCACCGCGACGCGGGGACACCGGTGGCGTACCAGGTGCTGCTCTACCCCGCGATCGACCCGTCGATGTCCTCCGAGTCGTACCGCGAGATGGGCGACTACGGCCTCGATCCGACCGCGATGGCGCTTTCCTGGGCGATGTACCTGGGAGACGAGGGAAAGTCGGAGAGCCCCGATGTGGCGCCGCTCGCCGCCGACCTGGCCGGCCTGCCGCCCGCGCTGATCCTCACCGCGGAGTACGACGTGCTCCGCGACGAGGGCGAGCGGTACGGGGAGGCACTCGTCGCGGCCGGCGTGCCGTGCGTGGTCGCCCGCTACCTCGGCGTCAACCACGGGTGGGCGCGCAAGCTCGCGCTCTTCGACGCGGCGGGCGCGGCGGCCGACCAGGTGGCGGCCGGTCTCCGCGCCGCACTGATCGCCTGACAGACTGCCCCCATGCGCGTCTACCTGGGATCCGACCACGCCGGCTACGAGCTGAAGGTGCACCTCGTCAACTACCTCGGCAAGCAGGGGTACGAGACGGTCGACGTCGGACCGCACGCATTCGACCCCGAAGACGACTACCCGGCGTTCTGCCTGCACACCGGCGCCCGCGTGGTCGCCGACCCGGGGAGTCTCGGCATCGTGATCGGCGGCTCCGGCAACGGCGAGCAGATCGCCGCCAACAAGGTCGCCGGCGTGCGCGCGGCCCTCGCGTGGAACATCGAGACGGCTCAGCTCTCGCGCCAGCACAACGACGCCAACGTCGTGTCGATCGGTGCCCGCCAGCACACGCTCGACGAGGCGTCGGCGCTGGTGGAGGCGTTCTTGACCAGCACGTTTTCCGGCAGCGAGCGGCACGCGCGGCGGATCAAGCAGGTCGCCGCGTACGAGGACAGCCGCGAACTGCCGCCGCTGCCCTAACGCGTGCCGCGAGGTGGGTCGTCGCGAGGCACCCAGTTTCGCCGCACGATCACCAGCCGCTCCTGTGCCTCGGCCAGGTCGGCGTCGGTCGGCCGGGCCGCGTCGCGGGCGCGCATCGCGGCGCTGATCCCCACCTGTGACGAGCCGGAGCCGACCAGGCCGCGCAGCCCGCGCTCGGTCTCCCGCTCGTCGGGGGCGCGGGCCGGCGGATCGGGGTCGAGCACCTCGGCCGTCACCGCGGAGGCCGCCGCGTCCGGGTCGGTCGGCTCGCGGTAGTCGTCCGGGGGCCGCGGGCGGGCGGGCCGCCCAGCCGGCCCCTGCCGCAGCCGGCGCCGCCTCCGCTCAGGTTCCGCCATGCGGTCGACCGTACCCGCCTCAGAAAACTTCTGGGGAGATCGGCATGCGGTGCCAGCCGAAGGCGGTGCTCGCCGCGTTGACCGCGCCGGGGCGCAGCTCACGTACCCGCCCGGCACCGGCGAGGGCGGCCAGCGAGGTGCCGCCGAGGTAAGCGGCGCCCACGTCCACGATGTCGCAGGCCAGGTCGGCCGCGGCGTCGGTGCGCTCGCAGGTCGCCCCGCCGGGTCCGCCCGCGACGCGCCACCGGCCGGCGTTCTCCGGCAGCAGCGGGTCGCTCACGTCGAGGACTACGTCGAAAGGTGCCGTGTACCGCCGGGCGGCGAGCGCCGCCGGCAGGTCGACCACTCGCACCCAAAGGCCGTCCGAGAGGTGCGTGTCGAGCCGCGGCGCGTCGTCGACCATGTGCAGCAGCGGGTCGTCGACCGCCGCGAACCCGTACATCACCCGGCGGGCCAGGTCGATGCCGAGCAGGAAGCGCCACAGTGCCGCGTACGCGACGGGGTTGGCGGCGGCGATCTCCGTGACGTGCACCTCGGCGTTCGGGCCGGTGTTGGTCCAGCCGGACTTGGTGCGCCACATCGCGTACCCGTCGATCCCGCCGTCGCCCTCGTGCACGACCGCGCGCCGCTCGGTGGCACCTTCGCGGTAGATGGCGAGGTCGGCGACCACCGTGGCCCAGCCGGCCTCGTCACGGCTCGACCAGCCCGGACGCTCGGGGCGCAGCGTGTCGTACACCTTGGTCAGCTCGGGCAGGAGATCGGCCGGTGTCCCGGCGCGGAGCCGGGGCGGCGCGGTGGCCGCCGGCAGCGTGACCTGCCGGTTGTCGATGGCGAGCTCGAGCCGCGTGGAGGCGAGGCCGTAGCCGAACCGCGGGTAGATCCGCGCCTCGCTCGCCCACAGCACGGCGATCGGCTCCCGCCCGGCGTCGCGCACGTCCCGGAGCTGGCGGTGCATCAGCCGGGTGAGCAGCCCTCGCCTGCGGTGGGTGGGCGCGACGCCGACGCCGGTGACGTGCGCCGCGGGCAGTACGGCGCCGGGGACGGTGAGCTCGCGCGTGAGCGCGGCGGCGTGGCCGACCACGTCCGGCCCGTCGGTGACGACAAGCGCCCGGTCCGCCTCCCAGACGCGCCGGTCGAGGTCCTGCGCCTCTTGATCGAGGGCGCGGTGGAAGAGGGCGAACAGCAGCGCCGAGGCCTTCGGGAAGTCGTCCGGTGTGGCGGTGCGGAGGGGTAGATCGGCGTCCGTCATCCGTTCTGTGTAACTGATCGGCGGCAGCCTGTGCGACTGGTTTGTCGCCTCGCTCACCGTCAGTACCCTCGGACGAGAGGGAATCCGGTCGGGGGGAGGAGATCATGGCAGACCAGACCCAGCCATGGGCCGAGCGGACGGTGGACATGCCACCAGCACCGCCCCCGCCACAGCCGTACCAGCGGGGCGTCGCCCAGGTCCAGCCCAGGGTGACCGCACCGCAGGCGGCGCACGAGCCGACCGGCACCGGGTGGCCGGAGCCGGGGCCCGACCCGCGGTGGGCGCCGCCGCAGGGATACCAGCGCGGCCAGTGGCGGATCGGCAGCGGGTGGACGGTCTTCGGGGCGCTCGTCGCGTTCATCTGCTGGGGCATCTGGGCGATTTCTACCCGCACGGGAGACCTGACCAGCCCCGTGCTCACGTTCGTGCTCTCGCTCGGCGTGGCCGCGGGGCTCTTCGCGCTCTGCCGGCTGGTCGGCAAGATCGTCCTCGAGCGCCAGCTCGGCCGCCCCCGGCGCGGTGCCCGGGTCGCCCACCTGATCACCGGGGTCTTCCTGGTCGGCGTCGGCGTCGCCTACCTGCGCCAGACCGAGTGGGTCATGGACGCGTTCAACTGGGTGCGAGGGCTCTTCTGAGGTGCGCCCGGCGCCGGGCGAGGTCCTCCACTTTTCCGAAGACCCCACGATCGAGCGCTTCGTGCCGCACGTCGCGCCGACGTCCAGACGAGGTCATCGAAAGCTCCCTGGGCTGGAGCGGCATCCGCCTGCGAACGCCCGACCCGGGTGCGCCGACAGGGGAGTTGATCAGGGATTAGGCGGGCGTTTCGGACGGCATGTCACATCGCGAACTCCCTGATCAAGAACGCGACAGGCATCGATGGTCCGAAATGTCTGATGTTTGGGTGAGTGCTCAAACAACTTCCACGTGCGGCATTTCTAGATCGCTTTGAGTGATCCTCGATGTGCAGGGCGTCACGGGGGGTTTAGGGGGTCACCACCATGTCGTCAGTAGTCGATGCCGCGCGCGCCCGGAAAGCGCGTCGCATCCCAGTCCACCGCACCCTCCCCAGGTTCGTCAAAGATCCGTTCAGCGTCCTCAAAGACGTGGGTCGGGAGGCGGACGGTGAGATCGTCCGGCTGGATCTGGGCGTGTTCCGGCCCTACCTGCTGACCCACCCGGACCACGTGCAGCACGTGCTTCGCACCAACTCCGACAACTACACCAGGGGTGGCCGGTTCTGGCGGCCCCTGCGTGGCCTGTTCGGCGACGGCATCCTCGGCGAGGGAGCGTCCTGGGAGTGGAGTCGCCGGATCCTTCAGCCGGTATTCACGGCAAAGTACGTGGAGTCGTTGATGGACCGCATCGCCGTGGCGGTCGAGGACGCAGTCGACGACCTGGCGCGCGTCGCGACCGCGGGCGAGACCGTCGACGCCGCCCAGGAGATGAGCCGGATCGTCTCGCGTACGGCCGTCGACGTCCTCTTCGCCGGCCGCATCTCGGCCGTGGACGCGAAGCGGGTGGTCGACGCGGTGGACACGATCGGCACCTCCGTGGTCCTGCGGATGTCGCTGGGCATCACGTCGATGACCGTCCCGTTGCCCGGTGACCGCGCCTTTCGCCAGGCGGTGCGCACGGTCGACGAGGTGATGACCCCGCTGGTGCGCCAGGCCCGCAGCCAGCCGGACGACGGTGACGACATCATCTCGCTGCTCTCCCGGGCGCATGGCCCGGACGGGCGGGAGCTGACCGAGCGGCAGGTGCGGGACGACCTCGTCTCGATGTTCGTTACCGCCAACGAGACGACCTCGGTGATGATGACCTGGCTCTTCCCCGTGCTCCAGGCGCACCCGCGGATCGCGGTGCGGGTGTACGACGAGGTGGACCGCGTGGTCGGCGGCGGGCCGATCCGGGGCGCGCACGTCGGCGGCCTGCGCTACACGCAGGCGGTGCTCGACGAGCTGCTGCGCCTGTACCCGGCCGCCTGGGTGTTCCCGCGTCACGTGCTGCGCACCGACGTGATCGATGGCGTGCGGATCCGCGGCGGCTCCACGGTCCTCGTCACCCCCTTGGTGACGCACCGGCTGGAGCGGTTCTGGGAGCGACCCGAAGACTTCGAGCCCGAGCGCTTCCTCGCCGAGCGCCACGCGCGCCTGCACCGGTACGCGTACTTCCCGTTCGGTGGCGGGCCCCATCAGTGCATCGGCAAGTACTTCTTCCTGGTGAAGGCGCTGATGATCGTGGCTAGCGTGTTGCGTCGGTTTCGGCCGCGGCTGCTCAGCACGACGATCCCCGAGCCGGTGGTGGCGGCGTCGTTCCGCCCCGGTCCGGGCATCGCGATGACCCTCACGCCGGTACAGCGCCGGCTGGCGGCGTAGGTGCGCCCGTCCGCGGAGAGCGGGCGGATCTGCGCCGTGGCCGGCCAGACGCAACGCGAGATGCTCCGGTGGGTCGAGGCGTACCCGTCACTGTTCTCGGCGAAGCCCTTCGACGCCACGCTGTACAGCACGCTGTCTCTCGCCACCGCGTTCAGCGGGCCGTCGCTCGACAGTGGACAGCAGCGGATGGCGAACGCGGCCACGTTGTGGTGCTTCGCCCTCGACTGGCAGGTCGACTACGTAGCGACCTCGGCAGCGGAGGCCACCGCGATCGCGCGCCGGTGCCTGGCCGTGGCGGGCGGCGCCGCACCCGAGCCGGACGACGAGCTGGGCGCCCTCCTCGCGGAGATCCGCGGCGAGCTCGCCGGGGCGGAGGCGTTCGCGGTGCTCGACCCGGTCTGGCGCGACGAGCTGCGCCGGATGCTCGACGGGATGGTGCGGGAGCACCAATGGAAGGCACCCGACGCGTCCCGGCCGTCCTTTGAGGAGTATCTCGCGAACGCCGACAACTTGGGGTTCTCGTTCGTATTCGTGGCGCACTGGATCCACGCCGGTCCACCTCCGTCCGTTGTGGACATCGATGACGTTCGAGTGGCAAGCTGGGCCGTGCAGCGCGTGATCCGGCTGCTCAACGATCTGGCTACGTACGAGCGGGACGTCAAGTGGGGTGACCTCAACGCGTTGATGCTCGGTCTCGACAGGACAGATGTCGCTCAGCGCGCGCACACTCTCGCTGCCGAGGCCCGCCGGCACCTCGATGCCGTGCGGGACCGTCAGCCCGCTCTGTCCGACTACATGGAGCGGCAGATGGACTTCTGTTTCGGGTTCTACGGCGTCACCGACTACTGGGGTGCGCTGTGACGATCGAGGTCACCGCGGCGCCGGTCGACGTGGCCGCGGCGGCGCGTGAGCTCGTCGCCGGGCTCCGGCTCGACCCCTGGGGGCGGGTGAGTCCGTCCGTCTACGAGACCGGACGGGTCGCCGCCCTCGCGCCCTGGCTCGACGGGCACCGGTCACGGATCGACTACCTGCTGGCCAGCCAGCGTGCGGACGGCGGCTGGGGTGGCCCGGACGGGTACGCCCTGGTGCCCACCCTCAGCGCCATCGATGCCCTGCTCGCCGCGGCGGACGAGGGCGCAGCCGTCCAAGCCGCCGCGGAGCGGGGCCTTTCCGTCCTCGCCGGCTGGCTTCGCGGCGTACCGCTCGTGCCCGACACGCCGGCGATCGAGCTGATCGTGCCCGCGCTCATCGAGTCGATCAACGGCCACCTCGCGCGGTCCGGCCGAAACCGGCTGCCACCGTTCGCGCAGATCGACGGCGCCGCCCTCGCGGGTGTCCGGGCCGTACTGGCGATGGGCCGGACCGTACCGGAGAAGTTGTCGCACGCCTGGGAGGTCGTCGGCCCGCTGGCGAGGACGGCGGCCTTCCCGGACGGGCTCGGACTTGTCGGCGCCTCGCCCGCGGCGACCGCCGCCTGGCTGCGCGACCGTGACGGGTCAAGCCCGGCCCGGCGCTATCTGGAGGCGGTCGCTCGGCACCACGGTGGACCGGTGCCGTGCGCGGCGCCAATCACCGTGTTCGAGCGTGCCTGGGCGCTCAACTGGCTCGCCGAGGCGGGCATCCCGCTCTCCGTGCCGACCTCGCTGATCGTCGAGCTCAGCGCCGCCGTCGGTGCGGCCGGCGCGCCGGCCGCACCGGGGCTGCCGCAGGACGCGGACACGACCTCGGTGGCGCTGTCCGCGTTGATCCAGCTTGGCGCCCGCCGGGAGCCGGTGAGCCTCTGGGCGTACGAGACCGAGAGTCACTTCTGCACGTGGCGTGGCGAGGATGGTGAGTCGGTCAGCGTCAACGCACATGTGTTGGAGGCTTTTGGTCACTATCTGGCCGGACGTCCGGACCATCCGGATCGTTACATCGACGCAGTCGAACGGCTCACCGCGTGGCTTGTGGCGCGGCAAAGTCCCGACGGATCGTGGCAGGACCGCTGGCACGCATCGCCTTTCTACGCCACCGCCTGCTGCGCGTTGGCTTTGGACCGGTTTGGCGCGGGGCCGGCCGCGCGGGCAGCGGTCGAGAAAGCTGTCGAGTGGGCGGTCACCACCCAACGGCCGGACGGCTCTTGGGGCCTCTGGCAGGGCACCGACGAGGAAACCGCGTACGCGACGCGCATTTTGCTGACCCGTCCGGACGGCCTGTCCGCACAGGCCGTCGCCCGTGGCTATCCGCTGCTTTTACATTCGATCCGAACCGGTTCCGTCGACACATCGGGTGATCCGCCGATGTGGCACGACAAAGATCTCTATTCGCCGAAGGTGATCATCCGCGCGGCGATGCTGGCCGCCTTGCACCAGGCACAATGCCACTTTTCATGATCACTGATGGGATTCCTGGTCGGTCCGATGTAGACATCCGAGGCTTGAGGGGACGCTCGCGACATTGCTAGGGTGCCCGGGGTCTGTCACCCTCGCCGGCGGTTGGGACTGGTGCGATGAGATTCCGCAGCTCAAACGTGCGGACCAAGATTGTTGCTCTGCTCCTCTCGCTTTTCGCGCTGTGGGCGTTCGCCGCTTACGTCACGCTGCGAGAGGGGTTGAACCTCCTCTCGGTCAGCACGCTGGACAGCAAGGTCGCTCAACCGGGTGACGCGCTCATCCCTGAGCTGCAAAAGGAGCGCCGGCTCTCCCTCGTCTACCTGGCCGACCCCGGCACGCCGCAGCGGGAGGCACTGGCCGCCCAGCGAGCCCGCACCGACGAGGCTCGCGCCGCCTTCGAGGCGAGCGCCCGCGACAGCAGCGTCGGGGCCCTCGGCAGTGACGAGCTGGAAAAGGACATCGACGAGGTTTACCGCCAGCTCGCCGAGCTCGGCGGTGCCCGCGATGCCATCGACCGGCGCACCGTGGCGCGTGAGCCGGCCGCGACGGCGTTCACCGACGTGCTCAGCGCGATATTCGCCGCCTACGACTCGCTGGCCACCCTCGACGACAAAGAGATCGCAAAGGACGTCCGGGCGCTCATCGAGCTGGTTCGGGCCCGAGAGCTCCTGTCGCAGGAAGACGCGTGGGTCGCGGGTGTGCTGGCCACCGGACGGTTCGCCGCTGGCGAGCACCAGGAGCTCGTCCAGTTCGTCGGCGCCCAGCGCTTCTACGCCGACCTGGCCGCGTCGGGGCTGCCCGACGAATACCGGGCCAGCTACGACGAGACGGTCGGTGGGTCGGCGTTCAACACCCTGCGCGCCATGGAAGACCGCCTGGTCCGGACCAACGGCACGAGCGCGTCGCTGCCGGTCTCCCCGGCCGAGTGGGACGCGGTGACGGACTCGGTCCTGGCCGAGTATCAGGAAATGATCGTGACCAGCGGCGACGACATCGTCGACCGGGCCATGCCCGTCGCGATCGCCGTGGTCGTGCGGCTCGTCCTGGCCGGTGGTCTCGGCCTGCTCGCCGTCATCGCGTCGATCATCGTGTCGATTACGACGGCGCGGGCGCTGGTGCGGCAGCTGGAGCGGCTCCGCACGGCGGCGTGGGATCTGGCCAACACCCGCCTGCCTGGCGTCGTCGAGCGCCTGCGCGAGGGTGAGAAGGTCGACGTGGCTGCCGAGTCGCCACCACTCACGTTCGGCAACGACGAGATCGGCCAGGTCGGTCAGGCGATCAACGCGGTCCAGGAGACCGCCATCCGGGCCGCCGTCGACCAGGCCGAGCTGCGCCACGGCGTCCGCGACCTCTTCCTCGGCCTGGCCCGGCGCAACCAGGCGCTGGTCCACCGCCAGCTCAAGGTGCTCGACGAGATCGAGCGGCGGGAGACCGACGCGCACGAGCTCGCCGACCTCTTCAAGGTCGACCACCTCGCCACCCGCATGCGGCGCAACGCGGAAAACCTCATCGTGCTCTCCGGCGCCGTGCCGGGCCGCCGGTGGCGCAACCCGGTGCCGTTCGTCGACGTGGTTCGGGGCGCGGTCGCCGAGGTGGAGGACTACACGCGGGTCTCGGTGCTGCCGATCGACATGGCGTCGCTCTCCGGCCGGGCGGTCAGCGACGTGATCCACCTGCTCGCCGAGCTGATCGAAAACGCCGCCTCGTTCTCCCCGCCGTACACGATGGTCAACGTCGGCGGGCAGAAGGTGGCCAACGGCTTCGTCGTGGAGATCGAAGACCGCGGCCTGGGCATGAGCGAGCTGGAGCTCGACGCGGCGAACGACCTGGTGAGCAACCCTCCGGAGTTCAACCTGTCGAGCACCGCGCGTCTCGGCCTGTACGTGGTGGGCCGGCTGGCGGAGCGCCACGGCATCGACGTGCGCCTGCGCCGCTCGCCGTACGGCGGCACGATGGCGATCGTGCTGATCCCGTCCGCGCTCGTCGTCACCGACCAGGCGGACGAGGAGCCGCCGGCAGGTGCCGAGCCCGAGACGGCGGAGGTCGCCGAGAAAGACCGGCGGCTGCGTGCCTACCAGTCGCTGCGGGCCACCGCCGAGGCAACACCGGAGGCGCCGGTCTCACCCGCGCCGGTGATCGCCCGTGCCCGGGTCACCCCACCGGAGCGGCTAGTGGAGACCGAGCTGCCCACCGCGGGCCAGCCGCCCGTGCCGACCAACGGCAGCGCCCATCCCGAGCCGCCCCGTGACGCGGTCACCCTTACCCCGTCCGGGCTGCCGTGGCGCGTACGCCAGGCGAGCATCGCCGCGCCGCTGCGGGAGACATCGCCCGCCCCCGATCAACCGCCGGCGCCGGCGCCGCGTACTCCTGAGCAGACCCGCAACATGATGTCGTCCTACCAGTCGGCCACGCGGCGCGGTCGTGCCGAGGCGGAGCGGCGGCTCGGCGCGGAGCAGCCGCCGCGGCCGGCCGAGCCCGACCGGTCGGCGCCGACCGGCGACACCGAGCCTTCCGCATAACCCCCGCTCGCCACGTTCAGCGCAGAAAGAGGTCCACAAGTGGCCCAGACGGCAAGCTCCGTCAGTGACCTGGCTTGGTTGCTGGACGACCTGGTCGAGCGGGTCGACGAGGTCAAGCAGGCCGTGGTGCTGTCCGCGGACGGCCTGCTCATCGCCGCGTCGCGTGATCTGAGCCGCGAGGACGCCGAGCATCTCGCGGCCGTCGCGTCCGGTTTCCAGAGCCTGGCCCGGGGCGCCGGCCGCCAGTTCAAGGGCGGCAGCGTGCGGCAGACCATCGTGGAGATGGACACCCTCTTCCTCTTCGTGACCGCCGCGGGCCAGCGCGCCAACCTGGCGGTGCTCGGCACGGAAGACGCCGACGTCGGGCTCGTCGCGTACGAGATGGCGATGCTCGTGACGCGCGTCGGCCAGTTCCTCACCACACCCTCGCGGTCCGCCGTGAGCCCGCACGACGGGAGGTGACGCTTGGACGCCCTGACACCGGGACCCGACGAAGAGGTCTGGCACGACGACGAGGCCGGCCCGGTCGTGCGCCCGTACGCGATGACCCGAGGCCGCACCGCACCCGCGCGGGGCGAGTTCGACCTGATCTCGCTGGTGGTGGCCACGCGCTCGGTCCCGTCGATCGCGGCCGGGCTTCAGCCCGAGCACGTCACCATAATGCGACTGGCCCAGCGGCCGCTGTCCGTCGCGGAGATCGCCGGCCACCTCACGCTCCCGCTCGGGATCGTGCGCGTGCTGCTCGGCGACCTGCTGGACAAGGGGTACATCCTGGCCCGTGAGCCCCAGCCGGCCGCGCACATGCCCCCTGAGCGGATCTTCAAGGCGGTGATCAATGGGCTCCGCTCTCTCTGAGGAGACGACGGACGCGGATATCCCGATGGCGATCAAGGTGTTGATCGCCGGCGGTTTCGGAGTCGGCAAGACCACCCTCGTCGGCGCGGTCAGCGAGATCCGCCCGATGCGCACCGAGGAGGTGATCACCGAGGCCAGCGTGGGTGTCGACGACACCTCCGGCGTGGAAGCGAAGACCACCACCACCGTGGCCATGGACTTCGGGCGCATCACCATCTCCGACGAGGTCGTGCTCTACCTGTTCGGTACGCCGGGGCAGGACCGCTTCTGGTTCGTGTGGGACGAGCTGTCGATGGGCGCGGTGGGCGCCGTCGTGCTGGCCGACACGCGCCGCCTCGCGGAGAGTTTCCCGTCGATCGACTACTTCGAGGGGCGGGGCACCCCGTTCATCGTGGCGGTCAACTGCTTCGACGGCGCGCCCCGGTACACCGCCGAAGACGTCAAGCTCGCCCTCAACCTCGACCCCGACGTGCCGCTGCTGCTCTGCGACGCGCGGGAGACCTCCTCCGGCAAAAACGTGCTGATCACGCTGATGGAGCACGCGATGACCAAGGCGGGCACGGCCCTGGCAGGGTAGGGGTGTGGGATCCCTGTCCGGCCTGCTCGTCGCCGACTTCAGCCGGGTGCTCGCCGGCCCGTACGCCACCATGCTCCTCGCCGACCTCGGCGCCGACGTGGTCAAGGTGGAGCGCCCGGGCACCGGCGACGACGTCCGCTCGTGGGGCCCGCCGTACGCGGACGGCGAGGCCACCTACTTCCTCGCGGTCAACCGCAACAAGCGTTCCGTCGCGCTCGACCTCGCCGCGGAGGAGGACGCCGCGACAGCGCGCGAGCTGGCACTCCGCGCGGACGTGCTGGTGGAAAACCTGCGGCCCGGCACGATGGCCCGCTTCGGCCTCGGCTACGAGCGGCTGCGCGCGCACAACCCGGGCCTCGTCTACTGCTCGGTGACCGGCTTCGGCGCGGGGGAGGGCGCCGCGCTGCCCGGCTACGACCTGCTCGCCCAGGCGGTCGGCGGCCTGATGAGCGTCACCGGTGAGCCGGACGGCCCGCCCATGAAGACCGGGGTGGCGCTGGTCGACGTGATCACCGGCCTGCACGCCGCCCTCGGCATACTCGCCGCGCTGCGCCACCGCGACCGCACCGGCGAGGGGCAGCGGGTCGAGGTCTCGCTGCTGTCGTCGCTGCTTTCAGCGCTCACCAACCACGCTTCCGGATACGTCGCCGCCGGTGTGGTGCCCGCGCCGATGGGCAACCGGCATCCGAGCATCGCGCCCTACGAGGTCTTCGCGACCGCCGACCGGCCGCTTGTCGTCGCGGTGGGCAACGACCGCCAGTTCGCCGCGCTCTGCGCCGTGCTCGACCGCCCGGACCTCGCCGCCGATCCGCGCTTCAAGACCAACGCCGGCCGGGTCGCGGCGCGAGCGCCGCTGGGCGAGGCACTCTCCGCTTCGTTTTCATCTGGTACCGCCGCCGACTGGTATGCCGCTCTGACCGTTGCCGGGGTCCCGTGTGGACCGATCAACGACTTGGCCGGCGCGTTCGACCTCGCCGCCGGGTTGGGTCTGTCGCCGGTGGTGGAGGTGCCCGACGAGCGCCGTGAGCGCCCGGTCCGCCAGGTCGCCAACCCGATCGGCCTGAGCGCGACCCCAGCCGCCTACCACCTGGCCCCGCCCCGCCTCGACGAGGATCGCGACTGGGTGCGGCGGCTGCTCGCCACGCCTCGCTCCACGCCGCCTTCCATGCCGCCTTCCGTGCCGCCAGACAACGTTGACATTTAACTTTATTCATAGTTATCGTTCTAGTGTGTTGGGGAGCGCTCTCACAGCCGCCCTCGTCCTGGTGGCCCAAGCGGCCTTCGCCGGGCCCGCCGCGGCGGCGACGATCTGCAACCGCTACTGCGACGGCCGCGACCCCGCGCTGTCGCCCGCCGACCGCCAGCCGGTCAGCGCCACCGTCCACGGCCGTCGCATCGTGTCGCACTTCAACGACACCGACGCGATGGGTTGGGCCTCCATCGAGAACGGAAACGCGGGCGACGAGGTGTGGCTCGACCGCTCGTTCGACGGCGGGCGCACCTGGGCGTCCGGCAGCCGGCTCGGCGTCACCACGATCCCGGCCGGCCAGCGCGGCTGGCGCACGCTGATGTTCAACGTGGACGATTGGGCCACGCAAGGTGTCGGCGCGCTGCGCGCCTGCGGCAAGGCCGGCGACCGCCCGGAGATCGCGTGCACCCCGTGGGCGCGCACGACGTGGAACGCGGGAAACCGCCGCACCGCCGCCGCCACCGCACTGATGATGTTCTACGACAGGGGCACCGGCCTCTTCGCCACGACCGGCTGGTGGAACTCGGCCAACGCGCTCACCGCGCTCGTCGACAACATCCGCATCACCGGGATGATCAGCTACCGGTACGCGATCGCCAACACCTACGACCGCAACCTCGGCGCGCACTGGGGCAACTTCACCAACGACTACATCGACGACACCGGCTGGTGGGGTCTGGCCTGGGTCGCCGCGTACGACCTGACCGGCGACAGCCGCTATCTCGCCACCGCGCGGGCGGACGCCGAGCACATGCACCGCTACTGGGACGGCACCTGCGGCGGTGGCGTCTGGTGGAGCACCGCGCGCACGTACAAGAACGCCATCTCCAATAGCCTCTACCTACAGCTCAACGCCGCGCTGCACAACCGCATCCCGGGCGACACCGTCTACCTTCAGCGGGCCCGCGCCGAATGGCAATGGTTCCAAGGCACCGGGATGCTCAACGCGGCCGGCCTCGTCAACGACGGCATCGACCTGTCCACGTGCCGCAACAACGGCCAGCCCGTCTGGTCGTACAACCAGGGCGTCCCGCTCGCCGGCCTGGTCGAGCTGCACCGCGCGACAGGCGACGCCACCCTGCTGACCGCCGCACGCCGGATGGCCGGCGCCTCCACGACGAACGGCACCCTCAACCCGGGCGGCGTCCTGGCCGACCCGTGTGAGAGCGGCAACTGCGGTGCGGACGGCCCGTCCTTCAAAGGCATCTACGTGCGCGGCCTGCGTGCCCTCAACGCCGTGCTCGCCGACCGCCCGTACACCGCGTACCTGACCCGCCAGGCGGACACCGCGTACGCCCGCGACCGCAACGCCTTGGACCAGTACGGGTTGCGCTGGGCCGGCCCACTCGACACGACCGACGCCGCGCGGCAGCAGAGCGCCCTGGACGCGATGAACTCCGGTTAGAGCGCGTCCAACCGTCCACGTTGGGCGGTGCGGGAGCGTTCGATGTCGGCGGCGAGGGCCTTCGCCGCCGGCTCCGTGCCAGACTTCTGCTCCGCCTGGGCGAGCCGGATCGACTGGTCGATGTGCGCGCGCATCGCCGTCGTGAAGATGTACGCCGCGTCGCCGGCTGTCGCGCGCTCCAGCGCGGCGACCGTCTGGGCGGTGGCCATGCCCGGCATGTCGTGCCCCTCGTGCGGGTTGGTGGCGGGACCACCGGAGCGCGCGTGCAGGGCCTCCAGCCTGGCGAGCTCGTCGCGGTGCTCGGTCGCCAGGCGGCGGGCCAGATCCTTGAGTGCCGGATCAGCCGTACGGGCGAGCATCAGGTCGAGCACCTTGAGCGCGCGCTCGTCCATCGCGATCGCCAGCTGGAGCCAGGCGGTGTCGGTGACGCTGAACCCGGTGGCGGGCGCGGCGGTCACCGGCGCCGCGGCCTGAGGGGCGGGCTCGCGCGGGTCGCCGCACCCCAGTACGACCGCGAGCACCATCGCGAACGGAACCGCCCGACGGACAACGCGCACGTGTCCCGTTATACCGCACCGGCCTGGGGAGCGCTCTCCTCGGATGCCGCTTAGACATTTCTGTAAGGCGTACAACGGTTTGATCTGCCCGAAGTGCGCGTCGCGTCGACGCGTCCACTACCTGCGAAAACGCATCGAGGCATTGACACCTGGCCATGAAGGGGTCACAGTAGCGTCAGGAGAGCGCTCTCTTATCGGCGTGGCACATGTTGCGACAACTACACAGCTGCACACCACCCGAAGGAGAACCCGATGGATCGGGCCACCCCACCGCCCGGCGCATCCTCTCGCGGCGTCCCCCGCCGCGGCCTCGCCACTCTGATCGCCGCCCTTGTCGCGCTGCTCGGCGGCTACGTCGTCGTGGCGGCGTCCTCGGCCGCGGCGGCCGAAACGCTGCTCTCGCAAGGGCGGCCTGCCATGGCGTCGTCCACCGAGTCCGCCGCCTACCCCGCTTCCGCCGCCGTCGACGGCAGCACGGGCACCCGCTGGTCGAGTGCGTTCAGCGACCCGCAGTGGATCCAGGTCGACCTCGGCGCCGCCGTGCCGCTCACCCGGGTCGTGCTCAACTGGGAGGGCGCGTACTCCCGCGCGTTCACGATCCAGACCTCGATTGACGCGACCACCTGGACCACCGTCCACACGACGGCCGCCGGCACCGGCGGCGTCCAGAACATCGCCGTTACCGGCACCGGCCGCTACGTGCGGCTCAACTCCACCGCCCGCGCCACCGCCTGGGGCGTCTCGCTCTGGGAGTTCCAGGTCTACGGCGACACGGGCACGTCCGCCTGCGGCACCGCGAATGCCGCGCAGGGGCGCCCGGCCACCGCCTCCTCGACACAGAACGCCGGCTTCCCCGCCGCCAGCGCCGTGGACGGCAACACCGGCACCCGTTGGTCGAGCGCCGCGTCCGATCCACAGTGGATCCAGGTCGACCTCGGCGCCAACTACCCGATCTGCGGCGTCACGCTCCACTGGGAGGCGGCGTACGCGACCGCGTTCCAGGTCCAGGTCTCCAGCACCGCATCGACGTGGACCACCGTCTACTCGACCACCACCGGCACCGGTGGCACGCAGGCGCTGGCACTGAGCGGCACCGGGCGGTACGTGCGGGTCGTCACCACCGCGCGCGCCACGCCGTACGGCGTCTCGCTGTGGGAGTTCCAGGTGCACACGGGTACACCGACGCCGCCGCCCACCACTCCGCCGACCACCCCGCCGACGAGCCCGCCACCGGGTGACTCGGTGCTGCTGTCGTACAACAAGCCGGCCTTCGCCTCCTCCAACCAGCACGACGGCACCTGCTGGGAGTGCGTGCCGGCGCGCGCGTTCGACATGGACCCGGCGAGCCGCTGGGCGACCGCCAATCCGGCCGGCTGGGTCGACCCCGGCTGGATCTACGTCGACCTGGGCGCCACCGCCACGATCCGCCAGGTCGTGCTCCAGTGGGACCCGGCGTACGCGTCGGCGTACCAGATCCAGGTGTCGTCGAACGCGAGCACCTGGACGAGCATCTACTCCACGACGACCGGGCGCGGCTTCAAGGAGACGCTCGACGTCACCGGCACCGGCCGCTACGTGCGCATGTACGGCACCGCCCGGGGCACGCCGTACGGGTACTCACTCTGGGAGTTCCAGGTCTACGGCACCGGTGGCAACCCGACCGCACCACCGGCGCGGCCCGCCGACCCGACCTTCCCCGCCAACCGTCTGGTGTGGAGCGACGAGTTCAACGGCGCCGCGGGCAGCAAGCCGGACCCGGCGAAGTGGACGATCGACCCGGGCACGGGCCAGAACAACGAGGTGCAGTACTACACGAACAACAACAACGTGCAGATGGACGGCACCGGCTCGCTGGTCATCGAGGCGCGCCGCGAGGCCGCCGGCGGGCGGGAGTACACCTCGCACCGGATGAACACCGGCAACAAGTTCCACGTCCAGTACGGACGGATCGAGGCCCGGGTGCGGGTGCCCAAGGGCAACGGCCTCTGGCCGGCGTTCTGGATGATGGGCGCGGACTTCCTCACCGGCCGTCCGTGGCCGTACAACGGCGAGATCGACATCATGGAGGTCCTCGGCCGCAACACCCTCGAGGGCTACTCGACGCTGCACGCGCCCGCCTACAACGGCGGCGCCGGCTACGGCCAGAAGTACACGGTGCCGGGCGGCGCGGACCTCTCCGCGGCCTTCCACGTGTGGTCGGTCGAGTGGGACAGCAAGGGCATGACCTTCAAACTCGACGGCAACCCGGTCTTCGTCGCCAGCAAGGCCACAGTGGAGTCGACGCGCGGCCCGTGGGTCTTCGACCACCCGTTCTACGTGATCCTCAACCTCGCCGTCGGTGGCGACTTCCCCGGCCCGGTCGACGGCACAACGCCGTTCCCGTCCCGCATGTACGTCGACTACGTCCGTGTCTACCAGTAGGAGTGACAATGCAAGCCGCTGGATGCAGGAAGGGCACGCTCGCTGTCGCCTTCCTCGCACTGCTCACCGGATACATCGTCGTCAACGGGTCGCGGGCTGACGCGGCCGACCCGTTGATCTCGCAGGGGCGCACCGTCACCGCCTCCTCGACGGAAAACGCCGGCACGCCCGCCTCCGCCGTGGTGGACGGAAACAACGGCACCCGCTGGTCGAGCGCGTTCTCGGATCCACAGTGGATCCAGGTCGACCTCGGTGCCGCCGCGACCGTCAGCCGGGTGGTGCTCAACTGGGAGGGCGCCTACTCCCGCGCGTTCACCATCCAGACGTCGGCCAACGGCAGCAGCTGGAGCACGGTACACACGACCACCAACGGCACCGGTGGCGTGCAGGATCTCACCGTCTCCGGCTCGGGGCGGTACGTGCGGCTCAACTCCACCGCCCGTGCCACCGCGTGGGGAGTCTCGCTGTGGGAGTTCCAGGTGTACGGCGCCGGCGGCGCCGCCCCGCCACCGCCGCCGTCCGGCCCGATCGTGCGGGTGTCCGAGTTTCTCGCCGACTGTCCGTTCAGTCACCGGCTGCCGGACGACCCGATCGTCTTCCCGAACCTGCCCGGCGCCTCACACATGCACAGCTTCTTCGGCAGCCGGGTCACCGATGCCTACAGCGATGTCTCCGACCTGTTGAACGGTGCCAGCAACTGCAACCCCGCCGTGGACACCTCCTCGTACTGGGTGCCCACGTTCTATGTGAACGACCAGCCGGTCGAGCCGGTCACCGGCATCTTCTACTACCTCGGCGAGGGCGTGAACAACGACGTCATCGCCCGCATCCAGCCGTTCCCGCTGGGCCTGCGGATCGTGGCCGGCAACGCCAAGGCGACCGCGCCCGACGCGACCACCATCTCCCGGTGGTCGTGCCTGCACCACAACGAGGCCGGCGCGTCCAAGGACTTCCTTACCTGCCCGGCGGGCAGCATGATCGAGTCCTATCTGGACTTCCCGCAGTGCTGGAACGGGCGCGACCTCGACTCGGCCGACCACAAGAGCCACATGGCCTACCCGGTCGCCGGCAACTGCCCGTCCACCCACCCGGTGCCGGTGCCGAAGCTCCGCCAGGTGCTCCGCTACCCGGCAAACGGCGACCCGTCCCGCTTCCGCCTCTCGTCCGGCCGAGGGTTCACCATGCACGGTGACTTCTTCAACGCCTGGCCGGTGGCCGAGCTGGAACGGCGGGTGCGCGACTGCATCCGGCCGATCATCAAGTGCGGAGTCAACGGGACGCCGTGACGGACGAACAGTCCCGCCGGCCCGGCGACGGGCCGGCGGGACGCCCCACGCTGGAGGAGGTGGCTGTCGCGGCGGGCGTGTCGCGGGCCACCGTTTCCCGGGTCATCAACGCGGTGCCCACTGTGGACCCGCGCATCCGGGCGGCCGTCGAGCGCGCCATCGCGGAGATCGGCTACGTGCCCAACCTCGCCGCCCGCTCGCTCGTGACCCGCCGCACCGACTCGGTGGCGCTGGTCATCTCCGAGCCGCCGGGCCAGGGTGCTTTCCTCAACCGGCTCTTCACGGATCCGTATGTCGGCCGGGTCACCGCCGGCGCACAGGAGGTGCTCCGCCCCGAGGGCATCCACCTCGTGATCATCCCGGCCGACCCGCCGGGGCACCACCTCGTGCTGCGGTACCTGCGGCAGGGCCACGTCGACGGTGTGCTGCTGATCTCCAATCACAGCGCCGATCCGCTGCCCCGCCAGCTGCACGACATGCATGTGCCGGCGGTGCTCTCCGCCCGCCCGGCCCGCCCGGTGCCGCACAGCTTCGTCGACGTCGACCAGCAGGCCGGCGCCCGTATCGCCGCCGAGCACCTGCTCGCCCTGGGCCGCCGTCACCTGGCGACGATCTGCGGCCCGCAGGACATCCCGCCCGGCCGCGAGCGGCTCGCCGGCTTCCGGGCGGCGGCGGGCGGTGACGTCCCCTACCTGGCGGGTGACTTCACCCGGGCGAGCGGCGAGTCGGCCTCCCGCCGGCTGATCGAGCGGCACCCCGAGGTAGACGGCCTCTTCGTCGCCAACGACCTGATGGCCGAGGGCGCGGTGCGCACGCTGCGGGAGCTCGGCCGCCGGGTGCCGCAGGACGTGGCCGTGGTGGGCTTCGACGACAGCAGCGCCGCCCTCGACGCCCGCCCGCCGCTCACCACCATCCGCCAGCCGGTCGAGGAGATGGCCGGCGAGATGGCCCAGCTGCTGCTCGCGACGCTGCGCGATCCGCGCCGTACCCCCAGGTCTGTCATCTTCAGTCCGTCCCTGATCGTGCGCCAGTCGGCCTGATCGGCTGGCCCGACCAACCGGATCGGTGGTTGGCTACGTGTCTTACCCGACCGAGGAGGACGGGAGGGCGTGGTTGTGGGACTACTGGGGCGCGGCGGGCACGAGGACGACTTCGTCGCCTACTACGCGGCGCACGCCAACCAGCTACGCAACACCGCGTACCTGCTGTGCGGTGACTGGCACCTCGCGGAAGACCTGACCCAGACCGCGTTCACCAAGCTCTACCAGGCGTGGCACCGGATCGAGCGGCACGACGTGCTCGACCAGTACACCCGGCGGGTCCTGGTGCGCGCGTTCCTGGACGAGCGGCGGCGGCCCTGGCGGCGCGAGCACGCCACGGTGCCCGGCAGCGCGGACCTGGACGCGGTCGCGCCAGACCAGGGGCGGCCCGACGAGCGGGTCGTGCTGCGCACCGCGCTGGCCCGGCTGCCGAAGCGGCGCCGCGCGGTGCTCGTGCTCCGGTTCTGGGCCGACCTGTCCGTGGAGCAGGTGGCCGACATCCTCGGTTGTTCCGCCGGCACCGTGAAGAGCCAGACCGCGGACGGCCTGGCCGACCTGCGGCAGGTGCTGGGCGGGGCGCTCGACGACCTGAAGCGACCGCTTGGAGGGCGGCAGTGAACGAGGTAAGGACGATCTGCGAGCTGGCGTTGGACGAGCCCGCGCCCCCGCTTCGAGACGGCGCCGCGGCGCTGGCCATCGCCCGCCGGACCACCGCGCGGCGCAACCGGCTGCGCGTGGCCGGCTCCAGCGCCGTGGCCGTGGCGGTCGCGGGCGTGCTGGCCACTCCGGCGGTCGCCGGATGGCAGGCGGCCCCGGCACCGGACGCCGGCCCGGCCACCGAGACGACCGCCGCCCAGCCGGCGCCGGCGACCACCGCGCCGGCCCCGCCGCCGAGCGCCCACGCGGGGCCCGTGCACGGCCGCGCGATGGCCGCGGTACTGAAGGCCGCCGTGCCGCCCGGCCACACGGTCACGAAGGTGGACGGCCTCAGCGACGACAAGACCGTGTACTCCCGCAAGCACCGCCTGGAGCCGGGCAGCCAGCTGATGGCCGCGTACACACAGGTGGAGATCGCGGCCGGCGGCGGTGAGGGGCAGCTGATGGCGGTCATCCTGTACGACGGCAAGAAGGCACCGAGCGGCGATCTGTGCGCCCCGGAGCACGCCGGCAGCAAGGCCGACGCGGCCTTGCCGTGCGAGGTGGTCACGGTGAACGGCGTGCCGGTCAAGGTCACCCGCCAGCACGACCCGGAGTACGGCGAGGTCATCTCGGCGGTCCGGTTCTTGGACGGCGGCGAGCTCATGGTCTCGTCGTGGCAGGGCATCCCCAGCTACGAGCCGGACGGCAACCTCCCCCCGGACGCGGTCGACAAGCAGCCCGAGGGCGACGACCACCGCCCGCCGCTGGCCGACCCGCCGCTCAGCGCCCAGCAGGTGGCCGAACTGGCCGCCGACCCGGCGATGCTGCCCTGACCCGGTTGCCGTTTGCGGCGAGCGCAACTCGCCGTGATGGCCGGGGCCGTCCCCCACGGCGGCCCCGGCCACGGTTTCACCAGCCCACGGCGATCAGCAACCACTGCGGGTTGCCGCGCGAGACGAACGAGGACTGGTCGGCGTAGTCGTCGTACGGGAAGCCGTACGACAGCTTGCCGATGGCGTGGTCGTGCCAGAAGCGCGAGTAGTAGTTGGCCGGGGCCGTCTGGTAGTACAGGCTTGGGTTTCCCCACTGCGACTGCGGCAGGTGTGCGACGTGCCGGTTGAGCGCGGCGCACATGCCCGGGTTGTTGGCGAGCGGCCCGGCGCACCCGAAGATGTCCGAAGTGGACGCCGAGAAGCCAACCGAGGACGCGTAGCTGGACATGTAGCTCTGGTACTGCCCACCGGATTGGAACTGTGGCGAGTTGCCCGGCGAGGGGATGCGGTAAGGCGCCTGGATCTGCGCCAGATGGTCGAACTCGGCCGGCATCTCGTCGACGAACCGCTGGAACGTCGCCGCCCGGTCCTCCGCGAACGTGGCCTGGTCCTCGCCGACCGCCACGTCGTAGCCGTCGTGCGCGCGCAGCCGCATGGCGAGCTTGAGCCCGAACGCGTCGACCCGCGTGGTGTTGCCGTTGAAGACCGCCGGCCCGACGGTGAACTCGATGAAGTCCCAGTACTGCGAGTTGGGCGAGCCGAGGTAGAAGTACATCCGCCCGGCCGTGTTGACCGGCATGTCGAAGTACGGCTGCTCGGCGATCGAGCGCGTCTGCCCGTTGTAGCTCCAGTACACCTGGCTGTCCGGGTACCTGCCGTTGGTGCGGTTGAGGATCTTCAGCATGACGACGTTCTGTGCCGGCGGGATGCTGGCCGTGTCACCCCAGAAGTCGCCCGGCGGCTGGGTGGTCGGCGGGGGAGTCGTGGGCACCGAGCCCGTGGTGCGGACCGCGAACTCCCACAGCGAGTACCCGTACGGCGTCGCGCGTGCGGTGCCGTTCATCCGCACGTACCGACCGGTGCCGCTGACGTTGAGCGTCTGCGTGCCGCCGGTGCCGGTCGTGGTGCTGTAGACGTTCGTCCACGTGCTGCCGTTGGTCGACACCTGGATCTGGAAGGTGGAGGCGTACGCGGCCTCCCAGCTGAGTACCACCTGGCAGACGGTGACCGAGCCGCCCAGGTCCACCTGGATCCACTGTGGATCGCCGAACGCGCTCGACCAGCGGGTGCCCGTGTTCCCGTCGAAGGCGTTGCCGGCGGCCAAGGTGGCGTTTTCGGCGGACGAGGCGGTGGCCGGCCGGCTCTGCGCCGCGTTGGCGGTGCCGCACCCGCCCGTGGTCGCGGTGCCGTACACCTGGAACTCCCACAGGGAGACGCCGTAGGCCGTGCCCCGCGCGGTAGCGTTGACCCGCACGTAGCGGCCCGTGCCGCTGACCGCGAGCGTCTGCACACCGCCGGTGCCGGTGGTGGTGCTGTAGAGGTTCGTCCACGAGGTGCCGTTCGTGGAGACCTGGATCTGGAAGGCGGACGCGTAGGCCGCCTCCCAGTTGAGCACCACCTGGTCGACCGCCGCGGTGGCGCCGAGGTCCACCTGGATCCACTGTGGAACGCTGAACGCGCTCGACCAGCGGGTGGCGGCGTTGCCGTCGACGGCGTTCGCGGCGGGGAAGGTGGCGTTCTCGGTCGAGGAGGCGGTGGCCGGCCGCCCCTGCGAGATGAGCGGGCCGGCCGCGTTGGCCGTGCCCACGGTGACGACCGCGTAGCCGCCGAGGAGGAGGACGGCGGCGGCGACGAGGGGACTGAGGCGGTGGGTTCTCCTGCTCATGGCTGCTCCCGTGCATGGGTGAGAGAGCGCTCTCTAACACGGTGAGCGTGGTCGATGCGCGCCGGTCCGTCAAGGGGCGTCCCGAAACGTTTCGGGACGCCCCTGCTGATCAGAGCCCGGTATGGAGCGCGTTCATCAACGTGCCGCCGGCGGTGTCGCCGGACATCTCCCAGATCATCCCGCCGAGCAGGCCCTTCTGCTTCAGCCAGGCGGTCTTCTGCCCGATCGACCAGGCGTCGTCGAAGCTCCACCACTGCCCGCCCGGCCCCGTGTAGCAGTAGCTGGAGACCGACTGGCCGGTACGCCCCGGCTCCCACGAGTTGTCCGAGCCGGCGCCGTGGAAGTCGTAGCCCTGCACGTTCGCGAAGTCCATAGACTCGAACACCCCGCCCGGCCCGATGTCCCAGCCGGCCGCGATCTTCGCGGGGTCGGCCGGCGTGAAGGCGGTCAGCAGGTACCGCTTGCCGGTGGTCACGCTGAGGGCGTCGAGCTGGCGGCGGAACTCGGCCATGAGCGCCGTGTTGTTGGCCTTGTCAGCCGGGCTGACGTGGTTGCCAGGGTGCCCCTCCGACCCCGGCCACTCCCAGTCGAGGTCGATGCCGTCGAAGATGCCGGCCGCGCTGCCCGGTCCGCCGGCGCCGTTGTACGTGGGCAGGTTGCCCCTTGATGTAGATGTCGACGCAGGAGCGGACGAGCTTCTCCCGCGACGCCGGAGTGGCCGCCGCGTCGGAGAAGAACTTGGAGTACGTCCAGCCGCCGATCGAGATGAGCACCTTATTAGGAAACTCTCCTAATAGTGGGGCTATAAAGTTACATGCGTCAATATCGCTACGGCATGGTCCGCGCGATGACGAGGAGGGCCTTGACCTTCCCGGCCAGGTCGGCGACGTCCATGAGCAGGCCGCGCAGCCTCATCAGCGACAACACCACGGCGGGCCGCTCTCCCGGGTCACTGGCCAGGTCCAGCTCTCGCATCGCGGCGGCGTACGTATCCTCGTCCAGCCCGCCCGCGGCCCAGGCCCGATGCAGGAGCTGCCGCAGCTCGTGCAATCCGTCCACGAGGTCGGCGCTCCGCGACGCCCGCCGGTCGACGGGAAGGTCGTAGGTGGGCGGCGGCCCGTCCAGGACGACCGGGCCCTCGATCCGTCCGGCCTGGATCGAGACGTGGGCGTTGCCCTGGGCGATGTTCGTCGTCGTGTCGCCCGACCGGTGACGGTCGGGTCCGGCCGCGCCACCCGGCAACTCGCGTGCCAACAGCTCGGCGAACGTCGTGGCGAAGGCGGCCGCGTTGGTGGCGGCCCTGGACTGCCAGCCGGCGCCGTCCGTCGTCCCCTTCGTGCCGTCCGCGCGGTCGCTGATGCCGCGAACCACGACCACCGGCAGCGAGCGGTTGACGTGGCCGGCTTGCGCGACGCCAGCCGCCTCCATCTCCACCGCCAGGGCGTCGTTGTAGACGTCTCTGATCCAGCGCGCCTGGTCGGAGATCGCCGAATCCTGCACGACCTCGCCGGCGGCGATCGGCCCGATGCGCGCCACCGGGACGGCGCCGCCGGGCGGAAGCGAACGGGTCCATCCGCCGCCGCGCACCAAGCGGTGGGCGAGTTGCTCCGCTTCATGCGCCATCTCCCAGGCACGGGGGCGGGCCTTCAGGCCGTCGTCCTGACTCGTCGCTCCGTGGTAGGCGTAGACCCGGTTGGCGACCACAACGTCGCCCAACATGACGTGGCCCCAGAGGGCGCCGGCCACCCCCACGAAGAAGACCGCCGCCGGCGAGAACTCCGCGATCGCCCGCTCGGCGAGCGCCGCCGCAGACTGGTTTCCCACGCCCGTAAGGCCGAGCGCCGCCTGGGTTTCGCCATCCGGGAGGAGCCCGATCTCGTACCGAGTGCCGGCCCGGTGGCGGTGTGCGCCAAGCGCGGTCATCCGCGCGCGAACGGCCAGGTACTCCACATCCAGCGCGGTGAGGAAGACGATCGGCACCTCGGTCATCGGTTGCGAGGCTAGCCAGCCCGCGCCACGTGCGGAAAGGTCAACGCATCGATTGTCCGTGATCTGCCATCGGTTACCAGAGGCTGAGCGAGCGGGTGAAGATGCCCGCCAGGTCCTCTCCCGTCACCGGAAGCGGCGCGATCGCCAGCAGCCGCTGCTGCTTCAGGGCACCGCCCACGAGCGTCTCGATGTCGCCTTCGCCGTAACCGACCGCGGCGATCCCGTTCGGCATGCCGATGTCGCGCATCAGCGCGGTCAGCACCGCCGGCAGGTCGTCGCCGCCCAGCAGCTCGGCCGCGCGGCGGTGGCGCTCCGAGCTGGAGGGGTGCGTGAACCGGAAGGCCTCCCGCGCGGTAAGCGCGACCGCCATGCCGTGCGGCACAAGCGGCTCGCCGTCCGGGTAGCCCGCCGGGTGGAAGTCGCGCACGCCGCCGGCGATCGGGTACGCGTTGGCGTGCGGGATGTGCACGCCCGCGTTGCCGAAACCCATGCCGGCGAACGTGGCTGCCAGCGCCATGTCCGTGCGAGCCGCCAGGTCGTCGCCGTTCGCGACGGCGGTGCGCAGCGACCGGGCGAGGAGCGCCAGCGCCTTCTCCGACCACATGTCGGCCACCGGGTTGGCGCCGCAGTACGGCACGCGCTGCGCCGGCTCCTTGGCGTCGAACTCCGTATAGGGCTTGGCCGTGTAGCTCTCCAGCGCGTGGCAGAGGATGTCCATGCCACTCGCCGCCGTGACCTCCGGCGGCTGGGTCGCCGTCAACAGCGGGTCGACCACGGCCAGCGTCGGGCGCAGGCGTGCGTGGCTGATCCCGGTCTTGAGCTTCAGCTCCAGCACATCGAGTACACAGACGGTCGTGCTCTCCGCGCCGGTGCCCGTCGTGGTCGGCACCGCCACCAGCGGCTTGAGCGGCTGCTCAGGAGCGCGCCCGCCGCCCACTGGCGGGTTGAGGTACTCCATCAGGTCGCCGGGGTTGGTGGAGAGCAGGTTGACGGCCTTGGCCGTGTCGATGCACGACCCACCGCCCACGGCCACGAACGCGTCCCACGGACCGGAGGCGCGGGCCGCCTCGACGGCGTGGCGCATCGAGGCGTCGGTCGGCTCCACGTGTACGTCCGCGAAGACCTCCGCCACCACCCCGTATCGCCGCATGGCGTCGGCGACCCGCCGCGGCGCGCCGAACGCGGCCACGCCGGGATCGGTGATGACGAGCACCCGCCGCGCGCCGAGCTGGCTGAGGTCGTATCCGATCTCGTCGGCCGCACCGGCGCCGAACTTCAGCCGCGGTGCGGCGTACGTGAAAATGGTCTCCCGGGTCATCTCTCCTCCACAGTGGACTGCAAGAGCCGCAGCGCGGCCCGGATCCGGTCGGGCACCGGCACCGGCCGGCGGGACTCCCGGTCGACGTACACGTGCACAAAACGCCCCGCGGCCGCCGGCGCCTCGTCGCGCGGCCCGAAGAGCGCCAGGCGGTAGACGACGCTGGAGCTGCCCAGCCGCTCCAGCCCGAGCCCCGCTGTCACCACATCCGGAAAGCGGAGCTCCGCGAAGTACCGGCAGCGCGTCTCGACCACCAGTCCGATCGCCGGCAGCCGCCGGATGTCCGTGCCGGTGGCCTCGATGAGCCAACCGTTGACCGCCGAGTCGAACATCGCGTAGTGCACGACGTTGTTGACGTGGCCGTAGACGTCGTCGTCCGCCCAACGGGTCGGCAAGTCGCGCAGCACCGGAAAGTCGCCGCGTCGCAAGGCCCTCGGGTCACCGTCGATGGGATCCACGACCGTTAGCTTTCCACACTGGGGAACATCGGTGCCTAAAAGGCTGTTGCGTCACAGGAGATCGCCGCTTACCGTATTACTACAACGTTCCACACCGACCAGAGGAGTCACCGACATGTTCCGGCACGCCTACTCCGCACCGCAGCGGCTCTCGCTGCGCTGTCCGGTGGGCATGCCGTCAGTCGGCCGACCCATCGATATCAAGGCGAACGAAGAGCTAGCCCCGTATGGCGGGCGGCGACGGTAGCGCGGACGTAGTAGCGCTCAGCCGCCCACCCAGCCAGGGATAGGGCGGCTTTTTCGTTGCACAGCAACGCATCTTCCTCGTGTGACACTGCTCAGCCCATAGGGGTGTAGCTCAGTCCGGCCAGAGCGGCGGTCTCCAAAACCGTAGGTCGCAGGTTCGATTCCTGTCGCCCCTGCTTTGCCCTGCGCGAGTAACGCGCGGCGGCATTGAAGTTTGAAAACTCCACAGTGGATGGCATGACACGAAAGGCGCCCAGCCGCGCTGTTTCTACGGTGACGGCTGGGCGAAATCGGGAACGACCGGCTCGGTGACCGGGCCTGATTTGGGATCAGGAAACGCGGGGTTCGACTCCCCGGTTCCCGACCACATATACGTCACTGCGAAGAAGGGAGGATCCGGTGGAAGTCCTTGTCATCAACGCCGACCTTGGCCCGCTCCACCGGGTCAGTCTCCGCCACGCCGTGCGGATGCTCGTCCGGCGCGTGGCCGAGGTACACGAGGCACACCCCGACCGGCTGATCGGCATCTACCCGGTGCCCACGGTCGTCCGCCTCGTCCGCTACGTCGTGACGAAGTGGCGGTACACCGCGGGCCCCGCGTGGTCCCGCGCGGGCGTCCTGGCCCGCGACGGCCGCCGGTGCGCCTACTGCGGTGGGCTCGCCACGACCGTCGACCACGTTGTGCCCCGCTCCCGCGGCGGCCGCAACACCTGGCTGAACACTGTCGCGGCCTGTGATGGCTGCAACCAGCGCAAGGGCGACCGCACCCCCGCCGAAGCGGGCATGCGGCCGCTCTACGAGCCGGCGACCCCGTCGTGGGCGTCGCTCGCGCGCTGATGGATGCGGCCGGCGCCGTCACGGGCGCCGGCCGCCCAGCCCTCGTAGCCCAACCGGCAGAGGCGCCGTCCCGAGATGGCGGTCACGTGCGCGTTCGACTCGCGCCGAGGGCACACATACACCGATGGGGTGGGTGCTGGTGCACAGCGTTGCCTTGCAAGCTCCGCGTCCGCGGTTCGATACCGCGTCACTCCACGCTCGTGCTCGTGATGGAATCCGGTAGACATGCCGCGCTCAGAATGCGGTGCCCCAAAGGGCGTGGGAGTTCGACTCTCCCCGAGCACACATGCCGACGTAGCTCAGCTGGCCAGAGCAGCCGCCTGTCGAGCGGAAGGTCGCGGGTTCGAGTCCCGTCGTTGGCGCGTACAGTCCCGTCCCGCCGTGGCCCGCGTGGTAAGGGCGTCGCTCTGATAAGGCGAAGGCAGGTGGTTCGACTCCACCCGGCGGGACTCATGCCCTGGTGGCGCAGTGGATAGCGCACCTGACTACGAATCAGGAAGCCGCAGGTTCGAATCCTGCCCGGGGCACGCTTTCTGGGAGAGG
This sequence comes from Phytohabitans sp. LZ39, assembly GCF_059359075.1. Taxonomy (NCBI): domain Bacteria; kingdom Bacillati; phylum Actinomycetota; class Actinomycetes; order Micromonosporales; family Micromonosporaceae; genus Phytohabitans; species Phytohabitans sp. LZ39. The sequence goes on along the minus strand of NZ_JCADBM010000016.1, from coordinate 43,665 downwards.
CCAGCCGATTGGTGCCGGCGCCCGTCTCGAAAACGGTGTAGGGCTCAGGCCCGTGTGGGTTCGACTCCCACCCTCTCCTCCACGCGCCGGTAGCTCAGCGGCAGAGACAACCGCCTCTTAAGCGGTGGGTCGTGGGTTCGAGTCCCACCCGGCGTACTGCGGTGTAGGGAAGTTCGGTCGTTCCCGCGGGCCTCATAAGCCCGAGATCGCCGGTTCGAATCCGGCCACCGCCACGTCCCGATGGCCCAGTTGGTAGGGCGCCGCCTCGACACGGCGGAGGTCGACGGTTCGAGTCCGTCTCGGGGCACGCGACGCGCGTTCGGCTATGGGTAGGCCCCTGGTCTTTCACACAGCGAAGCGGGTTCGAGCCCCGCACGCGCGACTCATTCGGATGTCGCCCAACAGGCAGGGCCCGCGGCTGTTAACCGCGTGATCCCGGTTCGAATCCGGGCGTCCGAGCGCACGTTCCAATGCCCGTGTAGCTCAACGGAAGAGCACCGCTCTTACAAAGCGGAGGCCGGGGGTTCGACACCCTCCGCGGGTACGGTGGCTGTGGTGTACCGGAGGTGCACACCAGATTGTGGCTCTGGAGGGCGCGGGTTCGACTCCCCGTAGCCACCCCAAGCAGGCGCTCATGCGGTGTGAGGCGCTGCCTGTAAAGCAGTGGCCCGTGGGTTCGACTCCTGCCGCCTGCACATGCCCTCGTAGCGCAGCGGAAGCGCGCGGCCCTCCGAAGGCCGAGGCCGCTGGTTCGAATCCAGCCGGGGGCGCGCACGGTCGAATGCCCGAGTCTGGTCAGGGGGCGGTCCGCAAAACCGTCATACGCGGGTTCGAATCCCGCTTCGGCCTCGAATGCCATCCACTGTGGACCGCGTGAGCGCGGGCGCTGGCTGCTCGGCCGTCCCTCATAAGGACGGTGTGCCCGGATCGACACCGGGGCTCACGACATTTGCTAGTCCATCCAATGAGGAGTGTGGGAGGTGACGGAGATGCTGTGGTGCCGACTGGGCAATGGTTCGGAGTGGGGAACGGCGCGGCGCGTACGTGGCCGTCCCGGCAGGCGTCGTGGTCGCCGGGCATCCTGACGGATGCCCGGCGGCGCTCGTCGGATGGCGATGAGCACGTCTAGCCACATCGGCGCCTAGAGAGCTCCGGATTCCTGGTAGGCTCCGTATGCGACGCGGCCCCGGCAGCACCGGGGCTGACAGCGATTCAGGCAGATACCTCTGGGTCAGTAGCCCGCGGGGCATGCCCTCGACCGTCAGGTTCTACAACGCCCGCGCAGGTCCGAGCGGACCTGCGCCACGCGTTGTGTCCGTCGTAGGAGAGATCAGCATGGTGTACCAGTTTCTGGCACACAGAAGCCCCAGCAAGAGCCGCGTATTCGCCCTCGTCAGGACCGGCGAGGATCACCTTGAGGCGGTTACGACTCTCGGCGCCGCGGATGCCGATGTCACCGACGCCTCGTCTCGGCGCTCAACTCCTACCTTGCGGAACGTGACGAGGGTCCGCTGCACGCCGTGCTCGATCGCCTGCCGGACGCGGTGCGCATCGCTGTGCGGAGCTTCGTGCGGGAGCGATGCGCGTTCGAGTTGGGTGCTTTCACCGGCTACGGACCGATCGACGAAATCCGCCTGTGCTACTTCAGCCATGCGGATGAGGAGTTCATCCAGTACTTGGACGCCGCATACGTCATCGGCCTCGGCATCCGGGCGACCAACGAACTCGGAAGTGCGGGCGACGTCAGCTGGGAGGTCCAGCTCCTGTCGGACGAGGTGTTCGTCCCGGCGGCCGCCGAGTCGAGAACCTGGACGTTGCCGCAAACTCCGGTCCTACGCACCTGGACGAGCGAGGAGGCGGTGCGTGATCCCGTGGTCAGCGCTGTCGCCGTCGCGAGGAAGGCCAGTGACGACGGATACTGGGTCCGTCTGCACACCCTGGCCAAGGGCGACGGTGAGGTCGAGATGGACAGCACCTCGACCTCGACGTTTGTCGTCGATGTCTTCGACGCTCCCATCCCTCGCTCCGCGCACGACGAGTGACTCCGTGGGCCAAGCGCGACCGGCGGCGGATCGCGATGCCGCGGCCATCGGCTCCAGAGTGACTACAGCGCGATTTTGGCGCGCGACGCGGCGAGGCGGCGGGCGCCCGGCATGTGCGACGTGAAGAGCCACGACTCGGCGGCGCAGCGGCGGCAGGCGCGTGCCGTGCCCACCTGCCGCCGAAAGCCGTGCGGGTCGACGACGAGCAGCCGGTGGCGCTCCTCGAGCTGGTGGCCGCAGCGGCGGCACACGCCCAGGTCGACCTGGGTGGTGGTGTACGAGTAGTGCCGCTCCGCGTACCGGATCTGCTCGGCCGTGACGCCCTTGACCTTTAGGTCAGGATTGCGCGGCGGCCCACCGAGCAGGCCGCCGAGCACCGAGTGGGAGACCGCGTCCGCACCGCCCGCGAGTGGGTGGAACACGCGGCGGATCCGGCCGAACGCGTCGCTCGAATGGGCGGCCAGCCACTGGTCGTCGGCTTCCGTCCGCCACGGCTCCCAGCTGTCCCAGGCGACCACCCCTCGACGATACTCCCGGAGTCCGGTGGGCCGGGCGGGTCAAACCGCGGTCCGCCACCCCCGCTGGTTGGTTCCCCGTCGTGCGTCCACTGGGTAGGCGCACGCCCAACTCAGGTGGGCGGCGGCTCGATGTCGCACTCGATCCGCTCGCCCCGCTCCGCCCTCCGTACGTCTGGATGTGCCGGGCCCAGCAGCCGTCCGAGCTCATCGACCGCCTCCCGACGGCGCGCCTCGCCGGCCTTCTGATCCCCGGACGCCGACACGTCGAGGGCGAGGTTGGCCGCGCACGCCCAGGTCTCCGGGTGGTTTGTCCCGCGTACCCTGCGAAGGGCGTCGAGGGTCCGTTCGCCGAGTGCCGCGGCCGCCTCGTGCAGACCGCCGTGCGCCAGGCCGGTAGCCAGGCCGGTCGCGACCACCAGCGTGTACGGATGGTCCGGGCCGAGAACGCGCCGCATCTCGTCGAAGGTGCGCTCGTCCACCCGATGCGCCTCTCGCCACCGGTCCAGAGCGCGGAGGATGGCCGCCAGGTTGGCGGCGGCGGCGAGCGTGTGCGGGTTGAGGTCGCCGAAGATCCGCCGGTACCGGGCAAGCGCCTCGGTAGCGAGGCTGCGCGCGCCGATGGGGTCGCCGACGGTGCGCAACGCGTTGGCGTAGCTCATCATCGCGGCGAGCGTGTGCTCGTGGTCCGGCCCGAACCGCTGCTGGCTGGCTTGATAGTTGCGCCGGGCCTCGTCCACCGCCGCGCCGTGCTCACCGAGCTTGCGCAGCGCGATCGCCACTGTGCGTCCCGCCCGCAGCAAGTCGTCACTGCGATTGCCCTGCCGCTGCGCCATCATCGGCACGTATCTTCGCTGGAGATCGTGTGCCTCCTGGTAGCGGCCCAGGTCGTACAGGTTTCGAGCGAGGTTTCGGATGGAAACGAAAGTACGTGGGTCTTCGTCTCCGTAGCGCGATCGCAGCGTCTCGACGAGCTTCGCATCGATCTCGTGCGCTCGGCTGATCTCGCCCGTGAGGCGCAGGTTGACGGCGAGATTGCTGAGGGCATTGAGGGTGCGCACGTGTTGGGGTCCGTACAGGCGCCGCAGCCGGTCAACGCGGTCTTCGTCGAGCGCGAGCGCCTGACGGTAGTCGCCGGTGACGCGCAAGAAGTAGGCGGCGATCGTGACCATGGCGAGTGTGTGGGAGTGGTCGGGGCCGTAGTGCGGGCTCTCGCGGAGGGAGGCCAACGTCTCGAAGATCATTGATCGGACGTCGTCGTAGTGGCCGAGGGCGAGTAGCGCGTAGGCGAGGTGACGGGTCGCGAGCGTGGTCAACTCGTGGTCCGCGCCGAGGCCGCCCGCGTCCGGCGGCCGGCTCCACGCGTCGACCGCCGCCCGGCCCAACCGGGCGGAAGCCTCCAGGTCGCCGACCCGCTCCAAATACCGGATCTGGTCGAGCACGGCGGTGCGGGCCGGCATCTGGCTGGAGTTGATCGCGTCGGAGGCCAATAGGTGTGTTCCGACCTCCGCGTGCATCGTCCACGTCACCGGATTGTCCGGGTCGCCGGGGTTGGCCGCGCCGAGCAGCCGGTGTACCTCGCCGCGGATGCGGGAGGTCTCGTCCGCGCTGAGCCGCTCGCGCAGCACCAACTGCACGAGCCGGTGCACCTGGATCCGCTGGCTATCCAGGTCTAACCGAGCGAGTCCAAAGCGTCCGATTTCGCCGACGATCCGTTCCAGTGCGTCGGGCTGATACAGCACGCGGCTCAGCGGTGGCGCGATCTCGCCGTCGCGGCCGCTGCGAAGCACGACGAGGGACACCGGGTCGGGTGCCATGAAGGCCAGGATTTCAAGCAACTGAGCGGCTGCGGGCACCTCGTTGGCGAGGCGGGTGAAGGCGAGGTCCACGAGGGCGACCACGTTGGCGGGTGAGCCGGTCGGGCGCCCGGTGGAGAGTAGGTCGTCCATGTGCGCCGCGAAGAGCCGTAAATACTCGGCGACCGGCATTCCGGTCGCCTTCTGCATCGACCGCACCTGGGCCAGCGCGAGGGGCAGGTCGCCGAGCCGCTCGGCCAGCTGGTCGAAATCCTCCACCGAGCCGGCGGCACCGGTGCCGCGGAGGAAGGCGATGCTCTCACCGCGCCTGAACACGTCAACCGCGAGTGATCCACTCGACGCGGCCCAGACGGGGTTGCGTGACGTCACGATCGTGTGGCCGCCAGCGGACGGCAGCAGCGGCGCGACGTCCTCACGGAGGTCGGCGTTGTCGTAGACGACCAGCCAACGCAGGGCGCTCGTCTCCAGAGCGTCGAGCACCGCGCGGGCGGCCTGCCGTATGTCGGTCGCATCCGGAAGGTCCAGCCGCTCGCCCAGGGCCGCCAGGGCGGCGACCGCCTGCGACGGATGCTCTGCCGGAACCCACCAGACCACGTCGTAGTCGTCGGCCCAGCGGTGGGCGTACTCGGCGGCGAGCTGAGTCTTACCCACGCCGGCGAGGCCGTAGAGGGCGAGCGGGACGCGTGGTGCGCGCAGCAGCGCTTCGCGGACCTGGGCTAACACGCCATCCCGCCCCGTGAACGCGGGATTGCGTCCGGGAAGGTTGGTCACGAGGGCGCGGGTGGAACGAGGCTCCGCGGCTCGGCCCGGTGGTGAGGGCGCGGTGTGCGCCTCCACCGATGCTGACTCGCCGGTCGGGTCCGATGCGGCGAGCCACAACCGGTGAAACCGGCGCACCTCCTCGTCGGGATCCCGGCGGTTGACCGCCCAGTCAGCGAGCTGCCGCACCACGCACTCGACTTTGACCCACCGGGTGAGCGCGGTGCCGCGGAGCATCGCGCTGATCGTCTCATGGCTGACGGTGTCGCGAAAATCTTCGCGATCCCTGATCGCGGCACTGATCCGTCGCACACCGGGCTTTCCCGCGTCGCGATGTAAGTCGCGGAGGGCGAGGACTAAATCTCGTAAATGTCCGTCAGGTGGCCGGCCGAGATTTGGTCCTGCCACCGCCACGCCGCACTCCCTGGGCTTCGATGGTGTCAACGATCGTCAAAGTCCGTCAAGCGACGGTAGTCAATTGAAGGCGCAGGGGCGATGGTCCGTCAAGCCTTGTCGAACTACGACAGAAATGTGATGTCTACGAACCTCGTAGCGGAGCATAGAAGCGTGGCGCCCGGAATCTGATTGGCTTTTCGGCCGCCACGACGACCATCACCGACCGGTACAGGTGCGACCCCCCGAGCACCTGGGAAGGCGAGGGCCCGATGAGCGACAACGGACAGAAGCTGATTCCGACCGCGATGGTCGACGCCGCGCACCGGCCGTTGCGCGAGCTGTTGGCCCTGCGCGAGTCCGGCGACAGCGCGCTCGACCATTGCCTACGGCGTGTGGCGGAGGAGGCGGCGAACGGCTCGCGCAACCGGGTCGCGGCCTTCAACGCTTGCCTTCCCCGTCCGAGCTGAATCACCGACGATGCGGACCACGCCAGTTGGCACCCCGTTCCGGCAGTTCATCGTCAAGCTGCACAGCCGGTGCAACCTGTCCTGCCGGTACTGCTACGTCTACCACCATGTGGATCAGAGCTGGCGTACCCGGCCGAACGTGATGTCGCCGAAGACCGTCGCCGCCCTGGCTATGCGGATCGGCGAACACGCGCGGCGGCACGGACTTCCCGAGTTGCTCGTGGTCCTGCACGGCGGGGAGCCGCTGCTAGCCGGCCCTGATGTCATCGATGCCGCCGTCGGTGCCATCCGGCGTGCGGTTCCCGCCAGTACGCGGGTCGATGTCACCTTGCAGACCAACGGCACGTTGTTGGACGACCGATTTCTCAAGGTGTTTCACCGCCGCGAAATCGGCGTCGGTGTCAGCGTCGACGGTGGATCGGTCGCGCACGACCGGCACCGGCGATTCGCCGACGGCCGGCCCAGCTTCCATCTCGTACGGCGTGCCCTGCGGACCCTGAACCAGCCCGAGCATCGTGACCTCTACGCCGGCCTGCTGTGCACTATCGACCTGGCAAACGATCCGGTCGGCGTGTACGAGGATCTGCTCGAGTTCGACCCGCCGCAGCTTGACCTGCTGCTGCCGCTCGGAAACTGGGTGCACCCGCCACCCGGCCGGGAGCCGGGCGCGGCCGGCACGCCGTACGCCGACTGGCTCATCCCCATCTTCGACCGGTGGTTCGCCGCTCCGCGTCGCGAAACGGCCATCCGCCTGTTCGAGTCCCTGATCACCCTGCTCGTGGGCGGCGAGAGCCACACCGAAGGGCTGGGTTTCAACTCGCCGGACGCGATCACCGTGGAAACGGACGGCGCGCTGGAACTGACGGACGCCCTCAAGACGACGGCACAGGGCAAGGGCGCGACCGGATACAACGTCCAGCGAGACGGGTTCGACGTGTTGGTGGATCACCCGGGGGTACGGGCACTGCGCCGGCTCTGGGGGGATCTCGCGCCCGCCTGTCGCGCCTGTCCCGTCGGCTCCGTCTGCGGTGGCGGGCAGTTCTCACACCGGTACGGGCCGGACGGCGGGTTCCGGCATCCGTCGGTGTACTGCGCGGACCTGTTCAAGCTCGTGGGGCACGTCCGGAAGCGGTTGGAGGCGGAACTGGCCGTCCGCCGGCTCGCCGCGAGCGCCTGAACATGGACCGGTACACGCTCACCCGCGATCAGTTCCTCAGCCTCGCCAGCGGATACGGGACGCCGGACGCGATCGCCGTCCTGACCGACGGCCGGCTCGCCCGGCAACGCCTGCTCGTACTCGGCGCGGTGGAACGGGTAGGTCCGGCGGCGCGGGACGCCCTCGGCCTGCTCGCCGACGTGGAGGCGGCCGCGCCAGCCGCTGTCGAGCAGGCCCTGCGGCATCCGTTTCTGGAGGTATGGGCCGCGCGGACGCTGCGAGCCAGCGCCGAGCGGGCGCGCGCCGGCTATCTCGCCGCGCTCGCCGCGGCGGCCGCCACCTCGGCCGGGATAACCTTCGAGCTCACCCTGCCGGCGGTGCGTGATGGGTTGGTACTGCCCGGGGTGGGCGCCGCCACCGGCCTTGGGCACGGCGCGGTACGGCTGCGTGGCGACGGCGAGCGGCTGACATTCGAAGGCACCGCACGGCGCATTCGGCTCGATGCCCCGTTCTCCCGCGAGTCGCCGCATTGGCGGCCGGCACGCAGGATTTCCTTGGGCTCAGGGCCACACGCGCTCTCGCTCCTCGTCGAAGACGTCGACCCCTACCGGCGCTGCTACACCCATCCGGTCGCGCGCCGGCTGCCGGCCGCTCGGCTGGAGCGCCTCGCGCGCGCGTGCGAGGACGCGTGGCGCATCCTCGTCCGCGAGCAGCCGCGGCACGCCGCGGGCATGCGCGCGGTACTGCGTGCCCTGGTACCCCTGCGGGACCCCGCGCCGGGAGCCGTGGTCAGTGCCACGTCACGCGAGGCGTTCGGCGCGGTCGCACTGTCCGCACCGTCCGATGTGGATCGCCTTGCCGAGGCGCTGTTGCACGAGTACCAGCACGCTAAGCTGAGCGCGTTGGCGGACCTGGTGCCGCTCTGCGAGGCCGGCGGTCCGGCCCGGTACTACGCGCCCTGGCGCCCGGATCCACGACCCGCCGGACCTCTTCTGGACGGCGCGTACGCGTACACGGGCGTGACCGCGTTCTGGCGAGCGCGACGGCGCACCACCGCCGGTGAGGCGGCTCGGTTGGCCGAGTTCGAGTTCGCGTACTGGCGCCGGGATACCCTCGCCGCGCTGCGGCAACTCGCGGAAGGCGGAGAGCTGACCGCCTACGGCGAGTTGTTTGTGCGGCGGCTGCGGCGGTCCGTGGTCCGATGGGCGGCGGAGCCCGTTTCGGAGGATGCGGGGCGGGTCGCGGTACGGTACGCCGTGGCGAGCGAGGTCGGCTGGCGTCTCGCCCACCTCGCGGTGGACGGAGCGGAGGCGAAGGCTCTGGCGGGCGCGTGGGAGGAGGGGAGGTCGTGCCCTCCGATATCCGCCGCACGCGTCGTCGCCGGGGCACCACGCGTCGCCCAGACCGCGCGCGAGGCGTGGCTGGGTGGCGACCGGCCGCTCCCCGACGTGGCGCCGACCGTGCTCGCGCAGCGTGCGGCGCGGACCGGCGACGCCGACGACTGGGTGGCGTTCGCCGTGGCCCTGCACGTGGCAGACGAACGCGACGCTCGGGCGGCCGTGCTCCGGCCGGAACTGATGTGCGCGGTCGCCGACCGTTTGCGCGCGGCCGGTTATCCGCTCGATCTCGTCCCGCTGGCGCGGTGGCTGGCGGCGGGCCTGCCCGACGAGGCGTCAGATCGGTAGCGGCTCGATGTCGACGTCGATGCGCATCCAGTCACCCGCGGACCTGGCGTAGGGGTGTTCCGCACCCAGTGTGTTCCGCAGCCGCTGAGTGGCATCCGCGTGCGACGCCTCGGCCCGGTCGACGTCTTCGGAGCGGTGGCTGATGGCGTAGTTGACCGCCGCGGCCAGCACGGTGGGATGCTCCTCCGGCAGGGCCTTGCGCAGCCGCGAGTACGCCGCTTCGTCGCGCTGCCGCGCCTCGGCCCGCGCGCCGTCCGCGTACAGCGCGTTGGCCAGCGTGAGGAGGCCGGTCAGCGTATGCGGGTGGCGCGGGCCCAGGCTTGCCTGGAGCCGCTCGGTGGTGCGTTCCGCCAACCGCCGGGCGCTGTCGACGTCACCGGCCCAGCGCCGGAAGATACTCAGGTTGTTGCCGGCGGCCAGCGTGAGCGGGTGGTGCTGCCCCCACAGCTCCCGGCAGACGCCGTAGATCTCCTCACCGGCCTTGCGGGCGTCTTCGTGCTGGCCCAACGCCCACTGCACGCACGTCAGCTCCAGCCGGCAGGCGATGGTGTCGCGATGCCGGCCGCCGAACAGGCCTTCCGTGCGGGCATAGGTCTGCGAGATGAGATCGCCTGAGGTGGTGAGGTCGCCGAGCCGGCGCAATGTGACCGCGAAACTCTTCGCCGCACGGAGGGTTTGCGGGTGTTCCTGGCCGAGTGTCTCGGTGCAGCCGTTCGCGGCGGACTCGTCGTTGTTTCGTGCACGGGCCAGGTCACCGAGCTCTCGAAGGTCGGTGCCGAGATTGTCCTGAGAAGACAGTGTTGCCGGATGCCGGTGTCCCAACACCTTGCGCCGCCGTTCCAGGGTTTCCCGGTCGAGCCGGGCAGCCTCGGAGAACTCCCCGACCAGCCGTAGCGAGGTCGCTAGGTTGCTGACTGCATCCAAAGTCAGGGGGTCGTCGTCGCCGAGCACGGAACGCATCGCTTCGGCGGTGCGCTCGTCCAACTCACGCGCGTCGTGGAACTGGCCCCGAGCCCGGAGATCCGCGCCGAAACTGGAGGCGGCGCGCAACGCGTATGGATGCTCCTCGCCCAGGGTGGCGCGGAGCCGGGCCAAACTCTCCTTGTTGAGCTCGTACGCCTCGTCCTCGTTGCCCCCGTAGCGCAACGCCACCGCCAGCTCGTAGTTGAGCCGGAGGGTGGAGGTGTCGTCCTGACCGGTGCGGGGCGACCATTCGCGCAGCGCGGCGCGGGCAAGCTCTTCGGCGCTCGCGACGTCAGCGCGCTTCCACAGGTAGCGGACCGTGTCGATGACCAGCAGGCGTACTTCAGGTGCTTCGGACTCCAGCACCCCGGAGGGTTGCAGGTGAGGGCGGAGCGCCTCGTAGACCTTCCAGTTATCCCCATTGTCCGGGCTGCCCCGCTCGACGGCGGCGAGCACCGTGTGCACGTCGGCGCGCCGCTCCGCCTGCTCCTCCTCGGTGAGCCGGGAACGGATGATCTCCTGGGTGAGCCGGTGCATGACCACGCCGGTGCGCGGTGCGCCGGTGTCGACCCGGGCGAGCGCGTACCGTCCGATCTCCCTGTTGAGGGTGGCGTGCAGCATCGGGTCGTGCATGCGTGGATCGATCGGGGTCAGCAGCTCGGTAAGGCGCTTGTTGGAGACGAGCCGGTACGGGATGGCCTCCGGCGCCATGCACGCGTACAGCTCTGCCAGCCGGGCCGCCGCCGGGTTGCGCTGGCGCAGCTCGTCGTAGGCGACGTACACAGTGGACGTGATGGTCTCCCGGTACTCGTCCGGGGCGCTCTCCTCCATGGCACGCGCCGCGCTGCCTTCCAGCAGGCGCAGGTAGTCTTCGACCGCCATGCCAGTGGTCGCCAGCCAGCCGCCGGCCTGCTCCACAGCGAGTGGCAGGTCGCCGACGCGAGCGGCGAGTCGCCGGGCGTCGCCCTCGGCGATCTGGGAAACCCGGCGCCGCAGCAGCTCGACGCTCTCCTCGCGCTGAAACACGTCGATGTCGAGCATCGGCATCCGCGCGCTCCACTGTGGATTACGCGAGGTGATCAGCGTGTGGCCGGCGCCGGTCGGCAGCAGGTCTTCGAAATCGCTCGGCGCGTCGGCGTTGTCGAACACCACAAGCCAGCGCCGGGTCGGGCTGCCCACGCGCAACGCCTCGAGCACCGCGGCGACCTGGGTCTCCACGTCGGTACCTGGCTTGAGTTTCAGCCGTTGCGCCAGGTCGGCCAGGGCGATGCGGCCGCGGCCGGGCTGGGTGGCGGAGATCCACCACACCACGTCGTAGGCGGCCGCGAAGCGGTAGACGTACTCGATCGCGAGCTGTGTCTTGCCAACTCCCGGCAGGCCGGTGAGCGCGAGCTGGCTGCCGCTGGTGCCGCTCGCCTGTAGGCGGTCGCGGATCTCTTCCAGCAGCGCGCCCCGACCTGAGAAACGGGCGTTGCGGCCGAGCTGGAGGTTCCAGTACTCCACCCCCACCGACGGATAGCGGATCTCGGCCGGCTCGGCGTACAGGTCGTCCGGGTGGCGCAGCCGGCTGCCCCCACCGCCGAGCGCCGGAGCCAGCATCTCGAGCGTCCGATCCTCCGGCACGCCCATGGCGTCGACCAGCGATCGCGCCGCTGGGGCGGGCTCCAGCGGGGTGGCGTCGACGCGAAGGGTGACGTGGAAATGCGAGTCACCGGACGCGACCCGCTCGGCCGCCAGTCGGGACAGCCGGCCCGCCTCGGCGTAGCGGACCAGGTCGCGGGAAACAATGGTGATCAGCCGGTTTACGCCCTCGAGGCTCGGCACCGGGTTGCGCACGCAATACAGCCGCACCCGCTGCCCGGCACCGCCCAGGCGGTCGCGCAGCCACTCCGCCCAGATGCGGTCCAGCGGGGCGTAGGCCACGAGCACGGTCATCGGCTCGGGTGGCGTGGACTGCTCGAAGGCGCGAACCACCGCCATCCGCTCTGCGTCTCCAATGGACAGTGGCTTGCAGTCATGGCCCGCGATGCGGCCGGCCAGCCGTAGATAGCGGGCGAGCAGCGAGCCACCCGCCGACGACGTGTCACCGAAGACGGCCAGCACTTCTTCGTAGGCGTAGTAAGGGATGTACGGCACTTCCATGCTGTCCCAGTAGGTGGCCGAATCCTCGCCCTCCAGGAAGGTCAGGTACGGCTCGAAGCTGCGCCGGGCGAAGCTGCGCCCCCGGTCGAGCTTCTGCTTTTCGCCGGCGTCGATGCGGGTCGGCAGGGGAAAGACGACGGCGTCGCACTGGCTCATGATGGATTGGGTCATCGCGACCGCGCCGACGGTGCTCTGGGTGTTGAGCGTGAAGCAGTTGACCACTATGTCGGGGAGTCGGATCGTGCAGATCCCAGCCGTGTCGCTGCTGCCCGTGCGGCTGTCGATGAGCACGAAGTCGTAGGCCTTGCGCATGTTTTCGGCCAGCGCGTCGATCAGCCAACCGCCGCGCCGCTTGCGCCAGAAGGAATCCCAGTCGAAGGTGCTGACCTTGGTGACGTAGGCGCTGTCTTGCCGGCCGGCGGGTACGAAGTCGACGACGCCGCCGGACGGGAAGTCCCACGTGAGCGAGACCGCGTAGTCCTCGATCTGCGCGAGCTCGGCGAAGCGCTCGGGCCGGGCGCCGGACTGCATGGTGGCATCCGAGTATTGGCGCACCAGGTCGAGGATCCCGTCGGACTGGCGGATCTGCTTGTCCTGGAGGAACGGGTGGAAGTAGCGGTGCAGACCCGGCGACTCGAGGTCCCAGTCGATCGTGAGCACGCGGTATCCGTTGGCGGCGAGAAGCCAAGCCACATTCGCCAGTGCCATCGTGCGACCGGTGCCGCCCTTGTACGAATAGAAGGTGACGACGCGCCCGGAGTGACGAGGATCGTTGCCACTCATCGCGAGTCGCCTCCTGAATGATCGGGCGGGATGGGGTTCAAGCGGGGCATGTTGTTGGGTGGGGCTGGTGGCCTCGACCGCCGCGGTGGGCCGCCCGACGGCCTGGGGCCGCGCGGAGGCCGCGATCCACCGGCTGGCGCGATCCCGTCGTCGCCGCCGTCGGGAAAGGCTGGCTCGATGTCGTCGAAGGCCGGGCGGCCGCGCTCCGGCGGGATCTCGTATCGCTTGTTGAGCTCGACGACGTGCAACGCGAGCCCACTCACGAAGTTGTAGTAGGCGTCATGGTTTTTGCGCAGCAGCATCAGCTTGCGCAGCCCCTGGACGTGGTACTCGTCGCCGAACGTCGCGTCCCGGTACTGGTAGTGGGCCGCGACGGGCGGAAACCCGGTCGGCACGACCCACAGCAATGGAACGAGGGAGGCGGGATGACCGGCGACCCGGGCCGGTGCCTTCGCCATCCGCCGGGCGAAGATCGTCCATTCCTTGCCGCACGCCGGGCGCTCGAAGTAATGGTGGCTGCACAGGGCGAGGAAAACCTGACACGTGCACAACGCTTCGACCAGCGCCGGCGACCAGCGCTGGCCGGCCCGCAAGGTGCTGTCGCAGAAACCGATACGGTCGTCGGACCAGCCTGAATGCAGCCGCACGTCATGGCTCAGGTCGTTGTGAAACTTCTGCACCAGCTCGTCGTCTGGGCCCGAATCATGCGCATAGCTGACGAAGTAGCGGAGCCTACTTGTCGCACGATTGTTGGGCACCTGGTCACTCCCGAGGTCGCCGCCGCCCGGGCGAGGGGATGGAGGGGTATCGAGGGTGCCGGCCGGCATTGACCGCAGTTCAGTGTAGGGCGCTGCCGCAAGCATCAGGGTCCACTCAGTAGTGGTCGTTCACCTGGATAGTCGCCGGCGGGAAGATGATGCACCGGTCCATCGCGAAAGACCTGGTTGCGGGCCTCTTCGATGGCCCTGATCAAATCGGCGTCGAACCGATCCGGCGTCTCGATCTCGCTGCGGAAGAGCGGATCCCGCCGCCGGCTCGCATCGCGAAAGGTGCGCCGCAGCGCGAACCCGAGATCGTCGCGGTTTCGGGTGGTCTCGTCGTCAGCCAGGTTTGCCGGCACGAGCACCGCGGTGTTGCCGAGGCCGCGCCGGTCGATCTCGGCGAGCATCCGCCGGTAGGTATCCAACCGGGTGGCCCACCAGTCGACCAGCAATACGACTATCTGGTTGTCGCGCCGGGCTTGTTCGAGCCGGTCGAGGAAGTCGTCCAGCGACCCGACGTCGGACTGGAGGAGCGCCTCCGCGGCGACCGACTGGGCATGGTGGGCCAGCGGCACCGTCAGCGCCGGCAGGTACGGACGCCAGTCCTCGGGAGACGGCCCGTAGAAACGCACGTCTTCTCGCACCTTGTCCATCTCGTCGCGGCTCGCGGCCGCGACGGCGAAGTGGACGTGCGGCGTACCCGCCAAGCCCTGGTCCGTGGGATCGTCCGCCATCGTCGAGACGCTGGGTGTGTCGGCCAGCGCCGGAATCGAAGCCAGGACCGGCGGGCTGTCGGCGGCGGCCGCGACGATCTCCCGCGCCACGTCGGCGACGAAGGTCTCGTACCGCTCGCGGAGTCCCCGCAACTTCACGAGTTGGCGGACCCCGCGCCGGGTGCCGCCATACTCGGGCACGAGGGTGGCGCTCGCGAGCTGGGGCATCGGGTCGGCCAGCGCCCATGCCAAGACGATCAGTGCCGGCGACCCGGAGCCGGGCTCGCGACCCTGGCGGCGCAGGCGCTCCTCGAAGATCCACAGCTGGCGCCCGCACGCCTCGTTCAGCGCGTAGCGAGGGGACCACAGGGCGACGAACACATCGGACTCGGCAAGGGCCGGCACCATGCCCGCCGGCCACGCTTCGAGAGTGGCCGGGACACCGCCGGAGAATCCGCACTCGGGCTCCGGCTGGCCGGTCAATGTGGACACAGCGCGCCGGAGGTCAACGAAGAGCTGCCTGACGTGTAGGTCGTCCTCGCCAGCGGCCCAGCTCAAGAAGAAATTCGGCACCTGTCCATTCCTTCGGTGGGCCGGAAGCTTTCGATCGTGGTTTCCGCCGGGGCGCCGAGTATGGGGTCGAGCACGCCGCCCGGTGTTGACCGAGAATCGGACAGTCGTGCCGCGAGGGGGAGGTTATACCTCTCCACATCGGTGGGCAATCCGGGTCTTGACGGCGCGCTAACGGCTGACTTGCGCGTGCGCGATGTTCCGTGCCTGGTCATGGCTTGCCTGCCGGGAGTCGCCAGCGCGACCGTAACGAGGGCATAACAACATCTGCTGGCATTCCACAACCTCCCCGGCTTGAGCGCACCTCCCACATAGGCCACTAACGGTGTCCTGAGCATGCAAGCCACCGGATATCAGCTTAGCGACAGTTGGCCCGATTACTCCCGAAAGCCGGCTGTGTCGCTCGGTTAAGCCGGGCTCTTTAGTCGCTGTCGGGATCGCGACGCCTGCTCGCCGGCGCGGCCGAGGGCCCAGGCCGGTTCCCTGACGACGGGACTCCGGCACAGCCCGTGTTTATGCAGGTCAGATGCCTGTCAAGTCGGGGTGGCGGGATTTGAACCCACGGCCCCTCGCTCCCAAAGCGAGTGCGCTACCAAGCTGCGCCACACCCCGTGCGCTGAGAAGTCTATGCGGTCACCTCGACGGCCGGCGCAACGCCCCGCGCGGGCCGGCCGGATGCCGCGCGCGCCCGACCGCCCCGACCCAGTACTCTGGTGGCGCGCCCCGGCATAGTCGGGGCACGCGCGGGCGTAGCTCAATGGCAGAGCTTCAGTCTTCCAAACTGACGGTGCGGGTTCGATTCCCGTCGCCCGCTCTCTAGTCCCGGCCCAGGTCAGAGCCAACTTTTCATCGATGACTGTGCCCCGCATGGGCTGCTTTTCGATCTTGCGTGCCATTGGCGTGCCACTAGCCGACGCGTGCCAGCTGACCGTCGTCCGGGTCGTCTGGCTTGCGCCGGTTGTTCCGTTTTGGATCTTGCTTCGAGATCCGCTTGTCCATGCCGGCCGCGATCTCGCGGTCGCGCTCGCTGGTCGCGTGCTGGTAGATCAGCGCGGCCCGCATGCTGGAGTGCCCCATCCGGTGCATCAGCTCGCGCGTGCTCGCTCCTGTCGACGCGGCGAGGTTGTTGCCCGTGTGGCGTAGGTCATGGAAGTGGAAGCCGTCAGGCAGCCCCACGGCGGCGACGGTCGCCTTCCACCTCACGGCCCGTCCGAAGTTGCCGGTCCGCAGCAGCGCTCCCTTGTCGCCGGTGAAGACCAGGGCCTCCGGGGTGGGCGCGACGTGTTGGAGCAGGTGCGGCTTGAGCGCGGTCACTGCGGCCGCCGGAAGTGTGACGGTCCGGTTGCTCGCCTCCGACTTGGGCGGCCCGAACTCCATCCGGTTGCGCAGCGCGGCCAGCTTCCGGGGCACCCGCACCACGGCAGCCGCCAGGTCGACATCGGACCGGCGCAAGGCGGCCAACTCGCCCCAGCGCAGTCCGGAGAACGCCGCCACGAGGATGAGCGCCCGAAACCGGTCAGGCACCGCTTCGGCCAGCCGGTACACCTGGGCTACGGTCGCCACCGGTCGCTCCGGGGTGTGGTACCTGTCGTATCCCTTGATGCGGCATGGGTTCTGCCGAATGATCTCGTCTTCCTTGACCGCCGTGTTCAGGATCGCCCGCAGCAGCGAGTACGCCTTCACCGCTTGCGGCTCCGGCGTGCCGCCGTCGAGGAGCTTCTTGCGCCACGTGCGGATGGTCTGGGGCCGGATCGTGCCCAGGGCGAGGTCTGCAAGGTACGGGCGGATGCGTAGCCGGTACAGGTCTTCGTAGTTCTCGCGAGTGCGTGGAGCGAGCCTGCGTTCTGCGATCCACTGCTGGGCGTACTCACCGAGCAGCACCTCACCCGCCTCTGGCGCCGCCCAGTCGCCCTTGATGATCTCGGACTCGACGATCGTGAGCCACTTCTCCGCCTGCTTCTCCGTCTCGAACGTGTTCGGCGCCGTCCGCTCGATGCCGTCCGGTCCGAGGTACCGCGCCTGATGGCGGCCGGACGGAAGCTTGCGGACGTTGCCGAAACGGCGGCGGCCATTTCTCCTGGCCATCAGGCAGACTCCCTCAGGTAGCGGCGCAGCTGCGCGCGACTGATTGGTACGACGCGGTTCTTCTCGATGTAGGCCGCCACGGCGGACGCTTCGAAGCGCACCAGCCGGCCAACCTTGACGTACTCGATGAGCCGCTCAGCGACGAGCCGGCGCACAAATCGGGGTGTTGCACGGAGTCGAGCAGCGACCTCATCGGCGGTCAGCAGCTCGTCATCCATCCGGCGTCCTCCTTCTCCGGTCATGCGGCCTGCGGGTTCGGTCGCTGAGTTGCCGAAAGGCGTTGTCTGGCTTGGTGCAACTCTGTGCGCCATCGGATGCGTGCGGAGACGGCGCGTAGGATGCGGTGTTCGAGTGGTGGGATGTCGGGGTCGTCGGGCCGAGCCAGTTCGAAGGTGTACCGGTCGGCTTGGGGTTGTTCCTCGGTGTCCGCCAGGCCACCGCCGAGGATGCTCCTGATCCACGCTCGGTTGTCTGCGCGGTGGTCGGTGAGGGTCTTGCCGGACCATTGCCGAGAGACGAGCACGCGTCGGCCGGTGAAGCCGAGGGTGTTGCGTTGGTGGACTTTGCCGGAACAGCGTCCGGGTGTCAGGCCCGCCTTGACGCCGTCCGGCTGGATTCCGTAGAGCAGCCAGTTGGCGCAGGTAGGCGAGCACGGCAGGGTGGCCAACGCGGCGTGGAGCCGGTCGAAGTGCGCCCGCTGCGCGTCCGATTGCGGCGCGGCGTGTTCGGTGAGGTCTTTGGTGACGTATTTGGTGACGTAGCGGATGGCGCGTTCGGTGTCTTTGCCGCCGGCTTCGATGCCGCGTGCGTCGATCCGGCCGAGCCGGGCGACGTAGGCCGGTTCGGCGTCCTCGTCTTCCAGTTCGTCCAGTGCCTTGCTCCAGCTGCGCAGTGGTTGCTTGGTGCGTGGGTCGAGGTAGGCGCCCTGGTCGGTGTCCCAGATCGGCGGTCGGTCCACTGTGTACTTCGGTTGGTCGAAGGCCGGCCACCAGACCTGGTGGTAGGTCGCGCCGGCTACCTGTTTGAGCAGCCGTCGGGGCAGGGTGCCGCGGATCGCGAAGTGTGCGTGTGGGGCGAGGCGGCGTTGGAGCTCGACGGCGCCGGCGTATTGGACGTTCCACCCGGCGGCGCGGCGTAGGTTTTGCCACCAGCGGTCCAGGACGCGGGCGAAGTGGATGGCGTCGAGTGCGGCCCGCCGGTAGTCGTAGCTGGCGGGGTCGATCGGCGTGCCGAGCACGTCGTCTCGCTGGCCGTGCCTGGTGCCACATTCGCAGGGCAGGACGTAGGCGCCGCGCCGGATGTGCTGGTGCACCGACCCGTGGGAATCGAGGGTGAGGGTGACCAGCATCGAGGGCCGGTGGGTCTTGCCAGTCCTGCCGGCGTAGACCCGCCCGACGGTGCGCGCGTCGACCGGCAGGCGGGGCAGGTCCGGTGAGTCCTGGCGCCGCCTGGTGGACCGCTTCCGGCGCGGCCGGTGGTCGTCCCGGTCGCGCGGAGTCAGGTGCCCGCGCAGGCTCGCTTGTGCGAGATGTTCGTCTACCTCGGTGGTGGCGGCGTCGAGGTCGGCCAGCTGGGCGGCCCGCTCGTCGGGTGTCATGGGTTCGTACATGAGTTGTTCGCGGGCGAACTCCAGGTGTGCGCGGTAGCGGATCAGCTCCAGCACCTCGCCGGTAGGCCGGTCGGCTTGCACGGCCGGTTCGTCGGCCAGGTGCCAGCCTTCGCGGATCTGCTGGATACGGAGACGGCGGTTGCGTTCGGCGCAGGGCTTGCACTTGGCGGCCAGCCGCGCCCCGCAGGGCACTTCGACGACCTCGGTGAGGCCGGTGTGGGTGTCGGTGCGGCGTAGGGCGAGGGGGCGGACGCAGACGCCGTGTTGTTCGGCGAGCAGGCGTAGGGCGTCTTTGGCGAGGGGTTGGCGCATTCGGGCGGCTCGGGAGCCCGGTCGCGGGTCGACGGGATGGGGCTCGGTCACTGGTCACCTCCAGCGGGTGTGTTGCCGTTGCGGGACGGGAACCCGGTGACCGGGACCAGTGCCCGACTTGGTGTGTCCCGTTGGCGGATCTGCCGCAGCAGTTGCGATGCGGTGCTGTTGCCGATCCGCATTGCCGAGCGCAGCTCGTCGCGGGTGATCGGCCGCCCGGTCGCGGCTTGATGCTCGTGTGCGATCTGGCGTGCGGTTTGGAGCATGTCGACGGTCACGCCGTCCCGGTCGTCCTCAGGGTTGACCTGCGGCGGTACGGGCTCGGGACCGTCGTCCTGTGCCGTCCCGGCCCGGTCCGGCGCGGCGGGGACGGTCAGGACGAGCTTGGACAGGCCGAGGAACGCCAGCGCCGGAACGGCGGACAGCAGCCACCCGGACAGGCCGGGCTTGGCGACCGCGAGCTGCGCGGCCAGGGACAGAGCCACCGCCGCCACCAGAAGCGCCAACGGGTAGCCGATGGAGCCACCGGCCCGCCGCCGGCGGCGGATGGTCAGGAGGGCGGCGAGGGGGATGAGTTCGGAGATGGCGGCGTTGGCCCAGCCGAACCAGTCCCCGGTCCCGGCAGGTGAGTTGTGCATGGTCCAGTCGTGCACGTGGGTGAACGAGGCCGCGCCGGCCATAGTCCCGACAGTGATGAGGATGAGGACCAGGACCACGCCCTCGACACGTTCGCTGCGGGTCACAGGGCACCACCGCCCGGCCGGGCGTAGTCGCGGACCAGTTGGGTGATGTCGTGGTCGGTGAGGTAGGAGAACCGGACCCGGACCGGTTCCCGAACCCCGTCCAAAGCGACATAGCCGATCCCCGGCGCGGTCTCCGGGATCTGATCGCAGAGAGCCCCGCGGTCCCGAGCACCGTCGCCCAGGACCATGTCCACCTCTTCCTTCTCGACCAGCCGAAGGCCGATGCGGGTGGGGAACAGGTTCCGGAACGGCAGCACCTCTTTGCGTGGATCCTGGAGCGCGGCGATGACGTGGACGCCGACCGCGCGGCCTTGGGACAGCAGCAGGCCGAGTGCTTCTTTGATGCGTTCTTTGACTTTGCGGTCGGTGATGTAGGCGGTCAGTGCGGCCAGCTCGTCGATCAGGATGACGATCAGCGGATCCGCGGGCGTGGGCACGTGCTGCCGGGATGTGCCGCGTAGTCGGGCGGCCCGGTGGCGCATGCGTTTGACGGCCTCTTCCAGGACGCCGGCCATGCGGTCGGGGTCCTCGTAGGCGAAGCGGGCGAACAACGGCGTGCCGGCGGCCAGTTCCATGCCGCCTTTGGGGTCGAAGACCCACAGCTCCACCAGCCCGGAGCGGATGCCGCCAGCGAGGGCTCGTATCAGGGACCAGATGACCGAGCCCTTGCCCGAGTTCGTCGCCCCGGCGATCAGCAGCTGCGAGCCGGTCAGCCGCAGCTGGTAGACGTCCCCGTCCTCCCGGATACCGAGGGGCAGGGCGGTGAAGTCTGGTACGCCGGCCACTGGCAGCGGGGCGACGAGCGCGGCTAGCGGGTCGCGGCGCAGGAACCGTAGCGTCACCCGGTCCGGCTTCGCGGCGGCATACGCGCGGCCGTCGCGGAGCCGGAACGTGTATGCCAGCCGGGGCGCGGCGGTGGCCCAGTCGTCGGGGATCTGCCCGGGTAACAGTCGGACGGTGACCTCGTCCCCGAAGGAGTCGGAGCGGACTTTGCCGAGGCGGGGGATGTACCGGTCGCCGTCGAAGACGGTCGCCAGGCCGCAGGTGGCCATCGCGGACGCCCACCGCCGCCGGTACACCCACACCCGACGCCACCGACCGACCAGCGGATACCAGCCAAACCGCAGCCACGACGCGGGATGCAGCTGCCACCACGTGACGCAGCCGCCGGTGAGGACGAGAACCGCGGCGACGAGGACGACGGTCCCGTACTCGGCCCGCACCCACACCGCGAGGCCGGCCGGGACGGTGAGCCACCAGTACCGGACCGCCAGGACGACGACACGGGCCAGGCCCCGGCCAATCCAGACCAGCAGCATCAGCCAACCGGGAACACGCCACATCGGCACCCGCACGTTCAGTGGCGCGGTGGGGATTTTGTCGCCGGGAATGACGTTGATCAGCGGCATCAGCGGCCACCGCCAGTGTTGGCCGGCCGGGGCGGAAGCTGCGCCAGCGCGCCGGCACGACGGGCGTCCCTGCGACGCACCGAAGCCGACACGGCCGGAGCTTTTCGGGTCCGGGTGCGCCTGCCGCGCGGTGGCGCGGGGACGTGCTTGGTCATGGTGGGCAGCCATTGGCCGCGACCCAGCACTGCGCGTGCATCGGTGGGATCGGCGACGTGCGGGGTGATCGTGGCCGGATCCATCCGGCGCAGCCGCACCACGGTGCGGGCCAGGGTGGCGGCAGCGGCGGAGATCTCGACCAGGGCGGCGACCCGGAGCACGTCGACCGGGCAGCCGGTGTATAGCTCCCGCGCCGCCAGGATGCCCGGCGCGGCGAGCCGGCGAACGGTGATGCGTCGAGGGGTCACAGCACCCACCACCCCGGCCGGGCAAGAGTGCGGCGGCAGGTCTTGCACGCCATGTGCTGCAAGTCGAACCGGCGCGGCTTGACCCAGCGCAGGCAGTGCGGGCAGCGGATCTCGTCGACCAGTGACGGCCGCCGCCGGCGGAAGAGGCGAGGCAGCTTCATGACCGTCCCTCCCGCAGTTCGGCGGCCCGCCGTCGGGCCGTATCGACCAGCTCGACGGCTTCGGCGTGCAGGTAGCCGTCTGTGTCGGCTATCCGCTGGAGCAGGTCGGCTTTGCGGTCGAACCACTCGGTCCGCTCCGTAGCCGAGGCGGTCAGCCCGGGAATCGACTTCAGGAGCGCGGACAAGTCAACGGCGAACGAGGTTCCGGTCATCGCGACCACCCCTCGGCCCAGACCAGACGAAGCCCGTGGGCCGGGTTGGCGACGATCGAGCAGGCGTCGCAGATGAACACGTGCGGCGGCATCGCGGCGAGTTCGTCGCAGATCTCGCAGTGTCGCCACACCTCCCCGCGGCCTGTAGACGTGCGGAGAAGGTGGATTACGGTGGGCACCACGGCCCTCCCTTCCAAGCGAGGGGAAACGGGTTGGGTGCGGGGCGGACCGGAGTCTCTTGGCGGGGAAATCGGCCCGCCCCGCTTGTTTGGATTTGCGATCACGCAACCGGCGCGGACGCGGCAGCCGGTAGGACGGCGGTAGCGCGTAGCGAGTACGCCATCCGGGCTTTGCACGAGCCGGTGGCCTTGCACCGCTGCGAGTCCACATAGGGCGTCAACGTGAGCCCGTCGAACGCGATCGACGGCGGATAGCCCGGCACCATCGAGGCCGGCAGCACCGGCCGATGCGCAGCGATCACCTTCACCTTGACCTCGGTGGACCGGCCGAACCGGCCCGCTTCCGGGTCGAGGTCCATGACCCGGACGACCCAGACACGTTCGCCGGAGTCCTTGTCCCTGGCCTGGTCGTCCGCCTGGCCACGCCGGTCGAAGTCGAGCTGCGCGTCGACGCCGAGGCCGAGCGCGCCGTGTGGGAACACGTACTCGAACGGGACCGGGACCTTCAACGACAGGGGAACCACTGATCAACCTCCCAGCTTGCCGCTAGAGCGACAACTTGACTTGTCGAGTTGTCGTCAAGCATAGCTCGACAACGATGAGCGTCAAGGAAGTTGATCGATGGATCTGAAGAACCTCAGTGGAGCGGGAAGGAGTCCTCCAACTCGTGCCGGTTGGCAGGCAGGACCGCGTCGACGGCGAGCTGTGGTTTTCCGGTGATGTCGAACACCGTGATGAGCAGGGTGAGGACGCTGTCGCGGCGACCGATCTTCAACAGCTCCGACTCCTCGGCGGTGGGCAGACGGGCGGATAGTCGTTCGGTGGCGTGGTCGAACTGGACGTCCTTGCGCTGTCCCAGATGCCGCAGCACGCTCCCGCTGATGGGTTCCGGCTTGCCGATTTCGGTGCTGGCGGCCAGTTCGACCGGCACGTACAAGGTGGACAGTTCCACCGGCCCGATCTCAGCGACGACCAGGCGGCGGCGGGCGATGACCGGGGTTTCCGGGTCCAGGTCCAGGGCGACCGCGGCTCGGTTCGGGGCCATCACCGGGCCGACCCGTAGCACCGTGACGGCGGCGTCCTCGGCCTGGTCCAGCAGGCCGGCCACGTGTGCCGGTGCCCGTCGTGCGGCGGCGCCTGGGCGGGAGCGGACGAAGCGGCCCTTGCCCTGTTGGGACTCGATCCAGCCGTCCTGCTGGAGGATGCCCAGCGCACGGACGATGACCGGGCGGGATGCGTCGAACTCGGCGGTCAGCTGCGCTTCGGACGGGATAGCCGTCCCCGGTGGGTAGGTGCCGTCCTCGATCCGCTGTTGGATCGCATTGACCACAAGGACGTATTTTGGCGGCGCAACCTCGATAGGCATCCGCGCACCACCCCTCATCAGCTCGACCACTCGTCTTGTCAAGACCCTAGCTGAGATTGTGAATGTTGGGAAAGGCCCGAGTGGGTGACCGTGCCTCGGCACAGCGCTGCGAGGACTGACACGTCCGGCAATCCCAGCGGATCAGGTCCGCTGAGCGGCGGCCTTCTCAATCAGCTGGTGGGAGGTGCCGGCGTCGAGGGCGCTGGTGCGGAGTGCGCGGTAGGCCTCGATGGTGCGGTCGGCGATCCGTCCTTCGAGGTAATGGTGTCCGGCGAGGGTGTGTTGGTAGGCGACCGGCGGGTGGTGGTGGAACCGGAAGACGGTGAACCCACCGGTAGTGGTCTGTCGGGCGGTGGGGTTGGCCAGGACCTGCACCTGCACGTAAGGCAGCGACACCAGATGGGTCAGCCGTCCCGAGCCGAGCTGGTGGACCAGGGCGTCGCCAGGTTCCGGGCGCAGCGCTGTCTCCGCGATCACCAGCTCCACCGGCACAGTCGGGTCGGCTGTGGACGGCAGCGGCTCGACGGGTAGGACGGTGGCGAAGATCTGCATTTTGGTGGCCTGCCGGATGAGCCAGTCGAGGGTGATGAATGACGCGTCCGCCCCGTCCTCGCTGTGATCCGGGTGGTCGCCGGTGTCCCAGTGGTGCAGCCGCCAGGCGTGGTCGACGATGGTCAGCAGCCGCTCGCGCAGTTGTACGTCGTGGACGCGGTAGAGGTCGAGCAGGGTGGTGACGTCGCCGCGGCTGATCGGCCAGTCGGCCCACTCGAACCGGTCCCACAACCCCTGTGGCCGCCCGGTCGACGCGGCCACGTCCGCGAGGGTCAGGCCGCGTTGCTCGCGCAGGGCGCGCAGCTGTTGACCGAGCCATCGTGCCCGCAGTGTGCGCACGAACGGTTGATCGGCCGGCGGTGCGGGGATGGGCATGTCCGGGTTCCTCCGTGACGTGGCAAGGGACAGATAGGGGTCTGCCGCCGCCCCTAGGCGCTTTGTTCTGTCTGGGAGTCGGGGCGGCGGCAGACCGGTCTATCGCGGGTGTGCGGCTATTGGCCCGGCTCGGCGGCGGTGGTGTGGGGTTGGGTGTGGGCGTAGTGGACGCCCGCGGTGAACGCCTGATGGGCGCTGATCACCGCGATGGCCAGGCTTTCGCACTGCTCCGCCGTGACAGGGATGCCGAGCCGTTCGCATTCAGCGGCGACCGCCTGCGCGGCCGCCGCGACCGCGGCCCGAGTGGCGTCGGAGTCGAACGGGATCATGCTCATACGGTTTCCTTCTTCCGATCAGAGGGGGTGGCGGCGTGGATTTCCTCGGCGATAGTGGCGATCAACGCCATCGACTCGGCGTGGCTCAGCGCGGTCTCCTGGATGCGTTCGAACGCCTGCATGTAGGTGTTGGCGGCGTTGGCTTCCAGCACGGCCCGGCCGGTCAGCTGCTCCAACACGGCCACCGCCGGGTACGGGGGCCGCAGCTGGCAGACGGTGAACGCGCCGGACAGGCCGGGATGCCAGCCGGTGTACCGGGGTAGCACCCGCACGTGGACGTGTGGTCGTTCGACCACCCGGCCCAGGTGCTCCAGCTGGGCGGCCAGCACCAGCCGGCCGCCGATCGGCCGATGTAGCAGGTCTTCTTCCAGGATCGCCAACAGGCGCATCGGCGGCTTGGCGTCCAATATCTCCTGCTGCCCGATCAACCCGCGCAGCCGCGAGTCCACCAACTGCGCCGGCGCCTTCGGATCCGCGCGACGCAACAACGCTTCGGCGTAGTCGCGGGACTGCAACAACGGCGGGACCACTCCCGGCGCGTACACGAACAGCTCCTCGGTACGCGACTGGATCCACCACGGATCCAACTGCGGCTGATCGTTGACCCCAGCCGTCTCGGTGTCCTTCATCCCGTCGACCTGCCACTGACACACCCGCCAGGCGTTACGGGCCATCGACAGCAACTCCTCACGCTCGTGTTCGGCGTAGACGCCGTACACGTCCAACAGCGCGGCCACGTGATCAGCCCGAAACGGCCACTCCGCCCGCTCATAGCGGGCCAACGTCGAAAATTCGACGCCGAGGAACGCGGCGATGTACTTCAACGTCAAACCACGCTCCTCCCGCATCCGCCGCATCCGGTCACCCAACAACTGGGCACGCAACGAATGCAGAAACGTCTCCCGCTTCGTCGGCACCACACACCTCCTACTCCGGGCCGCGCCGGACAACCGGCTGCCGCGGTCACTGTTCGATGTGGAGGGCGCCGGGGCGGGCGGGGGCAAACATCGCGGCGACCGAGGTCCGTACGCCCTGGCACACCGTTTTGACACCCGCCCCGGCACCCGGTTTCACGACCCCGCCGACACGGGCACCCCGGCGCAGTCCGGGCACGTGCGCCGCCGCAGGCTCACCGGCGACTCACCCGCCCGCACCACACCCCGCGCGCTGGACAGCCGCCAACCACGGCCCTCACAGGAACGGCATTGGCTCGAGACGCTCGGCTCGGTCATGCCACCGACAATCTCGTGGCAGCCTGCGGCAAACCATTACAGCGACTGATACAAGGAGCGGATACAGGTGACCGGCTGGTCAGCCAGCCCCACCGGCAACCGCGGACACCCCAGCCGCATCCAACACAGCCGCCCACGGAAACGCGTCGATACGCTCCCCGCCCGTCCCAGGTGGGTGCGGCTCCCACCCGCCAGGGCCGAACAGCACCCGGACGCCCTCGGACCGCAGCGACTCGACCGCAGCCACGAACGGCTTGCGTCCGGCCAACGCCGCGTTGACAAATGGCAGCACCGCGACGGGGACACCGCGCCCGATAGCTTCGGCCGCCGTGCTGAGGGCGTAGGTGTCGCTGATCCCCAGAGCCAGCTTGCAGATCGTGTTGAACGTCGCCGGTGCGACCACGAGCGCGTCGGCCTCCGATAGCGAACGTCGTACCTCTCCTGGCCGGCGATGTTCGCTGATCACGGGATTGCCGGTCAGCGCCTCCAGCTTCGCCACGTCCAGGAAAGCCAACGCGGACGGTGTGGCAGCCACGTCGACGCTCCAACCCCTGTTCAGCGCCAGCTCGACCAACCGATACGCGTCGGGCGCAACACCAGCTCCGCACACTACGGCCGTGAGGATCCGATGATCTCGCTCCGCCACAGGTCTCCCGTCCATCCTGGATGCGCTTCTTCGCCGTACGCTATCGCCGATTCCAGCCGCACCGCATCGTTGATCGAATACACGATCGAGTCGGTGGTATTCGACGGACGCTGATGGCACGCGTAGCCTCAGAGTTGGTCTCACATCCGCCGTGTCAGGGGGTGCCGTGCCACCACGCTCGTCCGGTCGCTTGGACGTCCCGATCGAATTCTGGGAACGTGACGAGGTCAAGAAAGCGTTGGCGGCCCGCGACATCGGGGGACTATTCCGGCTCGTGCGCCAGCACGCTGGCGCAAGCCAAACGACCATCGGCATCGCGGTGGGGATGCCCCAAGGCCAGATCAGCACGATCATGAGCACCGGCCCCCGGCAACGCCGGATCTCCGCCTACGCCGTGCTGGAGCGCATCGCGGATGGTCTGCGGATCCCGGACCACGGCCGCCAGCTCCTGGGCCTCGCAACGCAAACTGTGAAGGGTGGCGACGATCCACAAGATCCGGACCCATGGTCCCTTGCCGCCGCCCTGACGCGGTCTTCGATCGACGCAGCGATCATGGACCGATTTGAGCGCCTGGTGCTGGTGCAAGCCATGCGCTACCCGTCGACACCGCCGACGGTCATGTGGCCGACGATTCGCCAGGAGCTGCAACGAGCCGAGGCGGCCCTGGCCGAGCGACAGACGCTGTCGATTCAACGAAGGCTCGTCAACGTCATCGGAACGCTGTCGGGCATAGCCGGCAACCTGAGTGTCGACCTCGGCCGCCCAGCCCGCGCGCTCGAATACTTCGACGTCAGCTGGGTGGCAGCCGACGAGGCCGCCAACAACGACCTGGCGGCATGGTCGCTGGCGCTCCAGAGCATCGACCCGTTCTTCCGTGGATACGGGGACGAAGCCGCAAGCCTGCTCGACCAAGCAGCCGAGCTGGCGGACTCCGAGTCAAGCGCACGGCGCCGCGCGTGGGTCGCCGCGCTACGAGCTCGGGCGCACGCCGCCGCTGGCAACGCGAGCACCGCGGCTCAAGCACTCGAAAGCGCCTACGCCGCCATCGACCAGGCCGAACCCAAACGCAACGGCACCGACTTCTTCGACCGCGACCGCCTCGACGGCATCGCCGGCACCACGTACTTGTTGATGCGCGACACCGAGCGCGCGACGGCCCTCATCAGCGCCGCCACGGACCGACGCCCGTACGCGGACGCCAAAGGAAGAGCGCTGTTGACCCTCGAACTGGCCGCATGTCACCTCATCGACCAAGAGCCCGACGAGGTGGTCGCACTGATCGGCGAAGCTCTCGACATCGCGGACGGCCAGATCGTGAGACCGATCATGATGCGATCGCGCGAGCTGAGATCACGCATGGGAACCTGGCGAGACACCGCAGCGGTCAAGGCGCTCGACGCGCGCCTGGCCACGCTCCGAGACCTCGACCAGGGAAAGTGAGCACATGCGTTGGTTGGTACGCGGCACCCAGGCGGTCTTCCAGAGTCCTTGGGTCGAGGTATGGCTCGATGATGTCGAGCTGCCCAACGGGCAGCACATCGAGCACTACAACCTTAAGTTCCCACGACCATCAGTGACCGCCGTGGTCGTCGACCAGGACCGGACACTCCTGCTCTGGCGACACCGCCACATCACCGACTCGTGGGGCTGGGAGATCCCCGCCGGCTGGGCCGATCCGGGCGAGGATCTGGCGGAGGCGGCCGCTCGCGAGGTACGCGAGGAGACCGGGTACCAGCCGCGGAGCATCGAGCCGTTGACGACGTACAACGCCCTGAGCGGCATCAGCACGATGCGCTTCAACGCCTTCCTGGCAACCGATGTCGTCCAAACCGGCGAACCAGTGGACAAGTCCGAGTCGAGCCGCGTCGAATGGATGCCCCTCGCGGAGGTGCCAAAGCTTGCCGCCATTGGACAGATCACGGACGGACCTTCTCTAACGGCACTGTCCTACTACCTCGGCATTTACCGTCCGCAGCAGCTCTGATGAACGCCCCTGTGGCCCATCCCATTTAGGACCATCAGCCGACGTACAGTCGATGGTGTCTCCAGTCGGCTGTGAGCGTGTCGGTTGTGGGAGGCTGTGGGCGATGGCGTGAGAACTTCTGTACGTCTTCAAGGCGGCCCGAAACGGGCCGCTCGCGCCGCCGCCTGGGCGCGCGCCCACCGCGCCGCTGGCGCTCTGCGGCGGACACGCCTAACACCCGTCGGCTGGCACGAAGATGCGAACACCCAGGCTGCCAAGACTTCAGCGGTTCCCGGGTGTTGATGTTGATGGACCGGCAGCCGGCCGGGCGCCGGGCCGAGCTGGGCGCGGCGTAGCCGCGGGTTACGGCCGTGGCGCGACTCGCTGCCGGCCGCGGCGGGGCGGGCGGCGCGGAGTGTGCGGGGCCGCCCCTTGAAGCCCAAGGGCGCTACGCGTCGCAAGCGACGGCCGCGAGCGGCCGCCCTTGACCTTGGAGCCTCTGCGACCCCTGAGGCCGGCTAGCGCCGGCAGGCCGGGGCCTGCCCAGGATGCGCGCGCCGCCCGCCCCGCCGCGGCCTCTTGGCGACGTGGCGGGGCGTCAAGCTCTCCTTGACGACGGACCCAGGGGCAGGTCGAATCCTTACCTACTCCAAGGTGTCGCTTGGCAGATGAGACAGGGAGCCACCAATTTCCTTCGATGCCCCTCCGATTGCGATGCCGAACACCCCTCGCCCACCCTGCAACAAGTCGACGACTTCCTCTGGAGAGTGACATTCGTAAACCGCGCGCCCATCAGAAATCAATGTGATGCCTTCAAGGTCGCTAAGGTTACGAGCACGGATGGTGTCGATCGCTGATCGCAGGTTCTCCAGCGAAACGCCTGCGTCAAGAAGCCGCTTGACGACCTTTAGAACAACTAAGTCCACGAATGAATACAGACGCATCTTACCTGAATCAGATACATCGCGAATCGACGGGACCACCAAGCCGGTACGCGCCCAGTAATCGAGCTGCCTGTAGCTGATGCCCACGGCGTGACACGCCGTCACGCCACGATATCCGACAACGCCTGCCACAACACCGGCAAGATCCGAATCGACTGGCAGAACCCGCTTCTCATCAGACTGCGCTGTGGACCGGCTGGCATCGAACGCCCGGATAATGGCACCAGTAGAGGTAAGAGCACCGAAGGCACAGCGCATACCTCGCCACAGGCGCGTCACCGGAACCGCCTCCGCACCTCGCAGGTACTCATGGAGATCCGCTTCCCAGCCCGCCAGGTTATCGTCCCGGATTTCAGGCGGCAGCCTGCGCGAGGCCAGTCGCAAAAGACACTGCGGCGCCCTATCCAGGCGACTACGGATTTCTTCGCTGAGAAGATCGCCGAGGGATGTGGCGATGGCAAGCATCACGATAGCCACGCCGACGCCGACCAGCCAGGTGACAATATTCACGCGACGCCACCCTCAGGCAGAAGCCAACCACTGATTGATGTGGAGGGTGCAACCTCCTGATAGAAGGCCGCCAGGCCCCGGCGCGCACCAACGACGCCACGCTCGCTAAGCCGATACAACCTTCGCGGTGGCCGTCCTTCCTTCGCTGGATCAATATTCTCCATCGTCGCCTCCAGCCAACCCGCTGCGAGAAGGCGTGCCAATAAGGGATACATCTTCCCGCTCGGGAAGCCTGTCAGCCGCATGAGTTCGTAGCCGTGCCGCGAAGCTCCGACGTCATCGACGAAGACGCGCAGCACGGCCGCAACGGCGCGTGTGATTCGGACTTCCTCCATGAGTAACAATCTTACATAGGGGATCCCGTGGGATCCACGACACGCCGAGGCACGGCGACCGATCCGATTTGCTGGGCCGTCTTGGGGCCGCCCCGGGCTGCCGTCGGGCCGGCAGATGCCGACCAACGTTGACCACCAACGACCATCGATGCCAGGAGAATTGCCAGGTCAGCGGCCCACCGCCGAACGCGAGTAGGACTGCGACGGACGAGTCGGCCTGTACGCCGGACTCTGCCGGGTAAGTTTGCGGCGACCGTCCACGATTGGACCGTGGAAGCCATCTCAGGGCTCCTCGGAGCCGTCATTGGCGGCATCCTTGTCGTGCTCGGTGAGGTTGTGCGTCGCCGAGCAGACTCGCGGCACGTCGACGTGGAACGGCTCACGGAGGCCGCGACTGTATTCGTAGCGCAGTACGGACGCTTGGTCGGCCAGCTTAGAGACGCGCACGAGCGAGCCTTGCCGGCTGGTGACACCTTTGCCGTTCGTCCTGATCGGTACGAAGTGACGTCGCGCTTCTTCATGACACCTGGCTCGCAGGAACTCCGTCCGACGGCAACTCAAGTGATCAAGGCGTACCAGCACTTGGCCAAGCTTCCGAGCGAGAAGCCTGCCACCGATGAAGGATTCAGTCGATACATCGACGCGGAGAAGGCGTTCGCCGCCCAGGTCCGATCGATCGTTCGGCGTGGCTACGTCGCCCGCGGCTAGGTTAGACGGCGACGGCTGCGGCAGGCGCAGTACACCAGAGAAGTACAGCAACGCCAACGACCGGACGAGGCCGGCCCGATCCGACCAAGCTGTCTGATCTCGCATCGGACACCACGCACGTTGCCAGCAGTTCACACCGAAGCGGTTCGGCCGAGGCCCAGTGGCCAGATCGGCGCGACGCCTGTCCGAGGGCTTGAATGCATAGCGCTGTCGACGCCAGCGTCTGCCGATTCGTTCTCTTCTGGATCAAGGCGCCGCGCAAGCGCGGCGCGCCGTACGCGCTCGCGGATCGTCCTGCGGGCGGGCCTCCGGCCCGTCCTCGGCCGCCCGCGGCGCGCCGCAACGCCAGTACGACGCGAACTTCGGCAGGCACACTAGCCTCTGGACGTGACAAGGTTTCCGGGGCTGGAACCGGTGCTGACGACCGGCGGCCCTACAGAACGCGCTCAACGCTTCTTGGCCAGCGCCTTCGACTCCGTAGCCGCGCTGTTTGAGGATCACTACCCTGTCGTGCGTGCTCAACGCGACGCGGCGCGTGGGCGTCTTACCCACATCGAGCAAGACATCTTCAGATCCGCCATCGTGTTCACCGGTGCTGGCCTGGACGCCACGCTCAAGGAGTTGGTCCGGAGTGTCGTGCCGCTCCAAGTCGACCGGTCTGACAAGGCAACGTCGAAATTCCGTGACTTCGTTGCGACGAACCTCGGTGGGTCTCAAGGCGATGCCGTCAAGCGCCTCGCTGACATACTCATAACCCCAAATCCTCGGCAAGCAATCGTCGAGTCCTACGTCAGGCACCTGACGGGATCCAGCCTCCAGTCAGTGCAGCAGGTTCACGACACACTCAGTGCGCTCGGTCTTGGTGAGCGCGCCGCGTTGTATCGCGAGGCGCGTACCCTGCAGGATCTCTTTGAAGCCCGGAATCAGGTTGCACACGAGCTAGACCTTGTCTTTCCTGAGAGACAAGGTGATCGCCATCGCCGTGAGCGGAGGATCACGGCGTCGCGCAATCTCTGCCACGGTGGGCTCAACTTCGCTCAGCGGGTAATCAACGTGGTGGCCGAGGAGCTCCAGCCGACCCCTGGCTAGCGTCACAAGAGAATCTCGCCGGGGCTCCGCCCCGGACCCCGGCCCTTCCTTGGAGATCGGGGGAGGTCGGTCACCCGGCGGGATCTCCTCGGTCGGGCACGGGGACGGCTGCCCGAGAACCTCCGGCGCCGGAGAACCTCGGGCAGGGGCGAGCCTGCCCGACCGAGGAGATCCCGCCCACCACCGCCAGCGCTGCGCGCGGCAAAGCCGCCGCCACGGCAAGCCGCCCCGGACCTACGGCCCGGAGCGGTAATCCGTTGTGGCAGCGGCAATCCGCGCAAGATCCGGCGTGCCATCCACGTGCCAGAAGCCCGTGTCCACAGAGGTCACCGGAGGGCACGAGCGGGCATCACAACCCAGGCATCAGCCAGGCGAAATAGACGAACAATGATGCCGCGACAAAGGCTTCCAAACTGACGGTGCGGGTTCGATTCCCGTCGCCCGCTCCAGTGTCCAAGTAGCTCGACAGCCTGATCGACCGTCGCCGGCCGCAACCGGCCGGTAGGGTGCGTCCGTGCCAGAACGGACGGAGGTCGCGTGGTCTCTGCGGCTTGGTTGAGGCGCCTGGGCGAGGACGGGTTGGCCGAGCTGCTCCGGCGGCGGCCGGAGGCGTTGGCGCTGCCACCGCCGGACCGCCGAAGACCTTCGCGCCATGGCCCGCCATCTGGTGTCAGACCGGTGGGCCGCAAGGCCGAGATACTCGATCAGGTGCTCGACCGGCTCCGTGACCCGGAGCAGGTGCGAGCCGTGGTCGCCGGCGCTCCTGATGACGTACGTGACCTGCTGGCGAAGGCCGCGGCCGGCGGCGAGGTCGAGCCGGATCCCAGGCTCTACAGCTACTACGGCGGCCGGTCACAAAGGCCCCAGGCATGGGCGATCGAACGCGGCCTGCTGATGCGCGGCTCCGGGTGGGACGGCGGGCTGACCATGCCGGCCGAGGTGGCCTTGGCGCTACGTGGACCTGGGTACGCGGCGCCGTTCGAGTCCGTGCCGCCATCCGTCGAGCGGTCGGCGGCCGACCCGGTGGCGACGGCGCGCGCGGCGGCTGCCGCTGGCGCCGGGACGGTGCGTCTGGTCGCCGACCTTCTGGAGGCTGCCGGTAAGAGGCCTGTGCCGACGCTTCGAAGCGGTGGCATCGGCCCGCGCGAGCTGAAGCGGACGGCGAAAACGCTCGGTTATCCCGAGCCGGACATACGGCTCGCGGTATCGATCGCCGCGCAGGCCGGTCTGCTATCGCACGCGGACGAGCAGGTGGCGCCGACGGCAGGCTACGACGGATGGCGGGAGCGCGAGCCGGCGAGCCAACTGTCCACACTGCTGATCGCGTGCCGACGGCTGCGGCCGGTGCGGTCACGCCCGGCGACGTCGACGCCGGCACCGTAGAGCTCCGTGCGGCCGTCATCGCGGCCGCGTCGGAGGTGGAGGCCACCACCATCGACGACCCCCGGGCGCTGGCTGATCTGGTCATCTGGCGGCAGCCACTCGCGTTCGGCGATCCCGCGACCGCACCGGCACGGGCCGTCGCATGCTGGCAGGAAGCCGCCCTGCTCGGCCTGACCGGCGCGGGCGCGGTCACTCCAGCCGCCCGGGCACTGCTCGGCGGTGCGGACGACCTGACCGTGGTACTCGGCGACGTGGGCTCCACCCAGCACGAGGTCCGACTTCAGGCGGATCTCACCGCCGTCGTCGCGGGCAGCCCTGAGGCCGCGTTGAGCGCCTTGCTCGATCTGGCGGCCGAACCCGAAACTCGTGGCGTCGGGCTGCGTCAGCTCGCCCCGACCGTGCTCGCCGCCGCCGTCCCGCTGCACGATGTCCTTGCCGCGCTCCGCGGCGCGGGCTACGCCCCGGTCGCCGAAGGCGAGGACGGTGCACCGATCCTGGAGCGGGCGGTCGACCACCGTGCATCCGCCAGTCCTTCCCGCGCCGTACGCGCCAACAGCCCAGCAAGGCCCCGGACGGCCGCGCCGCGTCGGACAGCCACCCGCGCCGACGCTGCCAGCCTTGCGCGGAAGCTGCTCGCCGCGCCCGACGAGACGCTGACACCGATTACACCGTCGCTCGATGCGGTACGGCGTTCCGCCACCCGTCTCGGCACGAGCGAAGCGCGGATGCTGGCCCACGCGATCGACCACCGCCAACCGGTGACGATTAGCTACGTCAACCGGGACGGCAACCCCAGCAGCCGCACGATCGACAGCCTCCAACTCACCGGTGGATATTTACTAGCGTGGTGCCGGCTCCGCGAAGACGAGCGCTGGTTCAACCTGAAGCGGATTGTCGGCGTCCAACCCGCCGATCTGGTGTGAGTGCGTACCGTTTTTGGAGATATGTCCCGGGTCCGCGTCAGCGGCGGACCGCCGCTCCCGCCGGAGACCGCGGCGGCCGGCGGCTCGCGGAGCGAGCCGAAATCCCCGACCTCCGCTGCCACGCCCGCGCCGCAAGACCAAACCCATCCCCCTCCGCCTGATTACACCTCGTTACCGACGCGGGAAGGGCTTGTCTCGCGGACCCGGCAGTGGAGGTCGGGGATTTCGGCGAGCGCCAGCTCGCCGCCGACCGGAGCGGTGCCCGCGGGAGCATACGGTCCACAGCTGACGCGAACGCGGGCAAATATGCCTTTGAAAGCTCGCGACGAGCATGCCCCTGATCCGACGGGCTCCCTAAACGCGGGTCGGTGCGGCGTGGCAGGCGCAGCCGGCGGCCGCGGGCACCACGCCCGTCGGGGCCTTGCGCTGGACGGCGGCCTCGATGTCGGCGAGCATCCGCCGCCGGGCCGCCGGATCGATGAGGTGGCCGCGCACGAAGACGCTGTCGATGCGGGTGGTGTTGGTGATGTCGCGGAGGGGGTCGGCGTCGAGCAGCACCAGGTCCGCCACCTTGCCGCGCTCGACCGTGCCCTGGTCGCGGCGGCCGAGGCTCCGGGCCGGCTCGAGGGTGGCCGCGCGCAGTGCCTGCGCGGGTGTGAGGCCGGCGAGCACCAGAAGGCGCAGCTCGTCGTGCAGGCTGAAGCCGGGCAGCAGGTAGGCGGTGCCCAGGTCGGTGCCGGTCATCAGCGGCACTCCCGCGCGGGCCAGCTCGCCGGCCAGGCGCAGGCGGCGGGTGAAGAGCTCGCGGCGCTCGGCGCTCTCCCGTGGCGTGCGGCCCTTGAGGTAGATGTTCTCGGTGGCCCACTGCCAGTAGCCGAGGGTGTCCGCGCTGGCGTACCGGAAGCGTGGGTCGTCGTGCGGCACGTCCTCAGGTGTGTCGCAGGTCCAGTGCACCGTGAGCGTGGGCGTGACGTGGGTGCCGTTTCGGGCCAGCCGCTCGAAGACGCGGGCCGCCTTTCCCCGGTCGTAGCCGCGGGCGGCCGCGTACTCGATGGGGTGGAGCTTGGTGAACCACCCCGCGTAGTCGCCGCCGTCGACCCGGATGCGGGCGATCTCGCGGCGCAGCCGCTGCTCGTCGCGGGAGGTGTCGTACCAGAACTCGAAGAGGTGCTCGATGCTGTGCAGGCCGGCGTCGCTGGCCTCGGTGATCTGCACGAAGTCGGGCACGTGTCCGAGGAACGGGATGCCCACCCGGCGCGCCTCGGCGGCGATCGCGTGAAACGACTCGCGGGACAGGCGGGTGTAGGTCTTGACGAAGTCCGCGCCGGCCTCCGCTTGCTGGCGTACGGCGGCGCGTCCCTGGGCGGCGTCCGCCACCGCTATATATGACACGCCGAGGCCCTCCCAGAGCGAGGGCGCGCCGTCGACGATCGCGCTGCCGACCGCCCAGCGCGGGCCGAGGCGGGTGCCGGCCTCGATCTCCCGCCGCCAGCCACGCACCGCGTCGCTGGCCGACATCTGGCGGGTGGTCGTGACGCCGTTCACCACGTACATCTCGGGGTCGGTCGGGTCGATCTCGGTCGCGTGCGTGTGCATGTCCGCCAGGCCCGGGATGAGGAACTTCCCGCGGCCGTCGACCACCCGCGCGCCGTGCGGCACGGGCACGCGGTGGGCGTCGCCGGCGTCCAGGATGTGGCCGCCGCGCACCAGCACGTTCTGGTGGCGTCGCGCCCCGCCGGCCCCGCCGGCCGCGTCGATCACGGTGACCCCCGTCACCGCCGTGATGCCCGTCGGGGTGGCGTTCGCCGCCTCCGCGCGCCGCATACCTACGGCCGCTCCCGCCGCACCCGCCGCCGCTCCAGCCAGCACCGAACGCCGGGAAATCGCGCTTGCCATGATCACTCCCCAAGTTGTCGTCGTCCGTCATCGACAACCCTCGCGGCGGCGCGGCCGCGGGTCAGTAGGGCTGGGAGCCCAGGTCGGGTGGGGAAACCCCTACCTCGGGGTGGGTCACCCGCGTGGCCGCTCTACACTCGACCGAGCCGCTATCGCGTCCGCGTGACGCCGCCCGGCACTCAAGCCTGAAAGATCCATCGAGGAGTACGCCTGTGAAGAGCACCGTCGAGACCCTGAGCCCGACCCGGGTGCGGCTCGCCATCGAGGTGCCGTTCGTCGAGCTCGAGCCGAGCCTCAAGAAGGCGTACCGGGAGATCGCCTCCCAGGTCCAGATCCCCGGCTTCCGGCGCGGCAAGGTGCCGGCGGCGGTGATCGACCAGCGGGTCGGCCGCGCCGCGGTGATCAACGAGGCCATCCAGGAGGCCATTCCGGCCCAGATCCTGGCCGCCGTGCGCGAGCACGACGTGAAGATGCTCGGCCGTCCGGAGCTGGAAAACTTCCCCGAGGTGGAAGACGGCCAGCCGCTGGTCTTCACCGCCGAGATCGACGTGCGGCCGGAGATCACCCTCCCCGACCTCTCCACGATCGAGATCAGCGTCGACGAGCTCCAGATCGCCGACAATGAGATCGACGACCAGGTCAGCGGGCTGCGCGAGCGCTTCGCCACGCTCAAGACGGTCGAGCGGCCGGCCCAGGAGGGCGACTACGTCCAGATCGACCTCGCCGCGACCGTCGACGGCGAGGAGGTGCCGGGTGGCTCCGCCACCAACATCTCCCACGAGGTGGGCAGCAAGCAGCTCCTCCCCGGCCTCGACGAGGTGCTGGTGGGCATGTCGGCCGGCGAGTCGAACACGTTCGTGACCCAGCTCGTGGGCGGCGACTTCGCCGGCCGCGACGCGGACGTCTCGGTGACGGTCCGCACGGTCAAGGAAAAGCAGCTGCCCGAGCTCGACGACGAGTTCGCCCAGCTGGCCAGCGAGTTCGACACGCTCGACGAGCTCCGTAACGACCTGCGCGAGCGGGTCACCCGGGTCA
Organism: Phytohabitans sp. LZ39; assembly: GCF_059359075.1. Taxonomy (NCBI): domain Bacteria; kingdom Bacillati; phylum Actinomycetota; class Actinomycetes; order Micromonosporales; family Micromonosporaceae; genus Phytohabitans; species Phytohabitans sp. LZ39. The sequence goes on along the minus strand of NZ_JCADBM010000016.1, from coordinate 6,489 downwards.
AGAAGGTCGAGCAGCTCTACGCGGCCCGCGACAAGGCGCTCGCCGAGCTGGTCAAGGTCGCCGACGTGCCGGCCCCCGAGGGTGTCGTGCGCGAGGAGGTCGATCACCGCAAGCAGGCGATGACCGACCAGCTGGAGCGGATCGGCGCCTCCCTCGACGAGTACCTGTCCGCGGAGGAGAAGACCGAGGAGCAGATCGACGCCGAGCTGACCGAGGCGGCCACCGAGGGCGTCAAGATCCAGCTGCTGCTCGACACGCTCGCCGACGCCGAGGACGTGCAGGTCTCCGACGACGAGTTCGGCCACGAGATCATGCACCGGGCGCAGCGGGCCGGCGTGCAGCCGCAGCAGTACTACGACCAGCTCGTCCGGTCCGGCACCGCCGGCGCGATCTTCGGCGACGTCCGCCGGGGCAAGGCGCTCGCGCTGGTCATGGAGCGGGTCAAGATCACAGACGCGGCCGGCAACGAGCTGAACATGGACGACCTCCGCGGCGGGAGCGCCGACGAGCACGATCACGACCACGACCACTGACATCTGGTACGGCCGCGGCGGCGCGCCCGTGCGCTGAGAGCGAACGTGGCGGTCGTGGCTCCCGGCAGTGGATAAGGTCGGTCGTACGGAGACAATTGCGAAGGGCTTGCCATGACCGATCAGCATTTTCCTGTGATGCCCACGCGGGCGATCGAGGCCCGCGGCGGCGACGCGCTCAGTGGCAACCTCGACGACACGGTCTACAACCGCCTGCTCAAGGAGCGCATCGTCTTCCTGGGCAGTGAGGTGACCGACAACGTGGCCAACCGCATCTGCGCGCAGCTGCTGCTGCTCGCGGCGGAAGACCCGTCCCGCGACATCTACCTGTACATCAACTCGCCCGGTGGCTCGGTGTACTCCGGCATGGCGATCTACGACACCATGCAGTTCATCGACAACGACGTGCAGACGATCGCGATGGGCATGGCCGCGTCGATGGGCCAGCTGCTGCTGTGCGCCGGCACCTCGGGCAAGCGGTTCGCGCTCCCACACGCGCGGATCATGATGCACCAGCCGTCCGGTGGCATGGGGGGCACCGCCTCCGACATCGCCATCCAGGCGGAGCAGATGCTGTACACGAAGCGGATGTTCCAGGAGCGCGTCGCGTTCCACACCGGGCAGACCCAGGCGCAGATCGAGGCCGACTCCGACCGTGACCGCTGGTTCACGGCTCAGGAGGCCAAGGACTACGGGTTCATCGACCACGTGATCACCGGGGCGACCCAGGTCCCGTCCGGCGCCGGCACGCTGAGCTGAGGAAGACACCATGACTGAACTACAGATCCCGGCGGGCCTTCGCGAGGTCCACAACCGGTACATCATTCCGTCGTTCGTCGAGCGCACGTCGTACGGGGTGAAGGAGTCCAACCCGTACAACAAGATGTTCGAGGACCGGATCATCTTCCTCGGGGTGCAGGTAGACGACGCCTCGGCCAACGACGTGATGGCGCAGCTGCTGACGCTCGAGGGCACCGACCCCGACCGTGACATCACGATGTACATCAACTCGCCCGGTGGCTCGTTCACGGCGATGACGGCGATCTACGACACGATGCAGTACGTGCGTCCCGACATCGTGACGGTGTGCCTCGGGCAGGCGGCCAGCGCGGCCGCGGTGCTGCTGGCGGCCGGCACGCCGGGCAAGCGGATGGCGCTGCCGCACTCGCGGATCATCATCCACCAGCCGGCCACCGAGGGCGGCTACGGGCAGGGCTCGGACATCGAGATCCAGGCCCGGGAGATCATGCGGATGCGCACCCAGCTGGAAGACCTGCTGGCGGTGCACTCACGGCAGCCGGTCGAGAAGGTCCGCAAGGACATCGACCGCGACAAGATCATGACGGCCGAGGAGGCCAAGGAGTACGGCCTGGTGGACACCGTCCTGGCCAGCCGTAAGAAGGGCCTCGTCGCCGCGGCGAGCGCCAGCTGACCCACGCGGGAGTCAGGGGTGTGCCGGTGCTCCTAAACTGGCTAGCCCCTGACACACCCATTTTGGGGGTCGGAATACGCCCAAGCAGCGGGTAACGTCGAGGTGCACAGCGCATGCCCCGGCCCTCCCGGGGCGCGATCGAGGATCCACGAGGCAGGACAGTCCTCAGGCCAGGGCCGGCTTTCCGGCCGATGAGCGCAGGGAGAACGTAGGTGGCACGGATCGGCGACGGCGGCGACCTACTAAAGTGTTCGTTCTGCGGAAAATCGCAGAAGCAGGTCAAAAAGCTCATCGCGGGGCCGGGGGTCTACATCTGCGACGAGTGCATCGACCTGTGCAACGAGATCATCGAGGAAGAGCTGGCCGAGTCGGGCGAGGTCAAGTGGGAAGAGCTTCCCAAGCCCATGGAGATCTGCCAGTTCCTCGACCAGTACGTGGTGGGTCAAGACCAGGCCAAGAAGGCGCTCGCCGTGGCGGTCTACAACCACTACAAGCGCATCCAGGCAGAGGCGGCCGGCGCGCCCGGGTCCAGTGGTGAAGCGGTCGAGTTGGCCAAGTCCAACATCCTGCTCATCGGCCCCACGGGCTGCGGCAAGACCCACCTGGCGCAGACGCTCGCCCGCATGCTCAACGTGCCGTTCGCCATCGCCGACGCGACCGCGCTGACCGAGGCCGGCTACGTCGGCGAGGATGTCGAAAACATCCTGCTCAAGCTCATCCAGGCGGCCGACTACGACATCAAGCGCGCCGAGACCGGCATCATCTACATCGACGAGGTCGACAAGATCGCAAGGAAGAGCGAAAATCCTTCGATCACGCGCGACGTCTCGGGCGAGGGTGTGCAGCAGGCGTTGCTGAAGATCCTGGAGGGCACGGTCGCCAACGTGCCGCCGCAGGGCGGGCGCAAGCACCCCCACCAGGAGTTCATCCAGATCGACACGACCAACGTCCTGTTCATCTGCGGTGGCGCGTTCGCCGGCCTCGACCGGATCATCGAGTCGCGCGTCGGCAAGGGCGGCCTCGGCTTCGGCGCCCACCTGCGGGCCGTCTCCGACCGCTCGACCGACGACATCTTCAGCCAGGTCATGCCGGAAGACATGCTCAAGTTCGGGCTGATTCCGGAGTTCATCGGCCGGCTCCCCGTGATCACCACGGTGCGAAACCTCGACCGTCAGGCGCTCATCAAGATCCTGACCGAGCCGCGCAATGCCTACGTGAAGCAGTACCAGCGCCTCTTCGAGCTCGACGGCGTGGAGCTCGAGTTCGACATCGCCGCGCTCGAGGCGATCGCCGACCAGGCGATGCTCCGCGGCACCGGCGCCCGTGGCCTGCGCGCCATCATGGAGGAGGTCCTCCTCTCCGTGATGTACGAGGTGCCCAGCAACCCCGACGCCGCCCGCGTCCTGATCACCCGCGAGGTGGTCATGGAAAACGTGTACCCGACGATCGTCCCGCGCGAGTTCACCGGGCGCCGCCGTCGCGAGCACCGCGAGGAAAAGACCGCCTAGCCGGTCCTGCGGTCCCACTCGGTGTTGGGCACGATCGCGACCATCATCAGCCGGGTCTCGTCGCTGCCGTCATTGCGGTAGGTGTGGGCGCGGTCGGCCAGAAAGTCGATCGTCTGCCCCGGCTCGACCGTGTGGTCCACCCCGTCCACCGTGAGCGTGAGCGTGCCGCTCAGCACGTGGAGCACCTCGCGGGTGCCGGGCATGTGGTTTTCGGAGGTGTGGCGGTCGCCCGGGGCGAAGCGCCACTCCCAGAGCTCGACGAAGCTCGGGTCGTTCATGCCGCGCAGCAGGCGGCCGAAGCTGCCCTCTTGCCCCTGCCACAGCCGGGGCGCGGTCTCGGCGTCGGAGACGCGCACCGTGCGCTCCTCGGCCGGCTCCAGCAGCCGCGCGATCGTCACGCCGAACGCGTCGGCGATCCGCACCAGCGTCCCCACGCTGGGGTTCGTACGCGCGCCCTCGATCTGCACCACCATGCCCTTGCTGACCCCGGACCGGCCGGCGAGCTCGTCGAGGGACCAGCCGCGCGCGGTGCGCAGCGCGCGGACGTGCCCCGCCACCGCCGCGGTGAGCGCGGCCACAGTCTCGGTCAATGGAGTGTCCTTCACGGTCATTATTGTGATACGACTGCACGGTGACTCCCATTGTGCTCGCCGCGCTGTCCGCCCTGATCTGGGGCACCGCCGACTACTCCGGCGGACGGGCGTCGCAGCGTGCCCACCCACTCGCGGTCGCCGTGATCTCGCAGGCGCTGTGCCTGCCCACGGTCGCGCTCTGCGTGATCCTGCTGCCCGGCACCCCGACCGCGGCTGACCTGGCATGGGGCGCGAGCAGCGGCCTGGCCGGCTTCGTCGGGATCGTGCTGCTCTACCGTGCGCTCGCCGGCGGCGCGATGGCGGTGGTCGCCCCGCTCGCGGCCGTCACCGCGGCGATCGTGCCGATCGGTGTCGGGCTGTTCACCGACAGCGCGCCGGGGATGCTGGCCCTCGGCGGCGCCGGACTCGCGGTCGTCGCCATCGGGCTGGTCAGCCTGACGCCGCCGCAGGCCGGCCGCGCCCCGGTGTCGCCGCGGCTGATCGCGACGTCGCTGGTCGCCGGCGTGTTCTTCGGGCTCTTCTTCGCGCTGCTCGGCCAATCAACCGAAGAGGCGGGGATGTGGCCACTCGCCGCCGGACGGCTCACCTCCGTCGGGGTCGGCGCCGCGATCCTCCTGGGTACCCGCACGGCCGCGCGTCTCTCCCGTCCGGTGCTGGGCTGGGCGGCGGTGGCCGGCACGCTGGAGATCATCGCGAACGCGTTCTACCTCGCCGCGGCCGTCCGCGGGCACCTGAGCATCGTCGCCGCGATCGCCGCGCTCTACCCGGCGAGCACGGTGCTGCTCGCGCTCGCCGTCGACCGCGAGCGGCTGCGGCCGGTGCAGATCGCGGGTCTCGGGCTCGCGGCCACGGCGCTCGTGCTCGCGACCACGTAGCCTGGCGGCATGCGCGTCGCCGTGTGCCAACTCAACGCCCGCGAAGACCGTGCCGCCAACCTCGCCGCCGCCGGCGAGCTGCTGGAGAAGGCCGCCGCGAGCGGCGCCGACCTGGCGATCCTCCCCGAGTACGTCGACTACCTCGGCCCCGGCGCCGGCGCGCCCAAGCCGGAAGGGATCGACGGCGAGTTCGCGGCACACTTCTCGGCCGCGGCGCGTTCGTTGGGGATGTGGGTGCTGGCGGGGTCGTTCCACGAGACAGGCCCGGACGCCGAGCGGACGTACAACACCTCGCTCGTGTTCGACCGCGGCGGTGAGCTGGCCGCCAGCTACCGCAAGATCCACCTGTACGACGTGGAGATCCCCGGCCGGGTGTCCTACCAGGAGTCCCGCACCGTGGCCCCTGGCGCGGAGACGGTGGTCGTCGACGTCGAGGGCGTGCAGGTCGGCCTGTCCATCTGCTACGACCTGCGCTTTCCCGAGCTCTACCGGCGCTTGGCCATGGCCGGCGCGCAGGTGCTGGTGGTGCCGGCCGCGTTCATGATGCACACCGGGCGCGACCACTGGGAGGTCCTGCTGCGGGCGCGGGCGATCGAAAACCAGTGTTACGTGCTGGCGGCTGGGCAGATCGGCGACCACGAGCCGGGGCGCACGTGCTTCGGCCGGAGCATGGTCGTCGACCCGTGGGGCACGGTGGTCGCCCAGGCGCCGGACACGGTTGGCGTCACCGTCGCGGATATCGACCTGTCCCGGCTGGCCACGATCCGTGAGGAGCTGCCCAGCCTGGCAAATCGGCGGCTCTGAGGGGCGGTGCGGCGGTGGCGGCGAGTCAGCTCCAGAGAACGCCGATGACTGTGAGGCCGACCACGACGCCGCCGCTGATCAGCATCATCGTGGTCATGCGGGATGGTCCGCGCATGATGAGGCGGTGCACCGAGCCCACGATCGCGACGAGCACGACGGCACCGATGACGATCTGCCAGAAGGGCAGGAGCAGGCCGAGCAGCGCGTCTTCGGCGAGGACCATGAGCCCAACTCTTCCACGCTCGGCGGGTGATCGCGGACCACGGCGCGGCTCCTGGCGCTCGGGCGCGTCGAGACAGTGACGATAACCGATTTGCGTTCTGCGGATCGCCCGCGTAACTTTCTCTCTGCCCACAGGGGACGGACATAACGGCCGAAACCAGGGCGCGGGCGGTGCGATCGACCGGGCAGCCGGATTTGAGATTGCGAAGCCGACCGGGTAAGGTAGACAAGCCGGCAGGAGCCGGGCGGATGTGGTGCCAAGCACCGATCGGCCGGTCTGCAAGCTTCCCTCGCAAGACCAACTCACCGGGCGACCGGTGTGCCGTGGCGCGGGGACCAATTGGGCGATGCGAAGTTGGGCCAAAGATCCGGCTTGACACCGCGAAGTCGACCAGGTAAGTTAGGCAAGTTGCCCCGAGAGCGGGGCCCCCGAGACGGGGGTTTCGGATCGCGGTGTGTGTTTGTTCTTTGAGAACTCAACAGGGTGTTTGTATAAGCCAGTGCCAAGTTTGGTTTATTTTTCCC